>CAYWBV010000575.1:0-2188 GCA_964455785.1 uncultured Maribellus sp.
CATACCCTTCATAAAACTTCACCTTCAAATCGACAGTAACCTCTTCGTAGTCAGGGTTAATCACTTTTGTTTTTACATGAAGGCTGTTCAGGCGGTTCACATAATCCTGGACGGCATTTAAAGTTGCCTTACTTACCCGCGGCTGATAAATGTCGAACACATTTTTGCCAACAATATCGGGAATAACCACAATGGTGACATTTCCAGGCGACAGAAACGAAGTTTCCGAAGTATGGTTCAGGCATTTTGCTTTATGAATCCCGGGAAACTCCTGTAAAATAAGATGCTCGTAATCCCAAAGCGTAATGGCCCGGTTTTTATGCCGCAACCGCTCGGAGACGCGGCGGTAATATGCCTCGTCCGATTCTTCGGGCGATCCGCCAAATGAAGAAAACGGCTGTGAAACACTTTTAACGGTGGCTACCCGCTGAATGAGCTTTGAAATGGTTTTGGCTTCCAGCCCATTTTCTATATGCGACAGGTCGTTGCCGTTATCCGAAAATTCAGAGAGAACCGCCTGCGCCTGAATGGCGATGGCTTTACAAACGGCGTCGTAATTTTTGTGAATTTTTACTTTCATCCAAACAAAACCAGCCGGCAACTTTGTGTTGTCTTGTGTGGTTTCTTTGGGAACAGAAAATTTTACAATCCCCGATTTCAGGAAATTATCGGTTTCGTTGGAAACGAGATCGTCCGAACCGAGGTATTTCCACTCATTTTGACAGAGAACCGACCACTCTGCCTTTTGTTTTCCGGTGAACGAGTCGGCAAGCGGGTTTTCACTGCCTTCCAAAACCTGCACAAGCAACGAAACCTGCTGCAAAATCTCGACATTCGATAAACCGATGTACAACTCGCCGCCTTTACAATACGTTGGCACCAGGTTTAATTTTTTATTTTCGTCTGACAAAAAGGCCAAACGGTTTTTCAGATACAGATGCTCTTCGGACTGGCCAAACGGATGTTCGTGGAAAAGTGTAAGTTCGTTGTTTTTGTAATCGGGTTCCGTGTTTCCGACGGTTAACCCAACTGATGCCGTGTAATTCAGGCTGACAGTTTCCACCATCGGCGTGTACGGTTCATTGGGAATCAGCGTATCGTCGTCGTCGCTGCTAAATGCCAGCGCATAAATACGCGGGAAAAGTTCGTGTAAAAAAGACTGGTTCAGTGAAATCCGGATCGGCCCGTTTTTATCGTTTTCGTAACCTGAATTGGAAACTGTAAAATTACTTTTATATACCTCGCCACTTTTGTTAAAAAGGATCATTCCTTCCTGTACCGTTTCCCATTCCTCTTTGTTCAGAATTTCGACATCGGCTTTAAAATGGCTGTCGCTGTTCACGATCAGATTGGTTGGCGAAGTATTGATTTGCCAGGTTTCTTCCGTTTCGAGCAAAACAAACATAGCATCGAAAAACTTGGTTGAATTGGCCTGGTATAAATAATCGGTGCGGTAAGCGAAATACAAATCGACAAACGCGTCGTAACTACCCAGTTTTTCCGGCGTATTTTTCCACTCCATCTCAACATCGAGCGACTTCCAGCTTTTTTTGAACAACTCAGGATATCCAATGTAAAAATTGGAACGTTTTACCGGCTGTGTTCCAAATGGATAAAACGGTTTTTTGGCATTCAGCGTACCGATGTCACTTTCCAGTGTCAGGTTTTTTACGCCCCGCACATCCACATCAACGGTCAGCGTTTTTATCTCCTTTTCAACAAGGTTCCGGTACAACTCAAAACCTTCCTTGTTTTCGGTTTTAATAAGAACGCGGCAAACCGGAAAATCAGAAACCAGTTTTTCGCCCAAAATTTCCGAATCGTAAGCCACCACCGGCTTTTCTTCCCTCGGAACCTGGAAAGCGATCTTTAGTTTCTTTTTTGTATTGTCGATACCGGAAGAAAAAATGACATTGCCGTTGTCATCCTGAATTTCGGGCTGCAGGCTAAACGGGCCCAACCAGTTTTTTTCGCCGGAACAGAAAATTTCAATGTTATTTTGAAGAATAAAGGTTGAAGTTGACTGAAGTGCAGATGTAAATTCGGCGGTAATCAAAACATTTCTCGAACCTTCCTGGAGTTCGAGTATTTCAGATGAAAGTGCAAATCCCACCCGGGCGTCGGGTAATTCGGGATAACCGGCGTCGCCGAAATAACCAAAAGGCCACCATTTTATCGCGCCATCCGG
>CAYWBV010000576.1:0-2187 GCA_964455785.1 uncultured Maribellus sp.
CTGTCCGTTGAAAATGGTATTAAAAACGGTTGCTTTGATGGTCACACTTTTCTTTTGCACATCCGGAAACACTTCCACGTTTTCAACAAAGATTTCTCCCTTTGCCTCCAACGAAATTTCCCCGACAACACCATTCCAGTTCGACTGGGTGTGGTCGGAAATGCTGTGCGAGTTGATGCCCGGATCGACTTCCTTAATACGATTGTCAACACGGAGGGTGATCATATTCTCCCCGGCTTTTACCAAATCCGACACATTATATACATGAGGAGTGGCGAGGCTGTTTTGTTGATCCAGCTTTTCGCCGTTGATCCACACCGTGGATTCCCAGTGAACCCGTTCGAGGTGGAGAAAAACCGGTTTGCCATCCCATTTTTCGGGAACAATAACCGATTTCCGGTACCAGGCGGCGCCGGTGTATTTTTTTTCAGGCTGAAGCCAGAACGGGAAGCGTACATTTTCAGGGTGATGATAAGGCGCATAATTGGGGTCGCTGGCCCAGTCCGGATTTTGAATCCCACCAGTCCATACGGTTTCCGTGGTGATGGTTTCGCCTTTTCCGTTTTCGACCATCGAGCCGGGAAGCTGTACCGTTTCAGAAAAATCTTTTTCAAACCATTTTTCAGTTTCACCCACATCGCGCGGATCCATTTGAAACTGCCATTCGCCCGATAAACTGATGCGATCAGGTTGATTAACATTACATGAAAAAATCACAAAAAGAAAAAAAATAAAAAGAGTAATTTGATTTGGTTTCATTGCATTTTGTTTAAGTTTCCTCGTTACGAAAATAGCAAACTCATTGGCTTTCTTCCAACACCTGGTCAAGATTTTGCCATGAGAGTACTTTTGCCGCCGAACGGTTCTGGTTTTCATCTCCTCCGTAAACCAGATACTTTTGCGAGCGGGGTTGTTCATAAATTTTGTCCCAGTAAGCAAAACCTTTGAAAAAGTCCGGAATAATGGTTTTTCCCGATTTAATTTCTACCGCCTTTAAAAAACCGGAGTGTTCAATAACGGCATCCAATTCGTTGCCATTAGAGTCGCGAAAAAAGTAAATTTTATTGTTCAGTTTTCGGTTGAAAATGATTTTCATAAATTCAGAAATAATAAACGATTCGAATAACCCTCCGCGTAAATAATGCGTTGCCAAATCGCTGGTGCTGCTTATTCCCAAAAGAGAACAGGCCAGGCCGGTATCATAAAAAAATAAACGTGGAGCTTTGATAATCCTTTTGTTGAAATTGTTATAGTAAGGCGGCTGCATAAAAATAATATAACTGGTTTCCAATACAGAAAACCAGGCCTTTACCGTCTTTACATCTATACCCAGATTATTCGAAAATGTAGAATAACTGACCATTTGCCCGGTGTGTCCCGCGCAAAGCCGAAGAAAACTGTTAAAAAGCGACAAATCTTTTATGAGGGAAATCTGTCTTACATCGCGTTCAATATACGTGTTAATATAATCGTGGAGCCACTCACCTGGATTCAATCCCTGGTCGTAGATACGCGGATACAGACTTTTTACCATATAATTTTCAAAAGAGTTTTCCTCAAATGAAGTCCCTTGAAGTTCGAAAATGGAAAACGGTAAAAGCGTAAAAATGGCTACCCTGCCGGCCAGCGTCTGGCTTACCGATTGTATGAGCAACAGGTTTTGAGAGCCCGTAATAACAATTTTTCCTGCAACCCTTTTTTCATCGACAAAAAACTGAATAGAGGACAGTAATTCGGGCACACGTTGAATTTCGTCGATAACAATTCCCGATTCGATGTCTTTCAACAGTCCCACAGCATCGGTTTGAGCAAACTGCCGGTGTTGCGGAAATTCAAGATTGTAATATTTGTACCCCGGGAAAAGACTTTTTACTAACGTGGTTTTTCCCGACTGACGCGGACCGGTAACACATATTACGGGCATCTTTCTGGCTGCATCCCTTATTTTTTCTGAAATATTACGAAAAATCATCTTATGCAAAAAAAGGAATTAAATCCTAAAATTACATAAAAACTGAATACCAGAAGGTAAAAACGAATTTCTTTCAATCACGATTTTATTAAAAGTATCATTTTCTCACCGCTTTTCAACTTCACCGGAATCCCTTCCAGCAATTGTTTCCCGGAATATTTTCCCGAGAGTTCGCTCTGCGAGCAGGCCACTTCGTATTCTTCGCCTTCTTGTGA
>CAYWBV010000577.1:0-2182 GCA_964455785.1 uncultured Maribellus sp.
AATAACATCAAGCTCATTCGGAACTTCGAGTTTGTTAGCATCCTGAAGAAACAAGGCATTGATGTGACCAAGCGGTTTCTCGCGTGTGATTTCTGCTCCTCTGATAACAATCATCCCGATTTGATCGCCACGTTTTTTCGCAATTTCGTACGATTTATTGAGATCGACGATATCTTTTGGCCGATACTCAACGTGCTCAGTAATGGCAATGGCATCAAGTCCCTCGTTCCATGCTTCGTTGACCCTCTGGTCCGGCCATACCTTCGCATAAGTATGAATATGAAAATCACATTTCAATGTTTCGTATCCGTCGATATCCGGGATGTTAATAATATACCGGTAAACATATTCTTTCAACTCCGGATATTCATACACGTCGGCATTGCGTATTTGCGTGTTTCCGTTAAGATAAAATGCTGAAATAAAAATAATTACTAAAATAGTTTTTAACGTTTTCATTGGTTGGTTATTTTGATTACTTAAAAATCTAATTTGAATTTATTTAACCGGCAATATTCCGGTGTGTGAGCAAAAGCGATTCATATGTGGCCAAATTAGTTTAACTCCGCACGTTGAACCTTCTTTACGGCAGTTGCTCATGGGTTTATTGCCCCATTATTTGCTGCTTTTTGAGTTATGGGGGCATAGTTCTCCCATTCACTTGCATGTTAATCCATAGTTTTCCTCCTTCCTGTTATTATGCCGCTTCGATGAGCCGGTCAAGCTCTTCCCAGTCGGCTTTGTAAAAATGGTGTTCATACATTTTCAATTCTATTTGATGCCCGCTGCTGGTTATTTTAGCAGGGACTGCAATAAACCAATCAATAAATGTCCGGTGTTCCTGTTTTTTGAACTTGCTTTTCTTTTGGCGTATCATCACCGACAGATTGTAAGCCAAAACATTCAGTTGCCAGAGAATGTCGTTTGCCCAAAAGTTATCGGTTAGCGTACTTCCGGCCATCACATGGCCTTTTACCTGTTCTATCCATGTTTCGCTGGTCGAACGTTGCTTGTAAAGTTTGTGCAATCCATCGGCATCCAAGTCAAGGTTGCTTGCATAGCAGACGTACTGGTAAACCGGAACAATTTGTTTTTCGCCCAAATATCTGGCCTGTACATATTCTTTTACGCTGCGCATGGCTTTCAAAACCCTTGGTTTTGTCCATCCGTTGGCTTTATAGGAGAACTCACAAATGGCAATGTCTTTATTCCATTCCACTGGCACCCAGGTTTGCTGCCGGAGTAGTTTCTCCAGGTTTTTCAGTTTCACTTTCACCAGGTAGTCCCAAACGAAAGATTCAAGCAAATCGAACAGTTCCCCGGAAAAGAAACCGCTGTCGGCACGAAAAAACACCTTTTTTATGGTCGCTGGCAAACTGGCCTTCACTTCCTGAAGAAAGCCGGCAATGCCGTTGGAGGTGTAAGCAGAACCTGTCCTGAACCACGTGTGGTACAACAGTTTCATCTCGCTAACAAAAACCAGCAACGGGTGGTAGCTTTTTGCACCTTTCCTGGTGGTGTTGTATCCCTTGGCCGCGCCTTCCTGGTTGCCGCAAACCGATTTAACAGTGGAGTCCGCATCCAAGATGATGCTTTTCATCCCGCTCTCACGCAACCATCCGGCGTTTCTTGTCAACAACAAGGCTTGCAGTTTGCGCGCGCCTTTTTGGCCCAGCCCCTTCAATGTGACAGATATAGCATCCTCGTTGATTGCCTTGTTCAGTTTCAACAATACCTTCACCAAACCATCGCCACTAAAGGCCGAAATCCGGCAAATCCGGTTTATCCCGCTGATAGAGGACAGCGTGATGGCCATCAACACCTGGTTCACACCAAACTTAGTCGCGTTGTGCCACCGGGTGGGAAACAAAGTGCTAATGGATTTGACAATGTTCTGGCCGTTCATATATTTTGCCACGGTGTTAAGCCCTGAATACCTGGTTATGTTACTGCCCGTAAACGATGCCTTCACAACTTTTGATTGGTTCTTCAACTTTTTATTCGTATTTTTCATCCTGAAAGTGATTGTTCTTTGTCTTTATTTTTGTCTGTAACAATTTAAAAATAAGCAAATTAAATCACTTTTTTGCTTCTTTATTTTAGATTTTTAAGTAACATATTTATTTTTCCTGTTTTCCGCACCTATTTCGGCAATAAATCCATAAACATCAGTTATTCAGTT
>CAYWBV010000578.1:0-2174 GCA_964455785.1 uncultured Maribellus sp.
ATAAAAAATACCTGTTCATCAGAATCCAATGATTTTGGTTTGACGACCTCTCTTTTTAACAAATAATTATTCCCCAGGCTGTCGGTTACGATCTCAAAACCAGGAACATCGGAAAACATACTTTTGTATTTCTCCAGATCCTCTGCCGTTCCTTCCAATTTTATTCTGCCGTCGTTCAAAATAACAGATTTTACGGTTATTTCTTTCTCCTGAGCCAAATCCGGCGGGGCCGACTCTTTCTGTTCGCAGGCAAAGGCTACCACCAGTGCAACAGCAGCCAGTATTCCCAAAATGATTTTGGTATTGGCCAATTTTGATGATTTTATCTTTGACATCATTTTAATCCTTTTTTTAATTAATGAATAATTAAAATTGTTGGCGATAACCACCTGTTCACCGGTAAACTGCTGTAGCAACAATTTTTTATAATACCCGCGGTTAATTCCCGAATTTAACACCGCCTGATCGGCCAGATACTCATGATTTTCGCGGATTGCACGGCGCAACATCCACATAAATGGATTAAACCACTGAAACACCGTCAATATTTCAAGGATAATTACATCAAAAGAATGGCCCTGTTTTACGTGTTCCAATTCGTGAATAATCATTTTATGATAATCCGGATTTCCCTGCAGCGAACGGTTTACAAAAACATACTGAAGAAATGAATATGGGCTTGTTTCCTTTTCAAGGATAACCAGTTTAAATCCGTCCAGCATCTGAACCGGATTTTTTTTGATGATAAAACTGAGTTGAATAACGCGGAATAAAAACACACCAAGAAGAAAAACAACGCCGGCAAAATAAACCAGGATAATCAATTGTGTTGAAAGTACTGCCTGCTCAATACTTCCCGAGAATCCATGACTGTAAATGGTAACCGCTTCAATCAGGTTTCGATACGGAGTTACCGTAATTTCGGTATAAACAACGGGGTTCGGATCGTATATCCGGAATTTCAGAAAAGGAAGAATTATGGAAAAAAGGACTGAGCCGAGTAGAAATAACCGGTTTAGTTTAAAAAAAGTTTCTTTTCGCAGGAGCAAAACATAAATCAGCGCGAGTAATGAAAGGCTAATTGCCGACTCCAACAAAAAGTTAACTGAACTATTCATTTTCGGCTGAATTTTCGTTTTCCAAATCGCGTTTTACATCTTCCATCATTTCATCCAAATCAGCCAGACTCATGTTGTCTTCTTTGGCGAAAAATGAAACCATCTCCTGAAAAGAGCCGCTAAAATAATTCCGCATAAAATTTTTCATATACGAACGGGTATATTCCTTTCGCGAAACCAACGGGAAATATTCATGGGTTTTTCCATACGCGTTGTGCCCGACAAATCCTTTTCTTTCCAGTATCCGAATGATGGTAGAAACCGTGTTGTACGCAGGTTTTGGTTCCGGCATCTTATCGATGATATCTTTAACAAAGGCTTTTTCCTGCTTCCAGAGCAACTGCATTATCTGATCTTCGGCTTTCGTCAATTCTTTCATTATTCAGAATTTTAAAATTTTATGGCAAATGGTGTTTCAACAAAAATTATTCCTCAAACTAAAAATATAGTTTTATTTTGAATAAAAAATTTCAAAACGCCGATAATTTGCCTCAGAACCTTATTTTTATAACTGTCAAAAACATGATATTCCTTTTCTCTTTCGAATTTTTGTATACCAATAACTTTTAAAATTTAATTCTGATTTATTGCTTTAATTATTCTTCCCCGATTCTTTTTTTAAATTATCTCCCAAAGCAAAATTGATGGGTACAGTAAAAGCAACTTTCACTGCTTTTCCTTTTTCTTTTCCTGGTTTCCAAGTTTTTAAAGTGCTAATAACCCGCAACGCTTCATTGTCGAGCGAAGGATCCACTCCCCGGGCAATTTTTACATTGGTAACAGCGCCTTGTTCATCTACAACAAAGGTTACAAAGACCTTACCCTGAATTCCTTTTTTACGGGCTTCTTCAGGATATTTAATTTTTTCGGCAATTTCATTTCTTAATGCTTTGTCTCCACCAGGATATTCAGGCATTTCTTCAACTATCGAATAAATCCCATTTTTATCCTGATTTTCCTGTGCTTCTACCTGCCAAAATGATATTACGAATAAAATTGTAATGCGAATCAAGGGTTGAAAAATCAACAAGAAAAGTTCTTTAAATAGGTAGAAAT
>CAYWBV010000579.1:0-2167 GCA_964455785.1 uncultured Maribellus sp.
TCTTCCCGCAAGTTTTTTTCAGATGCCGTGTCTTATTCTTAATTTTCAGGAATAATTTTTTTGATGACGGAAACCGAAATCATACAAAAACTACAGCAGGGAAACGAACAGGCGTTTAAACAACTGGTTGAAAAATATCAAAAACTGGTGGTAAATACCTGCTTCTCGATGGTCCACAATACCGAAGATGCCGAGGATATTGCGCAGGATGTATTTATCGAGGTTTATAGGTCGGTGGGGAGTTTCAGGGCCGATTCAAAACTTTCGACATGGTTGTACCGCATTGCGGTGAACCGGTCGCTCAACTTTATCCGCGACAATAAACGTAAAAAATGGCTCCGGTCGTTCGAAGAAACCGTCAGCGGGAAAAAATCGCAGTTGCAGAACGTAGCCGAAGGAGGTTCGGAAAACCCGGGAATGGAGCTGGAAAGTTCGCAACGTGCCCATATCCTTCACCAGGCCATCGGTTCGCTCCCCGAAAACCAGAAAACGGCGTTCACTCTGAATAAATACGAAGAGTTGTCGTACAAAGAAATCTCGGAGGTGATGCAGCTGTCGGTTTCGTCCGTCGAGTCGCTGATTCACCGGGCAAAGCTGAACCTTCAGAAAAAATTATACACCTGCTACAAAAAAAAGTGTTTTTAACGCAGGATTTTTTAGAAAGATGTGTCATATAAACAAATTGAAACCATGGAATGCAAGGCTTTACATAAAAAGATGATTTTCTTCCTCGACGGGGAACTGCCTGCCGCTGAGATGAAACAAATCGAAAACCATCTTTCGGAATGCAGCGAATGTGCCGCTTTTGCCGAAGAGATGAGAAAAACGCTGGAAGTTTTGGCATCCGAAAAACCGCCCGAAGTAAATCCGTTCTTTTACACGCGGTTAAAGGCAAAAATGGAAAACCAGGCAAGTGTACAGCGTGAACGACTAAAAAAACCGGTACTGGTAAAAGTTCTGCAACCGGCCTTTTTTACCCTTTTGCTGCTGGCCGGCATTTACACGGGCATAAAAATCGGGCAGCCGGCCGGGAATACAGGTTCGGCCTATTCCTACGAGCAGGAAATGGTCCCTTACCTGAACGAAATGGAAACCGAGACAATTGAAGTTTTTTTAATGGAGTAGAAAATGATAAAATCAAATACATATCGAACGCTGATTTGGGTTATTGTCATTCTGGTGGCAACCAACTTGTCGATGGGGATTTCGTTCCTTTACCATAAACAACAAGACAGGAAGCAGACCGAACAGACCGCGGAAGCCGCCATTGAAGTACCTGCCCAGCAGCGCACCCGGTTTTTCAGGGAACAATTGGACCTGAATTACGACCAGATGGAAACATTCAGGGAGCTCAACCGGGAGTTTAACCGGTCGGCCTGGAATATCACGCACAGTCTCGAAAGTTTAAGGATAGAAATGGTGCTGGAGATGGGAAAAGATGAACCCAATCAAATAAAACTCGATTCTATTTCGGGCGAGATTGGCCGGTTACATACCAGGCTCAAAAAGGCTACCATCGATTACTACATCAAAATGAAAGCTGAGTGTAACGAAGAACAACGCGAAAAGCTGAATACGATTTTTATGTCGATGCTGAAACAAAATGAAGACGTAAAATTACCGGGAGGACACGGAAGATATAGAAGAGGTTTAAATAACAATTAATCAATTTAATTTTTAAAACAATGAAAAAGAGCAATTTAAGAAAAGTTGCCTGGGTATTTTTTGCCCTCGCATTAGGAACAACCACCGTTTTTGCACAAGGATGGGGAAACGGAAACAGGGCTTTGGTAAGCCAGAATTACACCTGCACGAACTTTATTTCGGGGTTGGATGAAGACCAAAAAGCCAAAATCACTGAATTGGAAAACGAGCACCAGGAAGCCATGGCCGGACTTCGCGTGAAACGTCAATCAACAGTCGATGCCATCGAAAAAAATGAAATTCGCGGCGAGATGCTGAAAAAAGTAAAGGCACACCGCGAAGCAGTAGAAAACCTGCTGACCGAAGAACAACAGCAGCAGTACGCTCTTTTGCACTCCCGCGCGAATAATTTCAGGAATGGGGCCGGATACGGCAACTTCCAGGGTTGCGGACAGTTTCAGGGACAACAGAAGTTTGCCGGAAACAATGGTCGTGGCTGCCGGGGCAACCGTGCCGGATATGG
>CAYWBV010000580.1:0-2167 GCA_964455785.1 uncultured Maribellus sp.
CCTGCTGCCCGGTTACTATGCCGTAGTTTCGGTTGATCAGGCTACCGGCGCCGAATCTTACACCCCGTCGAACCATATTTATAACTGGATAAATATTACTTACGGCGCCGACTGGAAATTCGGATTTTATGCCGGGTACCTCAAAAACTTTGGAACTTCGGAAAACCCGATTGGCCCGTTTTACGGTTCGGCAACCGACATTGATATGATTTATAAAATTTCACCTCAACTGATTTACAACTACAAAAATTTTATGTTCGGCTACGAGTGGAGTTGGACAACTGCCGCCTATGGCGAAATCGATTATAATGACAAAGCGAAAGTAAAAAATGCTGAAAAAGTTACCAATTTCAGAAATATGATTACCGTTGCTTACAATTTTTAATATTTCCTGCTAATTTTACAGGTGTTTACTTTTGTAAAAGTTGTCGGTGTATTTTGACAGGCAACTTTTTTGATTTCAATGGAATTAAAACCAATAAAGTCATGGCATTCGAAGTTTCTGTTTTTCTGGAAAACAAAATAGCCCATTTTGAGCGAATAACCGGTATTCTGAAATCTGAAAATATCAATATCCGGTCGATGACGCTGAATAATATCTTACATGGCTGGGGAGTATTAAATCTGTTGGTCGATCAACCGGAAAAAGCCTACCGTGTTTTATCTGAAAAAGGGAATTCGGTTGCGTTGAGAGAGGTGGTTGCCCTTGAAATGAAGGACGAAGCTGGAGGGCTTGACGAACTTTTGATGAAAATCTCGAGAGCGGGCATCCATATTGAAAATGCTTACAGCCGCTTGATCACCGAAAATAAACTGGCCATTTTAGTTATTGAAGTCCCGGATGTACTGGAAGCAAAACAGAAGCTGGAAAATTGCGGAGTGACAGTCCTCGACGACAAAATGGTTTACGGGAAATAGTCTTCCGTTTTACAATTTCAGGCTTAAAAAAAATCAATAATTACTCATTATTTCAAAAAAACTATTTTAATGATTTGGAACGAAAAAATGGAATGTGCCTCTCGCGACGAGATGGCCGCCATTCAATCGGAACGGTTGATAAACACGGTAAAACGGGTTTATCACAACATTCCCGGATACCGGGCGAAAATGCAGGAAAAAGGTCTGCTCCCCGGCGATATAAAAAGTGTGGAAGATATTTCGAAATTGCCGTTTACGATAAAAACCGATTTGCGCGACAACTACCCGTTTGGCATGTTTACAGTCCCGATGAGCGAAATTGTGCGGTTACACGCCAGTTCAGGAACAACGGGAAAACCCACGGTGGTAGGTTACACCCGTAACGATCTCCAGATGTGGGCAGAAGTGGTCACCCGGTCGCTTTGTATGGCCGGCGCCCATAAAAACGACATTGTTCAGGTGGCTTATGGCTACGGGTTGTTTACAGGCGGGCTGGGATTACATTACGGAACCGAAAACCTGGGCGCCACGGTTATTCCTATTTCCGGCGGAAACACCCAAAAACAAATTCGGTTGATGCAGGATTTCGGTTCCACCGTGGTTGCCTGCACTCCTTCCTACGCCCTTTTTCTGGCTGAATCGATGGAGGAAATGGGTGTTGACCCGGCGTCGCTGAAACTGCGTATCGGAATTTTTGGTGCCGAACCCTGGAGCGAAAACATGCGCCGTGAAATTGAAACCAAACTAAAAATCAAGGCCATCGATATTTACGGGCTGAGCGAAATAGTCGGGCCCGGAGTTTCCTGCGAATGCGAGCAACAGGCAGGGATGCATGTAAACGAAGATCATTTTATTCCTGAAATTATCAATCCTGAAACTCTGGAACCAGTCAGCCCGGGCGAAATTGGCGAACTGGTTTTTTCAACCGTTACCAAAGAAGGGATTCCGTTAATTCGCTATCGTACCCGCGATTTAACCCGTTTGGTTTACGACAGGTGTGCCTGCGGTCGTACGCTTGTTCGTATGGAAAAATGTATGGGCCGTTCTGATGATATGTTGATTATCAGAGGCGTAAACGTGTTCCCATCGCAGATTGAAAGTGTTTTGCTCGACATGAGCGAAACTGAACCACATTATCTATTGATAGTCGAACGGGAAGGTACGCTCGATATTTTAAAACTGATGGTTGAAGTACAGGAACAGTTTTTCTCCGACGAAATCAGGCAACTGGAAGCTTTGCGAAGAAAAA
>CAYWBV010000581.1:0-2149 GCA_964455785.1 uncultured Maribellus sp.
GACTTCTCGGCCAACGGAAATACAACACTCGGAATGTGGGGGATTCACAAAGCCACAACCCAGAAAGTATCATTAGATTCGTATGAACGGGCAAACATAGGTTATCTCGGACGTATCAGCTATTCTTTTAATGACAAATATTATTTCACCAGTTCTTTCCGCCGAGATGGAGCTTCGGTGTTCGGGGTCAATAAAAAATGGGGAAATTTTGCTGCAGCAGGTGTTGCCTGGAAAATTTCGGAAGAAGATTTTATGGCTGGTATTGAACCGATGGACAACTTGAAATTAAAACTTTCGTGGGGCCAAAACGGAAACCAGGGAATAAAACAATATACCACATTATCGCAGGTGGCCAACGGTGCAACAGGTGGTTACCGGTATGAGTTCTCTGACGACGAAGGAACAATTTATTATGGTTTGGTCCAAAGCACTTTGGGTAATTATGATTTAGGTTGGGAAAGTACCGAACAGTGGAATGCCGGCTTTGAATCTGCCTGGTTGAAAAATCGTTTGTTTGCCGATGTAGATGTTTATTTTTCGAAAACAACCGATCAGATTTTCACACGGAATATCCCGGTTATGACCGGTTTTAAAACCATCACCACATCGATGGGGCAGGTAAACAACAAAGGTGTTGAACTGACACTGAGATCAGTAAACGTTCAGCAAAACGATTTGTCCTGGACAACTTCGGTTACCTTCTGGAAAAACTGGAATAAACTGGTTAAACTTTACGGTGAAGATCTCGACGGTGACGGAAAAGAAGACGACGACATTTCCAACTCGTTGTTTGTAGGGAAATCGCTGGGTGCAATTTACGGTTACGAACAGGAAGGAATTACCCAGGAGGATGATACAGAATATATAGCAGCTACAGGTACTGCCGCAGGTGCACCAAAATACAAAGATTTGGATGGAGAAACCGGGATTACTGCTGCCGATCGTAAAATTCTTGGCTATACAAAAGAAAATTTTCTTCTGAATATGAGCAACACTGTGTCGTATAAAGATTTTGAGTTTTATGTGCTGGTGACAGGTATTTTTGGCGGTAACAACTATTATCTGAAAAGCAATACAGTAGCTTACATGACGTCTGGAACAGGTATTTTTAACAGCAATATGATTTCAAAACCATACTGGACTGCAGAAAACCGGAGTAATGTTTATCCGTCGGCCTATTTCTCCGGCGACAGCCGTTTTCAGGGGTTACAATCACGCGGTTTTGTCAGGGTACAGGATATCTCTCTCTCTTATACTTTCCGTCAGCAATGGGTAAGAACTGCGAATATCAGTTCGCTCAAGGTATTTATCGCTGCCAAAAATGTGGCGACATTTACCAACTGGGAAGGCGGCGACCCGGAAACCGGAGCGCTTTATCTGTCCAATACTTTCCCGGTGATGTCAACGTATTCGATTGGCGCTACGATTAGTTTTTAACTTAAATATTTAAGACTGAAGATTATGAAAAAATTTAAATATATAAAAATCGGATTTCTGATACTCATGATGAGCGTGGTGAGCTGCAACGATGATCAATTTCTAGAAGAAAATCCAACCACGTTTTATACCATCGACAATGCGTTCTCGTCGTCAGCACAAATTGATCAAGTGTTGGTTTCTATTTATTCTCATGTCCGTGATTTATGGGTAAATCCTGGTGAAAGCGCATGGATTTTTAATTTCCGGGGAAAAGGGACTGACATGTATTCTGTTCCTGTAATTCGTAAGTCGAATATTTTTAGCGATTACAGTACAATAAATCCAGATCATAGTACATTTTACGAAGTTTTTTCAACCTGGTATTATGTTATATCGCGGGCCAACCTGGCTATTTATGCTTCCGAATTACCCCAAATGACCTGGGGGTCCGATTCCGAAAAAGCCTATGCGCTGGCACAGGCAAGGTTCTTCAGGGCTTTTGCCTACCGTAATCTGGCCGAACTTTTTGGCGGCGTTCCTATTGTAACCGAAATTATAACCACCGCCCGCTTCGATTACGAACGGTCAACCCGGGTGGCCACTTATGAGTTTGCAATTGATGAAATAGAAGCCATTGTTGATGATCTGCCGGAAACAACTTCAGCAGGTGGCAGGCTTGTAAAAGGAGCCGCTTATCATAACCTTTGCGAACTTTATTTGGCTATGGGTA
>CAYWBV010000582.1:0-2148 GCA_964455785.1 uncultured Maribellus sp.
ACAGGCTTTGTTTTTCAGAGCATGGTTTTATTTTGAAATTGGCCGGTACTGGGGTGGGATGCCCTATATTACCAGGGTTCTTGATCCAACCGAAGATTTAACCACTGAAGAATTTAACAGGATTACTTTTCAGGAAATGGCTGTTGAAATGGCCAAAGATTTCAGGGCTGCAGCCGATCTTCTTCCCAATCATTGGGACGAAACCGTTGCCGGACAAAAAACCGAAGGCCACAATATGGACCGTGTCAACAAATTTTTTGCTCTCGGTTATCTCGGAAAAGCGTTATTATACGGAGCCAGCCCGATGATGAACGAAGAAGCCACAGGGAATAATTCATACAATGCCGAAATGTGTAAACAGGCCGCCGAAGCCTTCGGAGAATTGCTCAGCCTGGCCGATCAAACCGGGACTTACTCGTTGCAACCCTGGAGTAATTATACCGACATTTTCTTCCGGTTTAATCACCTGAAAACAGGAGGTTCGGAAACGATTATGAATCCGACCATTTATAACCGTACCCGTATCCGGTGGTCGGCGCTTGGTGGTACAGTTCCTTCGTCATTCGCGTTGAACAGTGGTTCGGCTGCCGATGTACCTACCCACAATATTGTGAAAAATTTTGCCATGGCAAACGGTTTACCCATCAGCGATTCTGAATCGGGTTATAACCCGAACGACCCATGGACCGGTTTGGAACCACGGTTTTACAAGTTTATCGTAATCGACGGCGAAAATTTTTCAAACATCAGCGCCGCTGATAAATATGCTGAATTGTTTACCGGAGGTCGTCACCGTTCACAGATTAATCCGCCAAGTGTTACAGGTTATTATGCCAAAAAATTTAACGGAATGGATCCTTCCTTTACAGTATCCAAAGCCGGTAATTTAGCGGCTTATGTTCCGTATCTGCGTCTTTCCGACATCTATCTGATGTATGCCGAGGCTGTTTTGTTCAGCAATGGAGGAACGCCCAACAGCACGTCAGGAAATTACAGTTTGACTGCTGCCGATGCGGTAAATGCGATTCGGAACCGCGCTCAGTTGCCCAATCTAGAGGCGAAATACACGGCAAACAACGAAGTGTTTTTCGAAGAAATTGTTCGCGAAAGGGCGGTAGAACTATTTATGGAAGGAGCCCGCTTCTGCGATTTGCGCCGCTGGAACAGAAATGGCGATTCACGTTATCTCGATAAAACAGCGATTGATTTTGACAGGGGAGAAGATGGTAAACCGATCAATATCCGGGAAAGAGTAGTGGTAAGAAGAGTTGCTGACAAAAAACACAACTGGTTACCATTGCCGGTATCTGAAACCAAAATATATGAAGGGTTCCCGCAAAATCCAGGATGGTAAGCTAAATTATTAATTAAAAATCTGTAACAAATGAAGAAAATATATTCTATAATATTAGCTTTTCTATGTGTAGTAATATTATTTGCACCAAATAATGTTTCTGCCCAGGATGAAAAGTTAATAACCATTGAGTCAGTTGTTAACGACGAGAATGGAAATCCCATCGAAAACGCTGAAATCTTCAGTCATGGCGCATATACCAAAACTGATGCCGAAGGCAGGTTTACCATTGGAGTAGAACCCGGAGCAAATCTGGTTGTCGAAGCCAAAGGATTTGATAAAATCGACCTTACTCTGGGTGAGGCAAACAACATGGTAAAAATTGTCATGAAAGCAACCCCATTTTTATATGGAACGAATGAAAAAGTAAATTTAGCTTTCAGAAAAGCATATAAAGGAGACATTGTTGGAGCTGTGAGTACAGTAAATGCCGACGAAGTTAATGCGGTTGACAATACCCTTTGGGCTGGCGATGTGCTTACAGGCCGAACTTTGGGTCTGATGGGAAGCAACAGTATTCGTGGAATAGGTATCGGTATCGACGTGGCCGCCCTTACCGGAAGCGGTTTGGAGGCAGGAAATGCGTTGTTTATTGTTGACGGTCTCCCGCGCGATATTGAATCGTTGCGTTTGACAGAGATTGAAAGTATCACGGTACTGAAAGATGTAAATGCTGCTGTTTTATATGGTAGCGCTGCTATTAACGGCGTTGTTTTGATCACTACAAAACGGGGAGAAGCGTTTAAAAAGAAAACAAACTTCAATTTTAATTATGGTATTTCGACACCGAGGGC
>CAYWBV010000583.1:0-2131 GCA_964455785.1 uncultured Maribellus sp.
ATTGTTAAAAAAATAATTCTCCCGTTCTCCCCGCAACCTCTCCAGCCAACCTTTGAATTTGCTTTCCAATTCTTTAGCGATTGTCGGATGTTGATTTATCAGATTTATTCGCTCTGACGGATTATCCTTTAAATTAAACAGGGCCAGTTTGTTGTTGGAATTTCCCAGCAATATCTGGGAAGTTATCGGTCTGTTTTCCGGATTATAATCTTCTGTAAAAACCAATTTCCACGGCCCGTCAATTACCGCAAAATGTTCACCGAACTTAAAAAACAACGGATCTTCTGATGCGGGAGAAGGAACATCATCCCGGACCGGTTGCAACAGGCTTGTGCCGTCGAACTCGTCGGAACCAGCATTTGTTATCCCGGCCGCTTCAAGGCATGTCGGAACAATATCCAAGGCCGAAACACGGTAATGATATGTTGTGTTCTCAGGCAGTTTTCCGGGCCAGGAAAGCATAAACGGCACCCAGATGCCGCCCTTCATACATGGTATATCTCGACCCGCAAAGCGGAAGATTATTCGCACCCGAAAGCGGTTCTCCACCGTTGTCGGGATCAATTGAACTTTCTGTGGGGAAACAAATTTTACGCATATATTTTGGCTAGTCTAAACAGGAAAAAAGGAATATCGCGAACTCCCCTGAATTGATTTCTGAAGGCTTTAATCTTGGCATTGAATGATTCTGCAGAGGCATTGGTGCTCCGGTTATCAAAATAGTTTAGAATCTCGGTATAGTGCGAATAAAAGGTTGCTGAAATCGTATTGAATGATTTAAAACCTGAGTCGGTTACATCGTTGAACCATTTGGCCATTTTGGCTAAGGCCACGCCTTTTTCAGCGTTGTGTGTAAATATCATCCGTAATGAATGTGTAAGCGAGTAAGCTTGCTTTATATCGGGATAAAGCCCGAAAAGCAAATTTGCCCGTTGTTTCTGGCCGGGAGTCCATTTTTCTGCTGATTTGAAAAGCAGGTATCTGCTGCGAGCCAGAAGCTGCTTTTTGGTATCGCCATTTGGCAAAACCTCAGGGCTATACTTTCTGCCATCCAGTTTGGCATTCTCTATGGCATTGGTTTCTTCATTGATGGCATCCCAGCGGTGGGCTATGCGCATCTCCTGCAAAGCATCAAATGCCAGTTTCTGAACATGGAAGCGATCAATTACCCGGATTGCCTTTGGAAAACATTTTCGAACTATCTTTCTCATGGAAGCCGCCATATCCAAGGTGATCACTTTTACTGTTCTTCTTGTTTGCTCCTTAATTTTATTGAGTACCCCAATAATCTTTTCCGAGCTGGTACCTTCAATCATAGCCACCAGCGTACCTTTTCTTCCCTTGCCTGCTTTATTGGTGATAATGGTATACAGTTCGCCATTGGTAAGGGCTGTCTCGTCAATGCTCAAATAAGGCCCGATGTTATCCGGAAAGAGAATCCAGTCCCGGGCATGGTCCTTTTGCGCCCAGCTCTTGTAGTCGCTTAAGTGTTCTTTGTATTGTTGCCCCAGGCGATCCCCGTCAATATGGTAATGCTTCTCAAGGCTATTGGCGTTGATGGGGAACGTGCCCAAGTACTCCTTTTAAAAAAGTCGCGAAATCCTTTGTATAACGCGTTCCTTCTGCTACCGAATCCCATTCCCGGCTGACAACCTCCCCCGTAGCTTCAACCAACCACCGACGACGACGGACATGAAGCATTGCGGCTTTTCTGCGAATCGGAAAATCCTGGATAACAACTTCCGAATGAAAGCCCTTGGACGTGAGTTTTTGCTTTTTGTACTTCTTCGGTTTCTCATCCCGTTCGTCTAAGTAAACATGGATGGCTTTAGCATCAACTGCTACATTTACAATCTCAAAATAGTTAAAAATCTCCTCGGGGAGTACCAGTTTAATTAGCTCTTGAAAGGCATCAATCTGTTCCAATTCTCTGTATTTTTTCATTACAATGCAAAGATGAAACATTACGCTTTCCCCACAAGTTTTTTAATTGATCCAAAGTTTCTAAAGTACAGGAAACGAATATAATTTTAACAATAAAGGGGTACAAACTTTTGTACCCCTTTATTTTCGTTGGTTGACCTGCCAAGGCTCGAACTTGGACTCTTCTGAACCAAAATCAGACGTGTTG
>CAYWBV010000584.1:0-2126 GCA_964455785.1 uncultured Maribellus sp.
GTTTCGGTCATTTTTTCCAACTCTGTTCCCAACTGGTTCATTTCTGTCACCCGGATAATGGAATCATTGACCATCTTTTGTTTGTTGATTTCCTGAAGTTGATCTGCATATTCGTAATCTTCCTTTGCCTGAAAATATACTTCCCTGGAAACCAGTTCATCTTCGTACAGAGCCTTTTGCTGCTCATAATTTCTTTTCTTTTTGATGATATCAAATTCCGAATTCAGCAGTAGTCGTTTTGATTCAATCAACGCATTTTCGAAACTGATGCGGGTTTGTCGGAGGTAGTTTTGTTTTTGCGCCAGGTTCGATTCGCTGTTCATAATGTCCATATAAACCGACCGGTTTTCAAGTACCAGAATTACATCCCCCTTTTTCAGATCGGAGCCCTCTTCAATCAGCCTTTCCTTTACACGGCCCCCTTCTTCGGCGTCGAGGTAAATGGTGGAAATAGGGCCGACGGTTCCGTTGGTGCGGATAAAATCGTCAAAATCGCCGTACTGCACTTCCTCGATGGTCAGTTTTTCTGTTTCAACCCTGAACGAAGTTACGTTTGAATCTTTTATAATCTTCACAAGCAGAAAAACAACGACAATCCCCGCCACTGCATAGATGACATGTTTTGGCCTGATGCCCTTTTTCCGCTCAATTTTTCTGTCCATTCCCATATTTTGAATTTTTTAATTTGTTCCTGATTCTGTTTCTATTTCGAAAACGGGTTTCCCCATATAAAAATCAATCGTTTTTCGTTTTAAAAGATATTGCAGCCGGGTACGCAGCAATTCACCCTGTGCGTTCGACAAGAGGTTTTTGCTGGTATAAAATTCAACCACATTAAATAATCCCTGTTCTTTTTTCTTTTGGGCAACATCAAAGGCCAGTTGATTGGATTCGGTTTGTTTTATGGCCTGCAGGTATTCGGCTGACATGGCTGACAAATCCTGGCAATACGATTCAATTTCGTAATACAACTGATTTTTGAAATTTTCAAGTTCCACCTTTTCCTTTTCAAGCGCCAGTTTGTTTAGTTTAATATTCGACCGCGCGTTCCATCGGTTAAATATGGGAATGGAAAGAGAAACCCCAACTTCCTGCGACGCATTGTTTTTTACCTGGTCTTTAAAGGTAATCGAATTTCCAAGCTCATCTTTCCGCGTTTCGTAAAATCCGGTGTAGTAACCTCCGTTGAGCGAAAGCGTTGGATAAAGCGAACCCCGGGCAATCGCAAGCGATTTTTCAACGGCTTTTAACTGCTGGTTTTTTGCTTTTACCGTCGGCAGGTATTCCAGTGCCAGTGAATAAATACTGTCCGCATTTTCAAAAACAGTTGCCCGAAGAATTTCGGAATCGCTGATTTCGGCTAACTCAAGTTCTTCATTTGCCGGGTAATTCATCGCTTTTTTTAAATCAAGGATCGATGCTTTTAACTGATTCTGCGTTCGAATAACCAGTAACTCTTCGTCGGCAAGCCGCGCTTCAATTTCCAGAATTTCGGTTTTTGCGCTGAGCCCCACTTCTTCCTGTTTCCTGATTTTCCCAAGGTTCATTTCCGAAAGTTCTTTCTGTTCCCTGACAATATCCAGCAGTCCTTTGTAATATAACGAATTGTGAAAAGCATTCATCACCAGAAAAGCGATTTCAATTTTAATGGCTTTTTCATTTTCTGCCCCGGCAAGATAAACAAACCGGTAGTAGGCTATTTGGTTATTCTTAATAAAACCGTTAAAAAGCGAAATTCCCCCGTTCAGGGAATAACTGTTGGAAGCGAAATTGTTATAAGTTACATCGTTTGTGTTCGGGTCAACCGATTTTCCGAAATTGATATTGTAATTTGTTCCTGCGCTAAGGTAGGGTAACCTGCTTCTTTTTGATTGTGTGAAATTTTCTCTGTCTGATTCAGTTGTAATTTTTTGTGATTCAATGTTTAAATTGTTTTTCAGTGCATACCCGATACATTCGTCCAGTGTCCACTGTTTTTGCGCCGCTGCCATTCCAACGCTGGTTAAAATCAAAAAACTCAAAAAAAGTAATCTTCTTGCCAAAATCATATTGCTATTCTTTTTAATGAAATCATGCCAAAAAAATGCCACTAATTTTATTGTTCTGATAAAGAGTTGGTTATTTTT
>CAYWBV010000585.1:0-2121 GCA_964455785.1 uncultured Maribellus sp.
GGTTTATTCCCGCCGAAAACCAACTGCTTTTGGTTCACAATACTTTTACTGAAAAGAAGGATATTGAATGGCTGAAAAATCAACGTTCAGCGGGAAATACTTTTTTTGTACTTTGTCCCAACTCCAATCTGTTTATCGAAAACCAGCTTCCTCCGGTAGATCTTTTCAGAAAAGAAAATCTGAACATTTGCCTCGGCACCGACAGTTTTGCATCGAACCGCCAGCTTTCCATCCTTTCGGAAATGATCACCATTCAGCAGAATTTTCCCAGGACGGAACTCCCCGAATTAATCAACTGGGCTACGATTAACGGGGCAAATGCGTTAAGAATGGAGACCCGTTTCGGTAGTTTTGAAAAAGGCAAAAATCCAGGCATTAATCTGATTTCCGGCGTCGATCTCAGAAATATGAAGTTAACCGGGAACAGTAAGGTAAAGCGGTTGGTATAAGGGAAAGTTGCAGTCGGTAAAACCAGTATTTTTTATCCAATTTTTTTGATTTAGAGAACCCAAGGTATTCAGGACACTACTCCAGCCTTCCTGCTTCTGACTTTCATCTTAAAAAACGCTACCTTTTTTTTCGTAATTCGTAATTCTTCAAATTATCTTTGCCCAAAATTGAATATGGCAACTTTCCTTTTCGACAAAATTATTTTTGGGCCGGTTTCCAGCCGCCGGCTGGGTGTTTCGCTGGGAATTAACCTGCTCCCCACCAACACAAAAGTATGTTCGTTCGACTGTATCTACTGCGAATGTGGCCGGAATCCCGAAAAATATGAGGGGAAAGTGATTTTGCCTTCCCGAGGCGAAGTAAAACGGAAACTGGAGGAAAAGCTAAACGAAATGGCTTCAGAAAACCGGTTGCCCGATGTGATTACGTTTGCCGGAAACGGAGAGCCTACTCTTCATCCTGAGTTTGCCGGGGTTATCGGCGACACCATCGAACTGCGCAACCAACTGGCGCCAAAAGCACGGATTGCCGTACTGTCGAACGCTACTATGATTCATAAAAAAAGCGTATTCGACGCTCTGCTTAAAATTGAAGACAACATCCAGAAACTCGACTCGGCCTTTGAAGAAACGATAAAATTGATCGATTGTCCCAATAAAAATTTCAACCTGGCAAAAACGGTTGGACAGTTGGCAGCTTTCCAGGGGAAAGTGATTATCCAAACCCTGTTTGTGCGCGGAAGTTACAAAGGACAACTCCTTGACAATACTACCGAAACAGAAATTGCCGCCTGGTTGGAACTGCTGAAAAAAATAAAACCCTCGCAGGTGATGATTTACACCATTGCGAGGGACACACCCATCGACACGCTTCAAAAAGTTCCGGTCAACGATTTAAACAGTATTGCTGCACGGGTCGAAAAAGCAGGTTTTTTGGTACAGGTTTCCGCGTAAATTTATTACGTTTTTTCCGTTACGAAAAAAACGTAATAAATTTATAGTGTTGTCCGGTACCACTCCGAACTGCGGCCCAGCAAACGTACGCCCGCCACAAAACCTTTCAGTTTCAGCAGATCGTTACTTTCCATCCAGCCATAACAATCGTAGGTATTTCCCGACTTTGGGTCGTAAATGGTTCCGTCTTTCCACTCTTTCTTTTTGGCATCGTAAACGAAACCTTCCAAAATCTGCAACCCTACCACCGGGCGGCTGCGAAGCGCCGGATCCGGGTTTTCGTCGTCTTTCGGGGGCAGCCCGTTTTCATATTTTTCAGGAATCATATAAACAATGGTCCCAATGTATTTTCCGTCTTTTTTCTCCACCTGTATTTTGGTCGTTTTTTCGTCGTTCCACCAGATACCAAGTATTTTATCGGCTTCCTGCGCCATCCCGGCAACAGCATAAATTCCAAGGAAAAAAAGGATAATCAGTTTTTTCATAGCAGTATGTTTAATTAAATTTTGTGGACGAATATATAAATAATTGAAATCCAATCCGTAAATTTCCCCATCATTTTCGGCATTCATAAAAACAAGAACAATATGAAAATTTTAAAACGAATTTTGCTGGGATTACTGGGTCTCTTTGTTTTAGCCATAATCATCGGTTTTTTTCTTCTGAACAATATTAAAAACGGGGCGCTCCCCGACTACAATAAAAATGTTCAAATACC
>CAYWBV010000586.1:0-2115 GCA_964455785.1 uncultured Maribellus sp.
ATGTTTCTGATGGTTTTGCAGGGCTATTACCGATTTTGCCAATCCAATATAACACGGTGTTTTACCAAAACAGCCACCAAACCGGTCAAAACGAAAGCCAGGAAGATTTACGTCAACGCCTCTCTCCATCGGCTGGTTCTTGTTTATCCATTCAAGCGCGCTTTTTACCTGCGGGTCGGTTGCCCTGTTTAAACGACAAAGTGCGGATACAACCATTGCGTTGTAACAGGGTAAAAACATTTTTTCGTCGCCACTCAGCGAAAAACCAAAAGGTGTTGCGAGTTTTTCATAGACTCTGTTGATGAGGTTTTGTGTATATTCCAGATAGTGGCTGAACGGAATCTGGCTAATTCCAATTAACCGCCACACAAGAGTCAATGGTTTTTCAGGAAAATCGGCTGTTAATTCTCTTACAAGTACAGATTGTGCAAGCTGGCCGATAATCTCTTTCTTCGAAAAAATCTTTCCATTGTCAATGTCTGCTTTTAATTTTAATGCTGTGTCCATAATATTTTGTAAGCCGGGATTTTCTTTCGTCCCGTAAACTCCTTTTTTTAAGATGATTTGTTACAATTGACATTCCCCTTTTTTCCCTCAGTCGTCGATGGCTTCGATACCCATTTGTTTAAGTTGCTTCAGATGATCCTTCATGGCTTTAAGTTGTTCCGGCGAATGTCCCTGCCAGTCGGCGACCTCGCCTGTAACCCGGAGCGGATTCCGGGAGCGGTACGATTTTGTTGGATTTCCCGGGAATTTTTTGTCTGTCAGGTTGGGGTCATCTTCAATCGGGCCAGTCGGCTCTACGGTATAAATTCGGCCGGGTCCTTCGCCTAAGGCAAGTTCGGCTCCCCAAACCGCCGCATCGAGGGTGGCGGTCAGATAAACATACGACGCCTTTTTCCGTTTCCCGTAGTTGGAAGAAAAGCCCGGTTCAATCAGGTCTCCCTGTTTCAGATCGGCCTTTGTACCATGATAAAATAGCGGTGAGCCCTGTTCGTTGGCTGACGCTGTTGATTTGTCTTCGTTTCTGTTTGTTTTCATTGTCGTTATTGGTGATTGTTTTTTGTGTTAAATGTTAATTTAACCGCTAACATTGGGTATAAGTTCCGAAAAAATATTAAAAATACAAATTTCAGGGGATAAACTGTAAAGTGAAGTTTGAAGTTGTTCATGCTGCGGTGCACTGGCGGGCGTTCAGTCCGTCGGCTGCCTGCGCGGTTACCGGCGGTTCTTCAATTTTATTTTTATTAAAAGTTGAAAATATTGATTATAGTCTTTTACTTCATTCGGATTATCAGTTTCAGAATATACCCACAAGGTGTTTTTTGCTATTTCGGTCACTCCATGACTGTACCTGAAACTTACCGTAAAAACTTCGTTAATGTTATAGTTGATTGCTGCCAGACCTGATAACTCAAACTTATTAAGATATTCTGCAATATTTTGTGAAACAGATTCGTGTTTGTTTCTTGCATGTAGTAAATAATTCATTTCAGGTCCTATTGAAAAATACAATTTGTTGGATAAATAGAAGTCGGATAAAACGGGTAATTGAAAATAATATAATCGTATTTTATTTTTTGTATTGCCGGCTTCAAGAGATTGGTTCCAGCCTTTTCCGATAATACCTGGTTCAACTGAGAATCCCCAAAAACCGTTATTCCTATAACTTAGAAATCCGTTTAAATTGTAGGCAGCAGTTGGTGAAATATGATATAAAAAATGGGCCTCTGAAGGATTGGTATAGTGCAAATCAGCAATATCAAAACCTGCAGCAAATCCCATCTCAATATGCTGAGCGAATAAATTAGCGGATAAGAATAGAAGCAGTGCGGTTACTGTTCCAATTATTTTTGTTTTTACGCTCATAACATTTGTTTTTTGTTTTTACGGTTTCCCGCACGGGCGGGTGTTCAGTCCGTCAGCCACCCGGCAACAAACGCCGGGTGGTTTTTTACATTGTTGTTTTTTTCTTTTTGCAGAATCCGGCGTTTCTTCTACGCCTCTTCGCCTTCGCCCGGTTCGTCTTCGTCGTCGTCGCCGGTTGGTGCACCGCCTGTGTAGTCGATAATAATGCGCGCATTTTTGTAGGCGTTGTAAAAATCGGGGTGGGTT
>CAYWBV010000587.1:0-2114 GCA_964455785.1 uncultured Maribellus sp.
TGGATGTACGGTGTTCTGGACAGTACCGGAACATGGATAGAGGAATTGAATGAAAAAAGTACCGCATGGAACCATCAGTGGCGGGAAAAAGGTTCTCAACCAGGGTTTGACGTAAAACAAACTTCTCAGTTTTTGATCGCGACATCAACCGACGATGGAAAAACCTGGAACGACCCGGTGAACCTTACCAAAATGTGTAAAAAGCAAGAGTGGTGGTTGTGGGCGCCCGCGCCCGGCCACGGGATTACACTCGACGATGGTACCCTGGTTTTCCCGACACAGGGGCGCGACAAAAACGGGGAAACATTCTCAAATATTACGTACAGCAAAAACGGCGGTGAAACCTGGTTAACCAGCAATCCTGCGTATTCAAATACTACTGAAAATATGGTGGCACAGCTTTCTGATGGAAGTATCATGTTAAATGCGAGGTACAATCCGAACCGTAACAATTTGTCGGACACCAACGGAAGGGTAGTGGTTACAACTACCGATTTGGGTGAATCCTGGAAAGAACACCCCTCATCCCGCTCAGCTCTCATTGAATCAACATGTATGGCGTCAATTCATAAACATAAATATCTTAAAAACGGGCAGGAAAAAAATATCCTGCTTTTCTCCAACCCTAACACAAAGAAGGGCCGCCACCACATGACCCTGAAAGTAAGTTTTGATGACGGAAAAACCTGGCCTGAAACTTACTGGATACTGCTTGACGAAGGAAACAGCCGCGGATATTCGTGTATTACTTCCATCGATGAAAATACGATTGGCATTTTGTATGAAGGAAGCCGCGCTGATATGACATTTGAAAGTATTCCGATAAAAGAAATTTTAAATCCGGAATGAACTCAAAAGAACGGGTTTATCAATCTCTTGCACATCTGGAAACCGATAGGGTCCCTTTTATGTACCGTGATGTTCCGGAGGTTCGGTCCCGGTTAAAACACGATTTGCAACTTTCATCGGATGAAGACCTTTTTAAGTTTTTGAACATTGATTTCAGGTGGGTTGAACCTGTATATATCGGGAAAGCGCTGAGTTTACCCAATGGGCACAAACGGGATATCTGGGGTGTGCAATGGAAGTACACCCGGTTTAGTGATAATGCGGGTTACTGGAACGAAGTTTCTCATCCGTTGGCTAACATTGATGATCCCGATAAATTGGATGAGTATCCCTGGCCAACGGCAGACGACTGGGATTTTTCAGAACTTGAAACTGAATGTGATAAATATTCGGAGTATGCAATAATGACGGCGCCGGGACCTGCATCTCCCGGAATTTTGCAGACTCCTATCCAACCGCTGATTGGCAATGAACGCAGCTTCACAGAACCTTTTATGAATCCAGAATTTTTTCAGAAATTAATTGATAAAATACTTGAATTTCAAGTGAATTTCGTTGAAAAAATATTTTCTGCGGCAAATGGTAAAATCGATTTTTTCAGGATAGGAGATGATTTTGGTACTCAACAAGGTTTACTTTTCGATATTGAAACCTGGAAAACTTATTTCCTGCCGGCATTTAAAACAATGGCAGATACAGCAAAAAAATATGGAGCACATTATTACCAGCATTCCTGCGGTGCAATCCGGAATTTAATTCCTTCTTTTTTGGAAGCGGGTGTTGAAGTTATCGATCCGCTGCAGATTGGAGCAGCAGGTATGAACCCCGAAGAGCTAAAAAAGGAATTTGGCCATTTTGTGGCTTTTTCGGGGGGCATCGATGAACAGCAGGTTTTACCAAACGGAACCCCGGAAGAAGTAAAAAGGGAGGTTAAAAGAATGATAGAAATTATGGCGCCCGGAGGCGGGTATTTTCTAGGGCCCACCCATAATTTTCAGGAAGATATTCCCACAAAAAATATTTTGGCTATGTATTAGGCCGCAAACGTTTGATTGTAAATATTATAGTCTGAAAAAATAATCGAAGAATGATTAAATTTGAAAAAGTATTTATGCAGTTAATTAAAAAAAGACCCTCATATTGCCAGGTAACCATCCTGTTCATTTTACTGTTTTTTGTGGCCCCGGGCTGCAAAAAAGCGATGACCGGAGGTCTGAACCATGTTTTTGTGGAGAACGGAAATCCAAAGCTGGTAATTGAAAGTG
>CAYWBV010000588.1:0-2109 GCA_964455785.1 uncultured Maribellus sp.
GTCGGAAAAATGAGTCGGTAAAACACCAAAAAATGTAACAGGTAGTGAATTTTTGGTAGTTTTAAAAACAAATTTTTTTGGCTTTCTGCGCATCAGTAAACAAACATAAAACTGAATTGCATTTTATGATAGAAACACTCGGAAATAAATTGACTAAAGGAAATATTCTCAATCTTGAAAAAAATGATTCCAAGGCCCGGCCTTTTTTAAAATGGGCCGGCGGAAAAGGTCAACTGCTGGAAAAATTTGCCGGTTATTATCCGGAAGAACTAAGAGAGGGAAAGATCGATCACTATTATGAACCTTTTGTTGGCGGGGGAGCTGTATTTTTTGATGTGGCTGCGCGGTTCGATATTAAAGCGGCTTTACTTTGCGACGTAAATGAAGAGTTGATTTTAACGTACCAGGTGGTTCAGAAAAACGTGTTCAAATTGGTCGATCTTCTGGAGTCTTATCAGAAAAAATATGACAAACTGGATGAATCAAAACAGTCGGAATTTTACTACGAAGTTCGACACGATTTTAATCAGCAAAAAACGACCTTCCATTTCGACCGGTATTCCGAATGCTGGGTTAAACGTGCAGCTCAAATTATTTTTCTGAACAGGACCTGTTTTAACGGGCTTTTCCGGTTAAATTCCGGCGGCGGATTTAATGTTCCAGCCGGGAAATATAAAAACCCAAAAATCGTACATACCGAAAACCTCCTGAAAGCTTCGCAACTGCTGCAATCTGCGGAAATAAAAAATACCGGTTTTCAGACGGTTGAAAGTGAAATAAAAACAAATTCGTTTGTTTATTTTGATCCGCCCTACCGGCCGATTAGCAAAACTTCGAGTTTTACATCGTACAGCAAACATCCGTTTGCCGACACACAACAAACCGAGTTGGCAGCGCTTTTTCAACGACTCGACAAACTCGGTGCAAAGCTGATGCTGAGCAACTCCGACCCGAAAAATACCGACCCCGAAGATAATTTTTTTGACGAAATGTATAAAAATTACCACATTGCTCGGATTCCTGCCAAAAGAATGATAAATTCGAATGCAGCAAAACGACATGCGATAAACGAAATTATTGTAACGAACTATCCGGTACTAAAAACCGAGAACTGAAATGAGGATGTAAAATATCCCGAATGAAATAAACAAATACAAACAAACATAGAATGAAAGGCGGACTTGTAACCATAAAAGACATTGCCCGTGAACTGAAAATTTCTGCTTCGACAGTTTCGAGAGCTTTAAAAAATCATCCCGACATCAGCGGGGAAACCAAAAAGGCCGTAAACGAACTGGCCCAGAAATTAAATTACCAGCCCAACGCAGTAGCGCTTAGTTTGAAACACCGAAGGAGCAACACTCTTGGTGTTATTATTCCTGAAATTGTGCATTACTTTTTTTCGTCGGTCATCAGTGGCATTGAAGATGTTGCTTACGATGCCGGGTTTAATGTTATTATTTGCCAGTCGAATGAAATGGTTGCCCGGGAGATTGCCAACACCAAAACGTTGCTGGCGAGCCGGGTGGATGGGATTTTGGTTTCCATTTCGAAGGAAACTGACGATTTTAAACATTTGTACAATCTGAAAAACAATGGTATTCCTATGGTTTTTTACGATCGGGTGATCCCGGGTTTTGATGCCGACCAGGTAATTATCGACGACTTTGACGCGGCTTACCGGGCTACAAAACATCTGATTGAAGGCGGGCGGAAAAGAATTGCCCACTTTGCCGGACCGCAAAATCTGCTCATTGGGCAGTATCGAAAAGACGGATACCTGAAAGCCATTAATGAAGCAGGGCTAAGTAATGCCGGCAATCTTATTTTTGAAGCTGATAATTTTGAGAGTGCGCGGCTTGCCGTACTCAATATCCTCGACAATAACATCAAAATCGACGGGCTTTTTGCGGTTAACGATCTCACCGCGATTGGCGCCATGCAGAGCCTTCAGAAACGGGGTGTAAAAATTCCGGACGAAGTTGCTGTTGTAGGTTTTTCCGACGGTCGTTTTTCAGGAATTACCGACCCGACATTAACTTCGGTTGACCAGCACGGTTACGAAATGGGGACCATTGCATCCGAAATGTTGCTGAAAAGAATTTTGTC
>CAYWBV010000589.1:0-2092 GCA_964455785.1 uncultured Maribellus sp.
ACGTAAAAGCAATACTCTTGAGCGGGCCCAGACAGCGAGATAAACCAATACAATAAAAAGAATTGAGACAGAGACCATAAACGGCAGTGTCTTCCAGAATGGCGGTTTTACTTTAATCCTGATTGAAGCGGAAAGACCTTCCCACGTGTTATTCTCGTTTGCTTCCACCAAAAAATTATATTTTCCGGGAGGGAGATGGGTAAAAGTAGCCACCTGTTCATCTTGAGGGTAAAACCATTTGTCATCAAAACCTTCGAGCTTGTAACGAAATTTTTGTAACTCTCCGCTATTGAATCGGAGAGTGGTAAATCGAATGCTGATCGACCGGTTGTGATGGTCGAGTACAAGTCGTGCAACGTTGTTTCCGTTGTCTGTTCTTGCCGGATATACCGGTTGGCCGTCAACCATAAAATCGGTTAACAGCAGTTTTGGTTTTTGATTTCTGACGGCAACGACTTCTTCGGGGTTAAAAAAATCGATACCTTCATTTCCACCGAAAAAAATATTTCCTTCGCCGTTTACCGCCGACGACCGCGCAAAATAGTTGGAAGACAAAAGTCCTGACGACCGGTTAAAAAAACGGGATTCAAATTGTAAAGTGTCAGCACCGGGTTTAAACGTGTAAATTATCCTGAAAATGCCGGATTGTGTGCTGGCCCAGATTTCTCCGGGTTTTACCGACCGAATGTCTGAAATCGTTAAGAATGGAATATCCCGGTCGGTTAAAACGGGCTGAAAAGCGTTTGTTTCCGGAAGATAAACATTGAGTCCGTTGCTTGTTCCGGCCCAAATCAGGCCTGCAGCATCGCAATATATGGTGTTGATGGCGTTGTTGCTCAGAGAGTTTGAATTTTCTGGCTCATGGAAATAAGTAGTAATTTGTTCATTTTCCAGATTCAGTTTCGAAATTCCATAAGCGCTGGCAATCCACAGGTTGTTTTTTGCGTCGGAACAAAGGTTATACACAAAGTCGTTCGACAAACTTGTCAAAGGCCGGTCGGGGTTAAAATGGAAAAGTTTTATTTGGTGACTATCCGGATTATACTTTCCAAGGCCAATTCCATGGAAGCTAATCCAAAGGTTGCCCTTTCGGTCCTCCGTAATTCCGCGAATGTCGGCGGCAGCTACACGTTGTGCGATAGAGTCGGGTACGATGGCGGCATTTTCAAAAGCTGTTCCGTTGTCGTTTAGTTTTTGGATTCCGCTTTCCCAGCCTCCAATCCAAATGCGGTGTTTACTGTCTTCGTAAATGGTCATTATTGAACCGGGCGCCCCGCTTCGGCTTTGAGAGGAAAGCGGGTATTGTTTTTTTTTGAGAGGAGCATAACTGTGTTTTTCTACGATTCCGCTCTCATATCCCAGCCACATGTTTCCCACATGGTCGAAACAAATGGAGGTAACTTCTTTCCGGGTGAGTTGATACGCCCATTTTTCTGAAAAACCAAAATGGTAGAAAGGAGTTTGGGTCAGGCCGTAGTTTATTCCCCGGATTCCCAATGAAACCCAAAGATTGTCTTCGTTGTCGATAAATACGTGTTCGACAGACGACCGGTTAAGGCTCAGCGGATCTGTCGGATCATTGTTGAAGAGCCGGAAATGGCCGGTTTGGTAATTGAACCGGATAAGCCCGTTGTTGCTGCCCAGCCACGCAATGGAATCTTCAGAAAGCCGGAAATGGTGAATCGTGTAACCCGAGTGTCCAAAATTTTCTGATTTTATCGTTTTTTCTTCCGGATTCAACCAAAAAAAACCATTTGAATAGGTACTGATAAAAAGCTGCCCGTTTTTAAACTGTAATTTGGAAATCGATAATGTGTTGATGTCGATGTCGTCAATCAGTCCAAAGCTTTCGACTCTACCCGTTGTCGGATCCAGTCGAAAAAGTTCGCCGTTGGTTTGTGCAGCCCATATTTTTCCATCGGGTTGGCAGGCCACATTTTGAATATGGCTGGTCGGAAAAACCGTATTCTTCCCGTCTTTTACATGATCCGGGCCTGTGTACCAGGCCGTTTGATTGTTTGTCGGATTAAAGCAGGCCAGCCCTTCGTCGGTGGCAATCCACAACTGCCCGGTATTGTCCTCACAAATATCA
>CAYWBV010000590.1:0-2088 GCA_964455785.1 uncultured Maribellus sp.
GACTCAGCGACTGGTGTAACTGAACAGAACCAGAACTGGTTTGACTCAGCGACTGGTGTAATTTGCCAGAACGCGACGGAGTTTGACCCGGCGACTGATGTAATTTGTTAGAACGCGATGAAGGTTAACCCAGATGAGGCTCATCTGGACAGAACGCGACGGAGTTTGACCCGGTCGAAGGCAGGAATCGAAGTTGTCAAAAGCTAAACATGATAACTTTTGACAACTTCAAAATCAGATGTTTTTCAAAAATAACTTTCATCGATAAGTAAAACGAAAATTGTTATTTTTGACATGTTAATAACGTTACGGTTGACACCTTTTTCGATATGGATGAAAATATACAACACGCACAAAAATCCTGGCATGTGGTTTATACCCGCTCCCGCGCCGAAAAAAAAGTTCAGAGAGAATTAGCATTAAAAAATATCGAATGTTTTTTGCCCCTTCAAAAGAAACTCAGGCAATGGAAAGACCGGAAGAAATGGGTTGAAATGCCGCTCATATCGGGTTACTGTTTTGTTTTTATCAGCCGGAGCGATTACGACAACGTGTTACAAACCGACAACGTGGTTGGGTATGTAATTTTTGAAGGTAAAGCCGCGATTATCCCTGACCGGCAGGTGCTGGCGTTAAAACAAATGCTGAAACAGTTTGATTTTGATATAACTGTTTCGTTTGAAAACTTTAAAAAAGGAAAAGAAGTTGAAATTATTGCCGGCCCGCTGATTGGGTTACGCGGCGAATTGATCCAAACCCGTGGAAAAAACAGGTTTGTGCTTAGGATCAGCCAAATCGACAGCGTTTTCCAGATAGAAGTGCCTTCAACGATTTTAAGCGCCCTCCCCGAACCTCATCGGTAATATGTCAATCGTGTAAAATAAAAAAACCTTGTTTTCGTTCAATATCAATAAAAGACAAAAAGGTTTTTTAAATTGCATCTTTGACATAAAAAAAATGACAGGATATATAACAAGAATTGGCATTTTAGTGGTTTTGTCGGTTTTTATTACTTTGAAAAGCCAGGCGCAAATCGGCGGATATGCCATGGGGAATGCCAAAGGTATCTATTTTACATCCAAATTGGGCTCCTCGATGCTGGGGACAGAGTTTTACAGCGATTTTTCGGGAAACGTAACAGAATTTAGTAATCGGCCGGGCCCTTCTTTTGGTTTCGAAATATCAAAATACATTACTGAAAATTTTGAGGCCGGTGCAGACTTGTCTTTTTTCTGGCTGCGTGGAGAAAACGATTCACCTGACTTTTCGGCCATCGGATTTCATGCCACGATGATGGAACCCATAACCGACCCGGTTGAATATACCACGCGGTTGTACGGCCCCAAAATATTTACCAGGTATCATCTCAATCTTTCGAATTCGCGAAAAGCACATCCGGTAAGTATCTATTTTAAAACCGGGTTTGGAATTTTATTTTATGAATCGGAGCTATTTTACAAATACCGGAATGACAATGAAATCATTTTTGGAAAAGGATTAGGCGCCAATAAAACGTCGAAAGTTTCCAATGCCGTTTACGTTTTGGGCAGTGGTTTTACTTATGCAATATCCAACCGGATTGACCTGAACACCGCTATCAATTTTAACTTTGTCAATTACGATTTTCTGGATGTGGTACACAACTTCGACGCTCAGGGAAACCGCCAGAATATTTTAGGTTTATTTTATGATTTGAGCATTGGCCTTTCTGTAAAACTCGACAAATCAATGGTCCCTTTTACAAAGAATAAAGTTAAATCGCCACCTCCCGAATACCGGCCATTTTACAAACGGTACAGATAGCACAACAAACACGAAATAAAAGTTTTTTTAGCAAATTTCGGAAACAACATTATCCGTCACCTTTTTCTTCCAGTTTAATTATTTTACGTTTACTGGTCTTCTGGTCTTTCTCATTGCCGTAACCATATCCATAACCGTAGCCGTAACCATAACCGTAGCCGTAGCCGTAACCATAACCGTAGCCACCGCCAAAACCATAATTTTGTTTTCCACGGTTAATGTTGTTGATAATAATACCAACACTTTTAAGCTGGTGTTTCCAAACCTCGTCCAGCGCATTTTTTA
>CAYWBV010000591.1:0-2087 GCA_964455785.1 uncultured Maribellus sp.
AGCCGGAAATACCTTTTACGCGCAAAAAACAATAATATGGGAACCAGCCTGAAAATCTTTTCACGAAACTGAACAACTGCCACCCAGTCGATATAAAAAAACCGCCCTTTAATAGAAAGACGGTTTTTTTTAGTTCTACTTTGACACTTTCGAAAAATCCACTTGTTTTTACCCTGAATCCCTAAAGGGAACAAGTGGGTTTTTCTTCTTTCACCCTTTAGGGGCGGGGTAAAAAAGAAGAAAAATCCATTTTCAGACCAATTTGTCAAAGTAGAATTAGTTATGTTTTTGAAAATAATTCTCAGTTTGCGCGGATGGAGATATCCGATCTTTGTATTGAATTTAAATTGACATTTATCGATTTTGCGACTGCATTAAAATCGGTTACATCAATCGATTTATTTTTGGCCAATTCAGCCGGAAGAACGGCAATCCTGAAAATCTGGTCGTCGGTTTCTGCCGGGAGCAGATTGTCAAAATCAGTCGTACCTTCCAGGAAAATCTGGACATCGCCTAAAGTATAATCGAAGTTGTATTGCAAAATTCCGTCGTTTAAAACCACGGTTTGGGGCAAAAGCCTCCAGACATCTGTACCATTTGAAACTTCCCAAAGAATGTAAACCAGGACAAGATCGCCATCATAAATTTCAAAATTATTGGGAAATTCATAAAACAGGGTGTAATCGTTGCCGGGAGTAAAATCTCCTTCCACTTCAAAAACACTTCCAATCAAACCGTCCAGACCATCTTGTCCGGGAGGGCCGGGTTCACCTTCGCACGAAATAAGGATAACCGCTGCGAACAGCAAAAAAATACGAGCTAATGTTTTCATGACTTGCTAAATTAAAGTGACTATTTATACTAAGTTGGCTTCAGCCAAACAAGTTTAATGCCAAATGTAAGTAAATCCTTTTTTGAATTCATGAGGATTCCACGCAAGTTTTGGCGTCTATCGGTGTCAAAGTTCAATATTTGACGAATATACGCGTATTGAACTGGAAATTTTATTATAAATTTCATCATCAAAATAGTGACTGAGTATGAATTACCAAAAATCAACAAAGAATGAAAATAGCAGCAGAAGTAAAAATAAGCGACAATGGTTTTGTATTTAATTCCAAAACCGGTGATTCGTTCAATCTAAACCCATTCGGGCTGGAATTGATAAAAAATATCAAAGAGGAGAAGGATTTTGAAATTTTAAAAAAGGAAATTCTCGGAAAATACGATACTGACGATCTTTCATTCGAAAAGGATTTTTATGAATTCTGTGCTCTTCTGAAATACCATCAGATTATCATTCAGGACGATCCGATGGATTTTAAATAACAGGGAAGATGGCAAAACAGAAAATTACATTGGCCGTAACGGGACTGAACAACACCGACAATCCGGGGCCGGGAGTTCCGGTAATCCGGGGGGCAAAAGAATCGGAGGATTTTGAGGTCAGGGTGATTGGCCTGGTTTATGAAAATCTTGAGCCCGGAATTTATATGGAAGGTTTATGCGACCGCATATTCCAGATTCCTTATCCGTCATCAGGTTCCGACGAATTGATTGAACGGATTGAACGAATTCACCGGCAGGAAAAAATGGATGTGTTGATCCCCAATTTCGACGCCGAACTTTTTTCATTTATGAAAAACGAACAGCGCCTGCGTGAAAACGGAATCCACACATTTTTACCCACACTGAAACAATTTCAGGAACGCGAAAAAGATAAACTTCCAGAGTTTGGGAAAAAGTATGGTGTGAAAGTGCCAGGTAGCATCAACATGGGAAGTTTCAGCCAGATTTCAGAAATAGAAGACCACTTTGATTACCCGGTAATGGTGAAAGGACAGTTTTACGATGCTTACGAAGCCAACAACGAAGAACAGGTAAAGCAGGCTTTTCATAAACTGGCCGCAAAATGGGGGCTACCGGTTATTGTACAGGAATTTGTCAGGGGGATTGAGGTAAACGTAATTGCCCTTGGCGACGGAGAAGGAAATACGGTTGCTGCCGTTCCCATGCGCAAGCAGTACATCACCGACAAAGGGAAAGCCTGGGGAGGGATTACCCTGGCCGACGAAAAGATGATGGAG
>CAYWBV010000592.1:0-2081 GCA_964455785.1 uncultured Maribellus sp.
CCCGTCCAATCGCAAAAACGGTTGTTCTTCACCTGTCGAAATATTAACGATATTGTACCCGGTGGTGGTTCCGTTTTCGGTTATCCTCAATGAATAAAACCCACCAACGAACACATTTTTGCTTGTAAGTTTTGTTACGAGATTTTTGATACAAGTAGTTTTTCCCGAGCCGATGTCGCCTGTAATAATAAACACACAGGGGGTATTTTCAAGCCGCTGCCTGATTTCTGCGATTCTCATTTCGGCGTGTACCATGAGTTGGTGAATAACCTGCACCGGGTTTTTCAGGATGGTTTTCAGATCGGGGACAGCGGAAATCATGGATGGCAGGCTTTCGAGCGAAAGTTCCAGCGCCGGAGGTAGTTGTTTGAAATAACTTTTGGCCAAAAATTCCCTGATTGCCGGATGGTAGAGTTCGGTTCCCAATACCGAAAAACCCATGATTAGGATGATGGCCCTCAAATTCATTTCGACGCCAATTAACAGTGCGTCGGCAAACGTTAACGAACCGGATTGCAATCGCGTGAAAACAAATGCGGTAACCATGGTAATCAAAACAAAAAATATCCAGAGACTGGGTTTTACCAGTTGCCTCAGCGCCCTTTTGTACCTCACGGCCCAGGTGGTTGCCACAACAGCTACAAGTATTGCCCAAAGCCCGAAGTTGATTCTCCCAAGCAACAGAAATACTCCTGCCAGAAATAAAACATTCATGATTAACCACAAAATGGAATAATCGAAATCCAAATTCTTCTTTTTTTGAAATTTTTGGCTGGTTTGGCTGGATGAAATATCAGGTGAAAGGGCAGGTGAGGCTACCAGTCTGCGTCCGGTTTTTATGCCAATCCATGCTGAAACAGCACCCAGCAGGGCGTAAACGGCCAGCAATAAAAATAGTGGCGCCCAAACCGCATCGAACTGAAGGTTTAACTGCCGCTGGGCATATTGCATCAGATTGGTATAAACCTCGACGATGTTATAACCATAAAAAATGATAAAATTGAAAATCTTTTGAAACAGGTTCCACGACATGGCAAGGATGGCACCGAGCAAAAAACCCGGAATAGTCCGTCCCAGGATACGCACTGAAAGTTCGAGTAAAACGGCTTCACTGAAAATGGCCACCATGGGACCGAATATCACCGCGCTAGGCGACATGGTTTTCAGCAAGGCGCAAATAATTCCGGCGCGCCAGAACAATCCCCTTTCTTTCCACTGGTAGCTGGCCGAAATCAGGATAACCAATCCGATGGCAGTTAAAATATTCCCGCTGAACGGCACTCGCAGGTTGTGCAAAAAACTTCCGAGTACAATTTCCGAAGAGGCCCAGATAGTTCCCAGAATGGAGGCTTTTATCCATTTTTCACTGATTTGCTGATGCGCCATTTGAATTCAATTTTTTTTTCCTTCTGTAGATTTTGTCCTTTTTCGTCCGATTGGTACAACCCGGTTGTAAAAATAAGATGTTAATCGGTTTTTTCTTAGTAGTCAAAATGAAATTGGCGGTTTTTAGGAAAAAATAGAAAACCCCGGCATTTCTGCCAGGGTCTTCGTTTAGTTTATAGTAAAATGGATTAGAAAATGGTCTATTCTTCTTCCTGCTCGGCTTCGTAAGCTTTCAACAGTTCGTCCTGTACCTCGGCCGGAACTTTTTCGTAACGGTCGAATGAGAAGTTGAATACGCCGCGTCCGCCGGTAATTGAGCTCAGCGAAGTGTGGTATTTGTTCATCTCTTTCAGCGGAACTTTTGCCGAAATTTTTTCCAGTCCTTTTTCCGAGCCCATACCCATAATCATGGCACGGCGTCCCTGGAGGTCGCTCATTACATCGCCCATTCTGTCGGACGGAACATAAACGTTTAGGTCATAAATGGGTTCCAGAATTTTGGCGCCGGCATTTTTGAATGCTTTGCTAAAGGCATTTCGTCCGGCCAGTCTGAACGAAATTTCGTTGGAATCTACCGGGTGCATTTTACCGTCGTAAACATACACGCGGATGTCGCGGGCATACGAACCGGTCAACGGGCCTTCTTCCATTTTTTCCATAATCCCTTTCAGGATGGCCGGAAGAAAACGTGCGTC
>CAYWBV010000593.1:0-2077 GCA_964455785.1 uncultured Maribellus sp.
CATAAAAAATGCCTGAACGGTGTTGGTAAAAAGCCTTCCCTGCGCATCGGATTCACCATCGATTTTATACCGGTTGGGAATGACCCATTCGAAGGTGCCGAACGAAAAAGGAGCCGGAACCGCGTGCCACGAAGCGTGATCCCTCAGCCCGGTATTGTTGTCGTTAAAAGGCAAATAGTTCGGATTGGGATTGTGAAAAATAGTTGCTGCCGCAAACTGGTTAAAATAGCCCGAAACGTTGGTTGCGGGTCCCGGAACTTCGAGCCACTGTGTACGCCCGAAATTGACGCTCAGCGGATTCACTGTAACATTGGTTATCATACAGGCGCCGGCAGTACCGGCAGGGATTGCATCTCTGGTGGCCACCACCATACTCAGGTTATTCGGGGCGATTACAGTAAAAGGAATCACCCGCGTCCCACCCGGTGTGGTAATGGTGATGGTGGGTGCTGTTGCTGTGGGCGGGGCCTCCCAAACCATATTTGCCCCGGTATTTAACCCGATAATCCGGCCGTGCGAAACCGACCATGTTCCGGCGGTATCTGCCGTAAACCGAACCCGTTCTCCTACGCCGACAGTTGTTCGGGTATCAGGGGTTCCGTCGGGCGCCGGCCTTACTGTTTGCGATGTCACCCCCGGCGGTGTAACAGGAGCCGGAACAACCGGAACAGCAGGCGGCAACGCCGGGGCGCCACCGGTAAACAAACCATCGAGCGCCGACATGGTATGCTGGCCCAAAACGCCATCGGCATCCAGTCCCGAAGCGCGCTGAAAATCCTGTAATGCGCTGCGGGTTTCGCTCCCGAAAATACCGTCCACACCAAACCTTGGCAGCGGGAAACCCGCATCGACCAGCGCCTGCTGTATTAAAGAAACGGCAGCGCCGGAGCTTCCGACCTGCAGTGTTTGTTCATTATCGAGACACGCTTCCAAAACCAGGTTCCCCGAAAAACGGGCAGCCGTCAGGTCGCGGTTATCGCCGATGGTCATTTGCAAATTGGCCGGAATCATCCCGGTTTGCTGAATGGTGTGCGTCAGTTCGTGTGCGAGCAGATGTTTCCCGTCATTTGATTCCGGGTTGTATTTTCCCTGGTTAAAATAAATATCTTTCCCGTGGGTAAAAGCCTGCGCGCCCAATTCCTTATTCATCTGAACCGCCCGGGCATCGGTGTGGATATTCACATCGCCGAAATCGGCGCCAAAACCACTTTCCATTTTTGCCTTTGTGGAAGAATCCATTCTCCTGCCTCCGCCAGCCGAATTTTTCAACTGACTTTCAATGGCTGGTGCAACCCCCGACTGACCGGTAGGTTTCGTTTCTTTCTCCTCTCCTGCCTTTTGTATCTGACCGGCGGCCAGCTTTGTTTGTACCGGTTCTTCCTCTTCCTCAGGGGACGACTGTCCCTGTATTTTTTCTTCCTCTTCTTCAACCGGTTGCCCCTGAACCATTTCTTCCTCCTCTTCTACGGGTTGCCCTTGCGCCATCTCCTCCTCTTCCGGTTGCCGGCCAAATGGAGTTATGGTTTCAGCCAAAGGTTTTTCCTGAAGAAGGCCATTCATTTTCTTTTGAACCGGCAGTGAACCGGCCGGGGCAAAAAACGGACGGGAATTTGAGCCGACATTATTTACTACCTGACTTGCAACTTTATCGGCCTCTTTTTCATACTTATCGTTGGGTTGCCCCACCTGCAATTTGGCCTGCACCCCAAATATGTTCGAACTATTCCGGGTGGGCACAAAGGGATTTTGGTGTCCCCCCCCATCTTTTGATTTGTGTAGTTTTGTTCTCATACCCAAAAAAAATAATAGTATAAAAAAGGCTGAAAACCAGCCAATCCGTAACGTATTACCAATCGACAAACAGAAGACAAGTCATCCATTTTAATTGTATCACTGAAATATTCCAGTTGAGTTTTTCCAGCAAAATGTCCTGCGCTTTCCGTTCCACAGTCAACCTGAAATTGTTGTCGGTTACCGCCAGTTTTCCGTCGCGCTGAAGGAACATCTGACGGAAACCTTCGGGTGAGGTATTTTTTAATGCCGGCCAGTTTCTGATGACCTCTTTCAGCAAATTTTC
>CAYWBV010000594.1:0-2075 GCA_964455785.1 uncultured Maribellus sp.
GTCGTACCCGTACGACGACGTGCCGTGAGTCATTTTGGCGTCATTGTACCCCTGCAATTTGCGCCGGGGTTTCAAACTGTTTGTAAAGTCTCCTGCAATATGACGGCTGAAAATTCAGAGTTATATAAGTATTCAATGATAACGATGTACTAACTTTAAAATCTTTTAATGATGCAAATTTTGAATGTACCCCTGGGAAATTGCAGAAATGAAGAACACTTTCAGTTTCACACCGAATTGAAGGGCTGGTAGAAAATTTTCCGCCCGGAACATTAAACATCGAAGCGGCCCGGGTGGTGTACGAGCCCCTGTATGCAGACGAAAGCCACGCGCCCGATGTGATCCGTAAAACTGATGGCCCCGGTCCCGGTGGGTTTTGAATCAGCCGCCGCTTCGTATAAAAAAAGAGGCTGTCCCCGAAAGGCAGCCTCTTTTTTATCGTATAATCTCCTGTTTTATTCCGCAACAACTTCAAATTCAATCTCCACAACAACTTCTTTGTGCAGTTTGATTTTTGCTTTGTAGCTTCCTATTTCCTTGATACTGTCTTCGGGTAAAATAATCTGTTTTCGGTCGATTTCGAAACCTTTTTTATTGATGGCTTCCGCCAATTGAATGGTATTCACCGAGCCGAAGATTTTTCCGGACGAGCTGGTTTTTGCGCCGATGGTGAGTTTTTTGTTCACCAGGCTTTCCGCAATTTCGGTGGCGGCTTTTTTCAGTTTGGCCTCTTTATGAGCGCGTTGTTTGATATTTTCAGCCAGAATTTTTTTTGCCGATTCGGTGGCAACAACCGCTTTTTGGGACGGGATGAGAAAGTTACGGGCGTATCCGTCTTTTACTTTTACGATATCGTCTTTACTTCCCAACCGTTCAACATCTTGTTTTAATATAATTTCCATTTCAGGTCCTCCTTTTTATTTCAACATGTCGGTTACAAATGGCAGTAAAGCAATCTGGCGGGCGCGTTTAATGGCCTGTCCAACTTTACGCTGGTATTTTAATGAAGTTCCCGTAATACGGCGGGGTAAAATTTTACCCTGTTCGTTCAGGAATTTTTTCAGGAACTCGGGGTCCTTGTAATCCACATATTTAATCCCGTTCTTTTTGAAACGGCAATATTTTTTCTTTTTAATTTCTACTGACGGTGGGGTCAGATAACGGATTTCGCTTGAATTTTGTGCCATGGTTTATGCCTCCTTTTCTGATTTTTCTTTTTGGATTCTTTTCCTTTTGTTGCTGTATTCAACGGCGTATTTGTCGAGTTTTACGGTCATGTACCGGATAACCCGTTCATCGCGCCTGAATTCAGTTTCCAGTTTGGCAATAAACACAGGATCGGCTTTAAATTCAAATAAATGATAAAAGCCTGTCGATTTCTTTTGAATGGGGTAAGCCAGTTTTTTCATTCCCCAGTCTTCCTCATGGAGCATCTCGCTACCGCTGCCGGTAATGATGTCCCTGAATTTTTTTACCGCTTCCTTTACCTGTGGCTCAGATAAAACGGGAGTACAAATGAAAACGGTTTCATACTGATTCAACATAAACATCAAATTTTAATTAAACATTCTTATTTTTTTGAACGCGCAAAAGTAGAAATAAATTGTTATTTATCAAACAGGTGGAGGATTTATAATTGAAAAGATTTTTTTCGAACTTGCAGCAAATATAACCGGGGCCCCTGCGAAAAGTCAAAAATGCAATCCTGCACTAAGACACAAAGGCTCAAAGAAATCACAAAATATTTATTTACCCTATTTTACTTTGGTGAAAATTTTGTGTTTTACCTGGCGCCGGATTTACATGTCATACCCGTTTCAGCATCATCAGCCGAAAATCCATTACCTGTTCGCCCGTTTTTTCCAGCGCTTTTAGGGCGAGGGTCCCCTGGCCTTTTTGAAGATGGATGGTCCCTATCTTCAGCGGTTTAAAATCTTTGACGTACGATTCGGTACGGGAGTCGCGGTCGTTTTCCATCCCCGTAAGTGGAGGATCGTGAGGTTCCGTAATTTTTCCTGTCAGTTTTTCTCCCATAAAACTGATTTCGAAGGACGAACCTACGCTTCCCGGCGGGC
>CAYWBV010000595.1:0-2074 GCA_964455785.1 uncultured Maribellus sp.
ATCAGTTCAAAAAGAACATCAACTCCAAACTAATTGATTTAAAGCATCATAAACGGTATAAAAAACTATTCTCCGCCGAAATTCCGGCACCTGTCGTCACGATATAAAAAGCTGTACTTATGTTAACGAAAAAAAGACACGTCTTTTTTTAAAATTGTAACGTCTCTTTTATAAAAATGTAACGTCTTTTTTTGAAGGTGGTAACGTGGTTTTTTTGGGGGGGTAGTTTCAGGCGGCAACTGTGCCGGGTTCGTATTGTTTTAACAACCCCGTCATTATAAAATATTGTGCCAGCATATAGGTTGACATGATTAAAATTCCTTCGTGAGGTACGGGCGCCAAAAATTTATCAAAAGCAATCAACGTGTCGGAAACCACAAACAATACCGAGCCGGCAAAAACAGGGACGAAACTATTCCTGCCTACGGCGCCGAGGCGGTTCAGCGCCAGGGCCGACATACTCAACAAAGCTATCATATAAACCAAAACCGAAATTTTCATCACAACATCGAGGTGGTTGAACAACAAGATGTAAATACCTGCCCCGTAAACCAGGTACGGCGCCAGCCAAAAAGGTTTGTTTTTCAAAAAAGAAGGCCGTCCGGATGTCTTTACCGACCGGAGAAACAGGAAAATATAAAATACCTGGGCAAGCAAAAAAGAGGACAGGCCAAGCATAAAATAAAGATCGCCTTTCCCGCCAAACATCAAAAAAACATCGCCAAACCACGAACATACAAAGGCAGCCACGGCAAGCCGCACCATTTTCTTTTCAACAGGTTTCGAAAACATCAGAAAATAAAAGCCGACCCAAAACATAATTGCCGGTTTTAGTGTGTACGACATCCACCGGATATGGAAATAGCGCCCGGCAAGCACCCCAATAAAAATGAAAAGGAACAAAAGAAGAAGAAGCTGTTTTTTCATGTATCTAAATTTTCAAAGTTGGTTTCAACAATTTCCGTATCTGCTTTCGCTTTTCAATCTAAATTCACGACGACATGGAATAGCCATTATTTTTTCCGGGTGATACAAAAATATTCTCATGGCTATTTCATACTGATTATTTTGAGACAGAGTTGATTGCCGAAGCGAAAACATCCGGTTTCGCGCTACCATTGAACCGTTTAGTAACACGATTCGTTAACGAGATACTTTCCAACGTAGGTATCCACGCCTTCTTCCAGTTCGGTAAAAGGTTTTATGTAACCCACATTGCGCAACTTTTGAATCTCGGCTTCGGTAAAGTACTGGTATCTTCCGCGCAAATCGACCGGTGTGTCGATAAACGATATTTCAGGATTCATTTTCAGACTGCTGAACACCGACCGGGTGAGGTCGATAAACGACCGGGCTTTGCCTGTCCCCACATTATAAATTCCGGGGTTCGAGCGGTTTTCCATGAAGAACATCATCACATCGGCAATGTCGTCAACATAAATAAAATCGCGGCTTTGTTCGCCATCCTTGTAATCCTTGTGGTGCGACCTGAAGAGTTTCATTTTGCCGGTTTGGCTGATGGTTTGGAAAGCGTGCAGTACCACCGACGCCATCCTCCCCTTATGATATTCGTTGGGCCCATACACGTTAAAGAATTTCAGCCCTGCCCAGAACGGCGGGATGCGGGTTTGTTTGAGCGCCCAAACGTCAAAGTCGTGTTTCGACCAGCCGTATAAATTTAACGGACGGAGGTTTGCGATATTCCGGTGCGCGTCGGAAAAACCAAGTTCGCCATTTCCGTAAGTTGCTGCCGACGAGGCGTACAACAACGGCACCTGGATTTCGGAACAAATATTCCAAAGCCGTTGCGAATAAATCAGGTTGAGTTGCTGGTAAAGTTCGGGGTCCTGACCGATGGTATCGGTACGCGCGCCCAAGTGGAAGATAAACTCCACGTCGTGGGAATGTTTGATGAGCCACTTGAAAAAATCATCGCGGTCGATGAATTTCCTGTATTTTTTATGAAGGATATTCATATCCTTCCACGGGTCGTCGAACTTGTCAACCAAAACCAGGTCGTTATAACCTGCTTTGTTGAGTTTCCCTACTAAATAACTGCCGATGAAGCCGGCTG
>CAYWBV010000596.1:0-2071 GCA_964455785.1 uncultured Maribellus sp.
GGTTCTATGATAAGCCTGTTTTTTACAGAACACGAGGTGAAAACCTTCGGCGATGTAAAAAATGCGGATATGGATTTGTTTTCAGCCTTTTTTCACCGGATGCTCGAAAACGGTGTTCATTTGCCTCCTTCAGGCTACGAATCGTGGTTTTTGGCCACGTCACTGACGGATAAACTGATCGGGTTTACCATCGACTCGGCTGAAAAATCAGTTAAAAAATTATTCATTAAAAAAGAACAAAATGGTTAAAACAGTTTCCATATTGGGATGCGGCTGGCTTGGAACGGCCCTCGGAAGAAGGTTGATGTCAAAAGGTTATGCGGTGAAAGGTTCCACACTTTCGTCGGAGAAATACAATATACTTGAAACCACCGGAATCGAAACGTATCACATCAAAATCGACCCCGAATCGGTGGTTATTGATTATACCAGTTTTTTTAATACCGATGTTTTAATGATTGGTATTCCTCCGGCCCGGACGGAAAATGTCGCGGAAGAGTTTCCGAAACAGATAAACCAGGTTATCCAGCTTATTCAGAAATTAAACATCCGGAAAGTGCTTTTTATTTCTTCCACATCGGTGTTTGAACCGGCAAACAAAGTGGTGCGCGAGGGCGACGAGGGGACCCCGGAAAAACCTGCTGGCAGGGCGCTGTTGAAAGCCGAAAAAATGTTGTTGAACGTACCGGGCGTTCGAACCACGGTAGTCCGGCTGGGCGGATTGATTGGCGCCGACCGGAACCCGGCACGTTTTCTGGCCGGGAAGAAAAATATACCCGGCAGTTCGCCGGTGAACCTGATTCACCGGAACGACGCCGTAAATATTATTGCTGAAATTATCGAAAGGGAAATCTGGGGCGAAGTTTTTAACGCAAGCAGCCCGGAGCATCCGACCAAAAAAGAGTTTTACAGCAAAGCGGCGAAAATCGCGGAGTTGCCAACTCCCGGATTTACAGATGAGACGGAGAATTATAAAATAGTTAACAGCGACAAACTGATCGGTACGCTGGGCTACAAATTTGAATACCCAAGCCCGATGGTTTATTTAAAAGAACTGGAAGAATGGGCTTATCGCATCTGATTTCGATGGTTGGAGCCGGTCCCGGCGACCCGGAGTTGTTAACCGTAAAAGCTTTGAAAAGATTGAAGGAAGCTGATGTGGTTTTGTACGATGGTTTAATGGGTAATGAAATTCTGGATTTGGCCAGTCCTGCTGCCGTCAAAAAATATGTGGGTAAGATGAATAACGACGGGCAGGATCAGGGGGTGAGGCAGGAGGAAATTCACAGCGAGTTTTTGTTTTGGGCCGGGAAAAACAAAAAAGTGGTCAGGCTGAAAGCGGGCGACCCTATGATTTTTGGCCGCGGCGCCGAGGAAATCCGCTTTTGTAAAACAAACAACCTCAACTACGAAGTGATTCCCGGAATTACAGCGGGTATTGCCGGAGCATCTCTGTTTTCAGTCCCGCTGACCGAACGCGGTAAAAACAACATGCTGTTATTTTATACCGGGCGAAACGAAACCGATGGTTTCCCTCAATTGGATACGATTGTCAAAATAATAAAAACAGGCTCTCCGGTGGTGGTTTATATGGGATTGAACCATTTGCCGGAGTTGGCAAAACAGATACTCAATAACGGTTCAGAACCTTCGGTCCCGGTTCAGATTTGGAGTAAAATTTCGCAAAATAATCAGAGAAGTTATTCAACAATACTTGGCGAAGTGGGAGTATTTCTCGGAAAAAATTTTCCTGATACTCCGTCTGTCATTGTTATCGGAAAAAATGCCATAAGCATCTGAATGAAACAAAAAATCATCATAGCAACGCGGGGAAGCAGGCTGGCGCTTCAGCAGTCGGAAATTGTAAAACAAATGCTTTTGCAACGGTTTCCGGGGATAATTGTGGATTTTCTGGAAGTGGCCACCCACGGAGACGTCGACCAATCAACGCCGTTGAGTAGTTTCGGAAATACCGGGGTTTTTGTCAAAGGCCTTGAGGAAAAGTTACTGAGCGGTGAGGCCGACCTGGCGGTTCACAGTCTGAAAGATGTCCCCTCGGAAATGTTTCCCG
>CAYWBV010000597.1:0-2063 GCA_964455785.1 uncultured Maribellus sp.
GAAGTGAGTTGATACTTTCTTCTATTTTTTCGGAGAGGTCCATTTCAAAAAAAAGATCTTCGTCGGAGGTCTGCTTTTCGCCTTCAGTCCGAATATGCTGCGAATAACGGATTTTCGTTTTATCATGCTGAATATGGTTCAGACATAAGTTTTTTACCGATCTGAAAAAATAGTTTTTTACCGAAGTTTCAATATGGATTTGATTGCGTTTTTCCCACAACCTGACAAAAAAGTCCTGAACAATCTCTTCGGCAGAATCGTCGTCGTGAATAATATGGGATGAAAACACACACAAATGCCTGTAATAACGGTGAAAAAGGATTTCAAAAGCTTCGATGCCGCCGTTTTTTACTCTTTCAAATAAAACAGTTTCTTCAGGCTGGTTCATAATATTGGTTTAAACAACTGTGGCTAAGGTAAAAAAAACTCTATCGTTCCGAAAATTTTCATGGCATTATGTTTATTGCAAAAGCGTCGGATTTTGAAAAGTCGCCAGGGCTGTTATATTTGTAAACACAACACATTAAAAAATAACGATGGCAAAAAAGGAAACATGGAAATTTCCCAGGGCTTTTTGGGTAGCAAATACGGTTGAATTGTTTGAACGGGCTGCCTATTACGGCGTTTTTATTGTGATAACCCTTTATCTGTCAAGAATCTTTGGATTTGGAGACATTGAAGCGGCGGCTATTGCGGGAGTTTTCCAGGCTATGCTTTTTTTACTGCCCGCATTTGCCGGCGCTTTTGCCGATAAAATCGGGTTCCGGAAATCGTTACTGCTGGCTTTTGCCCTTTTAACATTGGGGTATGGCGGAATGGGGCTTTTACCTACTTTTTTTGAATCGGTTGGATTGGTAAAATATGGCGAAACAACCCTTTTTAACGGGCTTGAAACTTCGTCGCAGAAATATGCCATTATTCCGGTTCTGGCCTTGATTGTGCTTGGCGGGTCGTTTGTCAAAGCGGTTATTACCGGTACTGTGGCCAAAGAAACTTCGAAAGAAAACCGGGCGCGCGGGTACAGTATATTTTATACGATGGTTAACATCGGCGCCTTTTCGGGTAAAACCGTAGTGGAACCGTTACGGGACGCGATGGGCAACACCGGACTAATCTGGATAAGTTATTTTTCCGCCTTTATGACCCTGATTGGCTTAGTCATTGTCTTTCTGATTTTTAAAAGCAGTCATCATCAGGGAGAGGGAAAGACTATTGGTGAAATTTTTAATGGAATGGTAAAAGTGATAGCCAATGCACGTTTGATCATTCTTGTCCTAATTATCACAGGTTTCTGGATGGTGCAGCACCAGATGTATGCTACCATGCCCAAATATGTTTTGCGCCTTGCCGGTGAAGGTGCAGCGCCGGGATGGTACGCCAATGTTAATCCGCTGGTGGTTTTTGTTACCGTAGGTTTTGTTACCCAGTTTATGCGAAAAAAGACGGCTCTTTTCAGCATGACTGCTGGAATGTTTATTATGCCTGTTTCCGCCGTTTTTATGGCATCCGGAAATTTACTGCACGGAAATATACTTGGTATGCACCCGGTGGCTTTTATGATGGTGGTCGGGATTGCGTTCCAGGGTCTTGCCGAAACGTTTATATCGCCTCGTTATCTTGAATATTTTTCGTTGCAGGCGCCCAAAGGCGAAGAGGGTATGTATCTTGGATTTAGCCATTTACATTCGTTTCTCTCTTCCATTTTTGGATTTATTATGTCGGGGGTTTTGCTCGATCGCTACTGCCCGGATCCCAACCTGTTTGCTTCACATGAAGAGTGGGCCATGGCAGCATCAAACGCTCATTACATCTGGTACTATTTTGTAGGGATTGCCCTGATATCGGCTTTTGCATTAATAATTTACGGGCAGGTCGTAAAAAGAATCGACCGGAAAAGGCAAATTGCAAATTAATATTTTGTTGATTCGAATGAAATAATTAGTTTTGCACACCAATTTTCCGTAAAGGGAAGAGCCCGGGTGGCGGAATAGGTAGACGCGCTGGATTCAAAATCCAGTTCTGGCAACAGAGTGCGGGTTCGATTCCCGCCTCGGGTACAAAAA
>CAYWBV010000598.1:0-2058 GCA_964455785.1 uncultured Maribellus sp.
CTCGATATGGGAATTGTTAATCCGGGAATGTTGCAGATTTACGACGAAATTCCAAAAGATTTACTGGAAAGAACGGAAGATTTGATACTCAACCGCCGTCCTGATGCTACCGAACGTTTGCTGGAATTTGCTGAAAAGGTAAAATCAAATGGCGCCAAAGAAGAAAAAAAGGACGAATGGCGTGAACTACCGCTGGAAAAAAGAATTGAACATGCCCTCGTTAAAGGATTTCCCGAGTTTGTGGACGAAGATATGGCCGAAGCAGTCGTCAAATATCAGCCGGCGCTGAATATTATCGAAGGACCGCTGATGGACGGGATGAATGTGGTTGGTGAACTGTTTGGCGCTGGCAAAATGTTCCTGCCACAGGTTATAAAATCGGCGCGGGTAATGAAAAAAGCAGTCGCTTACCTCCTTCCGTATATCGAGGCGGACAAACTAAAAAACAACACGGTCGATAACCGGAAAAGAGTGTTAATGGCGACAGTTAAAGGCGATGTCCACGATATTGGGAAAAACATTGTGGGTGTTGTTCTGGCTTGTAACAATTACGATATTATTGATTTAGGAGTGATGGTTCCCACAGAAAAGATCCTCGACACGGCCATCAGCGAAAACGTGGATGTCGTTGGGCTGAGCGGGTTGATTACGCCGTCGCTGGAAATCATGTCTGATATTGCTAAGGAGATGGAACGGCGCAAGATGAACATCCCCGTGTTAATCGGGGGCGCAACAACCTCGAAAATTCATACCGCCGTAAAAATAGAGCCTGAATATTCGTCTCCGGTTATTCACGTGAAAGACGCTTCGCTGGCTGTGAACGTGGTTTCTAACCTGGTGGCAAAAAATCAGGACTATATCGAAGCGGTTAAAAAAGAATATGCCGAAATCCGCTCTTTCCAGGGACAGCGAAAAGCAAAAGAATACCTGACATTAAGCCAGGCGCGGGAAAATAAATTTATTATCGACTGGAACAACACTCCAATCTACAAACCCAATATTACAGGTGTAAGACAATTGATTGATTTTCCGCTGCAAGAACTCCGTAAATACATCGACTGGACTTTCTTTTTTATCACCTGGGGATTAAAAGGACATTATCCGCAAATTTTCGCGGACGGCGAGCAGGGAGAGGCGGCAAAAAAACTGTATGTGGAAGCCAACGAATTCCTCGATGAAATCATCGAAAAGAAAATGCTGCAGGCAAACGCGGTTTATGGAATATGGCCCGCCAATGCAGACGGTGACGACGTGGTTTTGTATGAAGATGAAACCCGTAAAAAGGAGATCGGGCGTTTTTATCATCTCCGTCAGCAGGAAAAGAAAAAAGCAGGACTGGCCAACTTCTGTCTTGCCGATTTTGTTGCACCGCTAGAATCGGGGAAAATCGATTATTGCGGCGGATTTGCCACCACCGGCGGCATCGGTATCGAAAAGTGGAAAGATGAATTCAGAAAAGATAACAACGACTTTAAAGCCATCATGCTCGAAGCGCTGGCCGACAGGCTGAGTGAAGCGTTTGCCGAGTGGCTCCACGAAAAGGTAAGAAAAGAATATTGGGGTTATGTCCCTGATGAAGACCTCACACAGGACGATCTGCTGAAGGTCAACTACCAGGGAATACGCCCGGCCATCGGTTATCCGGCTTGTCCCGAACATTCAGAAAAGGAGAATCTCTTTAACCTGCTAAAGGCGCAGGAAGTGGGGATTACGCTGACCGAACATTTTGCAATGTACCCCAATGCATCCGTATCGGGGCAATTTTTTGTACATCCCGAGTCAAAATATTTTAGTCTTGAAAAAGTAGGCAAAGATCAGGTGGAAGATTATGCCCGGAGAAAAGGGGAAACAATAGAGTTTATCGAAAAATTCCTCCCGGCTAACCTAAACTACAAATAAAAGGATGGATTGTTAAATTCAACATTATGGTTATGATTTATTAAGTTTGCAACCAGATAAGTTTAAAGTGAAAAAATTCTTCAAAAGCAAAGTTTATTATTTCCTTCTCGGAATGTTGATTATGTTGATACTCGATATGATTTTCCATTTTAATAATTC
>CAYWBV010000599.1:0-2058 GCA_964455785.1 uncultured Maribellus sp.
GGTTTAGTTAGTTAGATCAAAGAGGCTGTTCTTCAAAAGGGCAGTCTTTTTTGTTCTGTATTGTACATGTATAGAGATAATTTTTACATTTGTTTTAATTCATTTGAATTTTCATTTTTTATGACAACCGACAAAACCAAAATGAAAATTAAATTCAACGATGGTTCTGAAATATACCTGGAAGACTTTTTTAATTCCAATTATCTCAGATTTAATTCGTTTGCATTTCATTATTTATCTGACAAAAATGAATGTGAAGATATTGTTCAGGATGTTTTTATCACCTTTTGGGAACAGAAAAAGGTTTTTCCCAATCTCACTTCTGTAAAAGCTTATTTTTATACTTCAATAAGAAACATGTGCCTGAACCAAATAAAACACGATCGGGTAAAACAAAAATATTTTCAGGAAAGTCAATATAAAATAGAATCTACCGAATTTTTTTGGGAAACGGTCATCCGAAAAGAAGCAAACGGAATAATCTACGATGAAATTAATAAACTGCCTCCAATGGAAAAGAAGGTGTTGTTGTTATCATTAAAGGAATATTCCAATGAGCAGATTGCAGATGAACTAAATATAAAACTCAACACGGTCAAAACACACAAATCCAGGGCCTACCAGGTTTTACGAAAAAAATTGGGTAGTCTTATTTTCCTGATGGTAGCCCTGAATAAAAATCTCTTTCATAAACCTGTAAATTAGTTTTTTTTAATTTTTATATCTTTCATTATTATGTGATTACAAAAAATATAATATTTTTTTTGAATTTGTTGTAGTTCCATTTCAACGTAAAGTTGTTTCAACAATAATAAAAGAAATTTTTTCTGACCGATGAAGGATAATCTACATAAGTCAATAATGCTGGGTCAATTTATTGGAAAATATTTGACAGACTCTGAATCCGCCCGGGAGAAAGAGATTCTTGATAGCTGGATAAATGAAAATTCAGTGAATAAGGATTTGTTGAATTCAATTCAGTCCAATAAAGAATTGGTCAGGGAATATGAAATGATGGACTTATTCAATAAAAAAGTGGCCTGGGAAAGATTTAGGGACAAAGTACTCCTGCAATCAAAAACACGCGCCCTGGTTCGCTGGAGAATTGCCGCCTCAATTTTTATTTTGGTAGGAATAGCAGGTATTTTATATTTCCTTTCTGTTGATTCCTCAAAAATAAATGAAATGCCGGATTTATACACATCTGTTTTTACAGAAAACGGCCAAAGGTCTAAGGTCGTTTTACCCGATAGTTCAGTAGTTTGGTTAAATTCAGGTACAACGCTTTCTTATCCTGGTAACTTTTCCGGTCAAAACAGAAGAGTTATCCTCAACGGACAGGCTTATTTTCAGGTTATCCGCAACGAAAACAATCCTTTTTTAGTACAGGCGAATGGTCTGATTGTTACAGTGCTGGGTACAAAATTCGATGTAAATGCCTATCCTGAAGAAGATGAGATTGCCGTTGTGCTTGAATCGGGTAAGGTTGAACTTGCCCTCCGGGAGTTTAAATCATTTTCTTACACGATGAAACCCGGTGAACGGGCAGTTTTTGACCTCACCGATAACAGCGCAATGAAAGTAAGTCGTGTGGATGCTCCGGTTTATTCATCATGGAAAGACGGAAAACTGATATTCCGCAATTCACCGATGGGAGATGTGGTTGAAAAACTGAGAAGATGGTACAATGTAAACATCGAAATTACCGATCCCGGGATATACAACTCTCTTTTCTCGGGTACGATAAAAAATGAAAGTTATGAAGAAATCTTCAGGCTGATTGGAATTGCTTGCCATGTCAATTGTACGATTGTACACAATTACGACAAGGAAGCTAAACCTCAGATTATTATTTCAAAAAAACAGTAAATGACATAACTTTAAATCCGGGCCTATGACATAAACCAAAACGAAAAACAAAAAAAGGAGATGCGCTAACATCTCCCCTTGATTTTTTAATGTCTCGTGGTAAGCAACTTCAGAGACACAATCAACTTGAATTTTAATAATCCAAATCAAAACAAATTTATGGAAAAAAATTGTTGTGACTTGATTTCC
>CAYWBV010000600.1:0-2056 GCA_964455785.1 uncultured Maribellus sp.
ATTTTCTTTGCACTAAAATAACGACAAATTAGTGTATGATGAAAATTTACCCGAGTGATTTAACCGATAACCAGTGGTAAGTTATAAAAGATTTGTTTGAATACGGACGAAAGAGGAAACATCGTTTACGGTCAATTGTGAATGCAATTTTGTACATAACCAAATCAGGTTGTCAGTGGCGTATGCTGCCCAAAGATTTTGCTCCATGGCAAACGGTTTATTATTACTTCAGGCAGTGGAAGTTAAGTGGGCTGTTGGAAGAATTGCATGATTATCTTGCAGAGAAGGTCAGGGTGCAGAAAGGTAGGAACCCTGTTCCATCTGTTGGTATAATTGACAGCCAATCCGTAAAAACGGCCAATGTTTGCCAGGGTGAGATTGGATATGATGGTGGCAAGAAGGTTAAAGGCAGGAAAAGGCACATTGTTGTTGATTCCCTTGGTTTACCCCTGGCAATTGTAGTACATTCGGCAACACCACATGACAGCAAGGCAGCAGAACCTGTATTTAAAGCACTCAAAAATAAATACATAACAGGAATAATCAAAATATTTGCCGATGGTGGTCATCGGGGAGAACTTGTGGAAACAGCCAGAATAAAATGTGGGTGGGCCCTCGAAATTGTCAAAAGAAATGAAACCCACAAATTCAGGATACTGCCCAAAAGATGGATTGTTGAAAGAACATTTGCATGGATTTCATTTCAACGAAGAACTTCCAAAGATTATGAAAGGTTGACTGAAACAAGTACTGCTTTTGTCCAGTTATCAATGATAAGATTGATGCTTAATAAATTTTAAAAATGATTTCAAAACAGTCTCTCAGTCAAACGTGAAAAACCCCTATTTTATGCAAAAGCAAGAAACTAAGATTTCTGCTAAGCGTTAAAATAAAGTTTTCAAAAAGTTCAAAAATAAGTTCTGTCCCGGATTTTAACCTCCGAAGCATTTTTTTCAGGTTAAAACCTGCGGCGGCTAAAATTGAGTTCATATTATCCCCAATCTGGTCGAGGAGGTAATTTCTGAGCATTCGATGGTCATGAAAACGCTGGTCTGTCATCAATTGTTTCAATTCCACTTTGTAAGTCTGACGAAGCCGGATACCTTCACTCTTTGCGATTTTCCGGCACTGTTCTATGATTTTCTTCTGAAGTTTTACATCGGCCGGGAAAGTGATGTTTTTCTCCTGAACGGTCGTATCTGTTAATACTTCTTTTTCCTGTACTTCTTTCTTTTCAAATAAATTGACCGAAGCCTTCAATATTTGCTCTGCTCCTTTTTCTCAATCCGATGGCGGAATTTTATCAGCTCGGTACGGTCAAACGGATAATCATGCCGAAATAAACATCCCCCGTCCCGATAAATCGGGACCAGTATGGGTTTTCAACCCAACGGTCCAATACGCTTTCATCGCTCTGGTTAACATCCGCCGAAGCATGATTATGCCAACAATCAACCGAATCGGAACCCCGGGGCGTCCATTGTCTTCACAGTAATAAACACTCAAATCTTTTTCAAGACTTTCCCAGTCTATTTTCTTTGAAAGCCCAACCAATTCATGGCTTTCATTGATAAATTGCTTTAACGGAACCTGAAACATGTTTAACTGCGGATTCTTTTCTTTTTTTACCTACCATTTCTACCAGCTTTTCACCAAATTTGGCTAAAAGCCGGTAGATTTTTATCGACAAAAAATCAAAAACTTATTAATATTATTGCATTGATATTCAACGATGTAATTAAATATACTATCATTCTTCACATTCGACTAAATAGTTTGAAACACAAAAACAAGTAAAGTCATATTTTGGTGTGATTTTTAATTGAATTCATGAAGTATCATCAATTTAATACTTGAAAACCATATTATAGTGTGAATATCTGCTTTTTTGAAAAGGAGAAAATTAATTAAAAATAGTACTCTAAGGAATCAACAAAACAGTTTACCTATTTAAACGAAAAAATTGCATTGATGTAAGTATTTTGCAATTCAGGGTTCAACACAAATTCAATTTTAGCTGGAATTGTAATTAATCCACCTAAAGTGATAGGTTTTG
>CAYWBV010000601.1:0-2048 GCA_964455785.1 uncultured Maribellus sp.
TGAGCGCAAAAATGAACGACAGCGAAAGTCGCTGGCAATACACCATTTCGTCGGGAGTACACACTTTTTATGCACCGGTTGAAAATTTAAAATGGAAGAACCCGGGATTTATTACCGTTGCAGGAATCAACCGGTTATTAGGAGAAAAACAATCCTTTTCATTGGGATTAAACTTTCAGTACGGTCAAAACCGGCACCAGGGTAACGCAACCAGCCTTCAGTTTGTTGGCCAGTTTTTGCCGGTTGTATTAAAAAAAATTGAATTAGGTGTGGGAACTGGTGTTGGTTACCGCTTTTCGGGTTATCCTTCTGCTCCATTAAAATGGAATGGCAATACCTGGGATGACGGAGAAACTTACAAAGGAATTATTCAGGTTCCTTTTCAGGTGAGTGCTGGATATCGCTCGCTACATATTTTTTCACTTTCAGTTTCTCCTTTTATCACCTACCAAATGCAGGCTATGTTTGGATATAATCCGGATTTTGATCCACTTCCGGATTCAAGCCTGTTGCTCGGATTAAAATTTAAATTCAATTAAAAGTCAATTAAAAAAAGTCATGAAAACAATAAATTTTTTAGTTATCACATTTTCTATCATTTTGCTAATTAGTTGCGAAAATGTATTGTATAATCTTGATTACCAGCCGGGAGATGACAATCTGGTCTCCAATCCAAACCACCCGATGAAAGATTCACTGCAATATTTAGTGGATAAATATGTAGCTGATGGAATTCCGGGTGTTCAGGTAGTGGTAAAAAACGACGATGGCTGGCTGCATGTTTCAGGAGGTTACGCCCGGTTGGAAACAAATAAACCTTTCCGTTCGGGAGGGGCTGCCTGGTTGTTCAGTATAACGAAAACCTACACTGCAACGCTTGTAATGCTTCAGAAAGAAGCAAATAAAATCAACCCGGATAGTCTGATTTCAGAATATCTGACTGAAGAAATTCTGGGTAAAATTTCGGGGTACGAAAAAATAACTGTCCGAATGTTGTTAAACCACACATCGGGAATTGTAAATGTAACCGAACTGCCTGAATTTGTTGTGGGGCAACTGAACGATCCACTGAACCAGCCATCCATTTCGCAGCGACTTGACATGCTGAAAGGAAAACCTTTGGTTTTTGAACCCGGAACAGATTTTATGTATTCAAACACCAACTATCTGCTCCTTCAACTGATACTGGAACAGGTAAGCGGAAAAAGTTACTGGCAATTGCTTGAACAGGAAATTCTTGAACCGCTCCATCTAAACCAGACGTATTACAATCTTTCAGCGCAGCAAACCGTTAGTCTTGGGTTTCCCAATTACTATTTCGACCGCCACGCCAACGAACAACTCGAAAATATTACCAAATGGAACAATGCACTGGCTAATGCCAGTGACGCTTACGGGGCGCTGGCAGCCACTCCTGCCGACGTCATCCGGTTTTATGATGCACTGCTTGACGGTGACGTGGTTTCGGAAAGTTCGCTGGATGAGATGCAAAACTGGATTAAAGGCGTTAATTCCACCGAACCTGAATACGGTGAAGGATTTGAATACTGGCAGTTCAATTCGGGTTCATCACCGCAGTTCGGTCATGAAGGTGACGGAATCGGATGTTCAACCCAAATATTTTATGTTCCTGACAACAATACCTTTCTGTATATCAATACCAATGTTGGCAGACAGTTGTTTGGTCCGTACCTGTTCAAAATAACCGATATGAAACGCGATTTGTGCCGGTATGCAGCAAACTGGCAGGATTAATTCCCCCAAAAAAATTATACAAAGGGTAAACATACTGGCAATAAAATATCACATGCTTATGTGATTTACAAAATCGACAATTTGAAAGAACTTTGTATCAGCGGATTAAACAGGATTTTAATTTTTAAATAGTAAGCATATTAATGTAAAATTGATGGTATGAAAAAGATGTATTTATTTTTAGCGTTCGTTATGGCCATATTTTTTGCCTGTACCCCTAAAGCGAATGAACAGAAACAAACAACGCCCGAAATTTCGCTTGCCGATCAGATTAAAAAAGGGGAACAACTGGT
>CAYWBV010000602.1:0-2046 GCA_964455785.1 uncultured Maribellus sp.
GCCAATGTCTTTCGATATTTTGATATCGCATTTTACCAGCACGGGGAGCGTCTCTTCCTTAAACCTGTACTTAAAAATTTTCTCAATGCCCAACTGGTGAAGCGGCTCCTGAAAATCGCCCGTGGTATAAAAGTGTTCCACATCGTCGTAAAATTTGTAGCTTACCGGCAAGTAGTAATAAAAGTCGTCCCCGCTTTCGTTTACAAACAAATCCGGATTTCCAAGATACGTACGCAGTTCGCTTAACGTATAAAGTTCGCCTATTTCGGACGAAATTTTCCGCTGATCTTTTTCAAACCAGATAACCTGCGTGTTCAGCGAAACCAGCATTTTCAGTTCGGGAATATGGTTGATGATACTAAAATTGGTATTCAATCGCTGGTCGGTATTTCCGTATCCGTAACGGTCATTAAATTTTACGGCAAACGATTCCTGCGAACTTGTATTTCCTTCATAAACCGTGTAGTACACCCGTGTCCAGTACGGAGCATTCTTTGTATAAGATTCAGTATAAAACCACGCCCCGGTAACATTCAGCGAGGTTCTGATCGCTTTAATTGTCCCGATATCCAGGCTGTATTCCAACCCTTTTTTTATCCGGGCGGCGGCATTCCGGTAAACGGAATACGGCAAAAATTTCACATCGTCTTCATAACCGACTGCAACGACTTCGCCCGATTCAGGGTTATTATAGTAAACGCCTTCGCGGGGAACATAATAGGGCGACAACCCGGCAGCAATGGTGTTATAATCATGATAACGAACTGGCGCCAGGATTTCATCCAATATAAAACCACCTTCAAACTTTTCATAAAAAGCGGTGATCCTCCCCGAGATTTTTTTGATTTGAAAATCGAACCCGGCTTCGTATTTGTTCCCGGTTGACGGTTTCAGGTTGTAGTTCCGCGTATCTTCAATCACTTCGGTTGTGGCCACAATCAGGTCAGGGTAATAATTAAAACTGACTACATCGTTGTAATCCTTATCAGGATACAAATGTGTAAGCGCGGGCGCTTTGGTGGTCTGCCCAAACCCGAGGCGGAGGCTTAAATCGTTAAAAAAAGAGTTGTTTCTCCGATTCAGGATTTTATACTGAATATTTAAACGCGGGTCGATCCCCAGGCTGCCGTCAGTGGAGAAAAGCCCGGCTGGCTGAATATTGTCCATACGGATTCCGGCCATTACATTCAATTCGGTAGTTCCCAACTCAACCGCCATTTTATCTTCGAGGAAAAGTGAAAACTGGTTCAGCGACGGGATATCGGTGAAAGGCCGGGGACGAGTGCTTTCTCCTGCCGGTGGCCGCTCAGTGTCGAAAATCCGTCCTTCGCCGTTGTTGCCGGTGGTACGCCATTCCGACCCAAAAATAATGTTATTGGCGACCTTTCCTTTTTTCCGGTAAAGTTGTGCTTTTAGTTTCGAATAGACATTAAACGGTTTCCCGTCGTAAATCACTTCGGAATAATAGGAAGACGGGCCGTAGGAAATTTCATATTCGCCGTCTTCGGTGGCGGTTGCAAAAAAATTGGGCCCGCCGGATGAACTCTCCCACGTTTTCTCGAACCCTTCCTGCCATGTTTTTCCAAAACCGACATCGAACGAAAGGTTTGAAATATAAGGTTTGTTCAGTAGCCAGTTAGCCGAAAAGTTGGTCCGGAGTTCCTGATCTTTGGAATAATTTTCCTCTTCCAGAATCATATCGGGATCCCACTTTTTGCCATCGAGGCTATTTAAAAAATCTACTTTCAGATCAACCTGCAAAGGTGATTTTCCCCTGAAAAAAGTTTTTGAATATTTTGTAGTGGCATTGATCCGTTTGTAAAGATCGGTTTGTTTAACAAGGTGCCGGTATGATTCGGTGTACCCAAAATCGACATTAATAACTCCCTGGTCATTTTTTAAAAGATACCCTTTCCCGATGTAAGCTTCTTTGGTGTGCGGGTCGGTTTTGAGTTTTACGTTATAGGGAGAACCGCCGGCCTTGGTTTTAATGTGAACCGCACCGGAAGTCAGGTTTCCATGTTCGGCAGAAGGAATACCCACATC
>CAYWBV010000603.1:0-2044 GCA_964455785.1 uncultured Maribellus sp.
TCGACCACGCCAAAAAAATCGGGGCGTTCGACCAGATTGCCATCATCGAGGAACCTTTTGCCGAAGAGGTTGAACTGGATGTTTCCGACATTCCGGTGAGGTTGGCTGCCGACGAAAGTGCGCACACTGACGCCGACGCCGTCACCCGGATTCAAATGGGATACCGCGCCATTGCGCTGAAAGCCATCGCCAAAACGCTGAGTATGACGATGAAGATTGCCAATGTGGCCCAACAAAACGGCGTACCGTGCTTTTGTGCCGACTTAACGGTCAACCCGATTCTTATCGACTGGAACAAGAATGTGGCCGCCCGCCTCGATCCTTTTCCGGGGCTTGGAACGGGTTTGCTCGAAACCAACGGCCATCAGAATTATAAAAACTGGGCTGCGATGGAGTCGTACCACCCGTTTGCAAAAGCAGAGTGGCGGAAAACAAAACGAGGTGTTTTCGAACTTGATGAGGATTTCTACCAAACCAGCGGCGGGGTGTTAACCGATTCGCCGCACTACACTCCAATGTTTTCGGGGCGCTGACCCCGGAAGGCCCGGAAACCTGCCAGCGTTTAAAGAGTTGGATACTTAAAAATCAAAACAGTTTCTAATTTCTGTTTGAAATGTTTTTGAACAGCCGAAGGGAAAAATAGTCCCGGAGAACCCAATTCGGAACTTCCGACAGGCAGAATCCTCAGGGATTTAACATTTCGGAACTTCCGACAGGCAGAATCCTTAGAGATTTAACGTTTCGGAATTTCCGACGACCAGAATCCCCAGGTATTTAACGTTTCAGAAGTTCTGACGGGTAGAATCCTCAAGTATTTAACGTTTCGGAACTTCCGACAGACAGAATCCCCAGGGATTTAACGTTTCAGAAGTTCTGACCAGGCAGAATCCGCGGGGCGGGAGGTCTTCCGGAAGCCCCTCTAAATCTCCCCGAAGGGGAGACTTTGTGTCAGTGAATATTTGTTTCTTCTGCTCATCATTTTATCTGTTTTCTCCAATTCTCCCCCTTCGGGGGAGTCAGAGGGGGCTACTTTATTCATACCTCAACGCTTCCACCGGATTCCTCGTTGCGGCTTTCCAGCTTTGCCAGCTCACCGTCAGCAATGCAATTCCCAAAGCCAGCAAACCTGCCAGTGCAAAAATCCACCAGCTCAGCGAAGTTTTGTAGGCAAAGTTTTCGAGCCATTTGTGCATGGCATAGTATGCAATTGGCGTGGCAATTACAAAAGCGATGGCAACCCATTTTACAAAGTCTTTATTCAGAATAGTCATTATTTCTGAAATGCGGGCGCCGTTTACTTTGCGGATGCCGATTTCTTTTACCCGTGCCGAAGAAATCAGCATTGAAATGGAAAACAGGTTGATTACGCTGATAAGAACAGCCACTAGGATAAACATCCTGAATATTTTAATCAGTTGATTTTCTTTGTCGAATTGTTTGTTGTAGTAATCTTCGAGCACCAGATATTCAAACGGATAATTGGGGAACGTGGCATTAAATTTTTCCCTGATAAATGGCAGTACCGACGCAAAACCGGCTGTGGTTGTTTTGATGGAATAGTTTCCCCAAAGCATGTCTCTGGTCCAGTTGATAAAAATAATGGGCCCGTGTTTTGCCCTGGCATCGCTGAAATCCACATTTTCAGAAACCCCGATAACCGGAATATCGAATTTCTGCATCCCGCTTTCATCTTCCATTTTTAGTACATGCCCGAGCGCTTCATCAGGATTTTGAAATCCAAGTGCCGAAAGACAGGCGCGGTTGATAATACACCCGTTATTTACGTTGCTGGCGTTACCGGCAAAAAAGTTACGACCAGCCAGTAAATCAATTTTATAGTTGGTGATGTAATTTTCGTCGGCTACAATTACCGCGGCTTTTCCTCCCTTTTCCGATTGAATTTCGCTGAAGTTAAAATTGTAGGCCGGCACATCTCCGGGAACTTTATTCGAACTCGATAGGCCTGCAATTAATGGATTTCGGGCCAGTTCCTGTTCAAACGCCTGAAGGTTGTTTACCCGCGGCGATGTTTTTCTGATGTTCT
>CAYWBV010000604.1:0-2040 GCA_964455785.1 uncultured Maribellus sp.
TTCTTTCGAAATTCGTCCTGTTTAAACTGATTTCTGTCGTATTCATTTTACATTTGTCTAAATTTTTGGTTATTTCGTCGGGTTATCCAAAGTGGATTATGGAAAAAAAATCGTGCTTACTTTTTTGCCGCTGCAAGGCTCAGGTTATTTCTTCTGAATCGATGGAAAGGATTTCTGCGGGGTTGAGAAATTTCGATACCGATGTTTTTGAATTGGTGGATTTGTGTGCAATGACTCTGACAGAAAAGGATGTTTTAAATACGATTGGAAAAGAGTTTCAGCAAAAAATAATTATTGCGTGTTATCCGCGGGCCATCAAAAATATGTTCCGGCAAAACGGGATTGATTTTGGCGATTTTGAAGTACTGAATTTCAGGGAACTTTCTGCTGAAAAGATTTTTGCGAAACTGGAATATGATTTTCACATCGTCAAAGGAGAAGCGCGTTACCGTGTTCAGATTACCGGTTTGGATGTTCCGGCCTGGTACCCTGTTATCGATGAATCATTGTGTACACTTTGCGGAAAATGTGCGCGGTTCTGTTTGTTTGGCGTTTACAGTTACGATAGAAAAAGCCTGAAAGTAATCGATCCGCTGGCGTGTAAAAACAATTGCCCGGCGTGTGGAAGAACTTGTCCGACTTCAGCAATTATGTTTCCGAGGTTGGCTGAAAATACTGTCCTCGCTGGCGATGAACCCGGCGGAAAAAAGATTGGAATTGACAAGGGAAGTTTGCTTTCAACACTAAACGAAAGAAACCAAAACCGCCGAAACATTTTCAGGCAGGGGGTTGTTGAACAAGCCGAAGAAGAACGCCGGAAAGCAGTGGAAGAATTTAAAATGGGAGTGAGCTTCAAAAAGAATGATTAAGAGGATTCTTAAAAATACCGATAAAAAGTGCCTGTACAAGTTTGTGTACAATATGGGGATTAAAGGGACGCTCAGTTTTGGGCGTTTTCAAAAAAGGCTGAAAAAGGGAGAGTTTTTTCCGGCATTTCATTTTATTTCGGTGACCGACGACTGCAACCTGAATTGCCAGGGTTGCTGGGTAACGGGGAAAAAGAAAAATGCCCGGATGTCGCCCGAACTACTCGACCGTATTATTTCCGAAACCAAAGCCAAAGGTTCTTATTTTTTTGGAATATTAGGCGGAGAACCACTGATGTACAAGCCACTTTTTGAAGTGTTGAAAAAACATTCGGATTGTTATTTTCAGATGTTTACCAACGGAACGTTATTGACGCCCGAGGTAGCCGAAGAATTGCGAAAAATGGCCAACGTTTCGCCGCTGATTAGTTTTGAAGGTGATGAAATCATAGCCGATGTCAGACGCCGCGGCAAAGATGTGTACCGAAGAACGACCGAAGCTGTTGAAAATGCAACCCGCGCAGGATTAATTACCGGCGTGGCGATGAGCGTTTGTAAGTCGAACCTCGAATTGGCGCTGTCGGCCGATTTTATCAACTCGCTGATTCAGAAAAATGTGGCCTACCTGTGGTACTATATTTACCGTCCGGTGGGCGCTGATTCAACCGTTGAACTGGCCCTGAGCAAGGAAGAAATTCAAAAACTGCGGCAGTTTATGGTGGATGCGCGCTCGCAATTCGATTTGGTTATAATCGACGCCTACTGGGATGAAAACGGAAATGGATTGTGTCCGGCAGCTTCGGGTTTGAGCCACCACATTAATGCTTCGGGATATATTGAGCCCTGTCCGGTGATTCAGTTTGCCACCGACCGCGTGGACAAACGTCCGCTGACTGAAATTTATCGCGAATCAGTTTTTCTGAAAGCGCTGAAACAGGAGATCCCCAAAAAAACGTCGGGATGTGTGATTATGGAAGACCCGCAGTGGCTGGTTGAAATGGTGGAAAAACATGGGGCGACAGACACGTCGGGACGCGGAAATGAGGCTGAACGGTTACGGACTATGCCAACGGTATCGAGCCACGGTTCGGGTGTACCGGTTCCTGAAAAAGGCTGGATTTACCGCTTTGCCAAAAAGCGGGCATTTTTTGGATTGGGCGCTTACGGATAAAAA
>CAYWBV010000605.1:0-2038 GCA_964455785.1 uncultured Maribellus sp.
TGGTAAATATGAAAAGTGGATGGCAGTTGTTTTACAATTTTGTGCCCCGAAATGCCACACTCTTCTTCCACCTCGCGAACAGCAGCAATCGCAGCCTTTTCTCCCGGTTCTATTTTCCCCTTAGGTAAATCCCACTTTCCGTTTCTGAAAATAAACAGGATTTTATTTTTACGGAGAACGACTCCTCCGGCTGCATGAATCGGGATAAACAACGACTGAAACAATTCAAAAAACTTCTCCGGGAAGGAGTGAGTCAGGATAACTTCCTGTTCGCCGCCTTCTATAAACGACATAAACCAGCTTTTAACATCCTCAGAACTACAGTCGTTTTCAAAGGCCCGGATGGGTTTATTTAATGTTATATTCTCCCGACCGGAAACAGCGATCAATTTTTCATTAAAAAAAACTTTATACATTTGCTCTGAATATTAAAACACACCTGATAATCATGGAATCAACTCAAATTGAAGTAACAAAAAAATTACTACAAATAAACACATTAAAAATTCAACCGTCAAGCCCGTTTACATGGGCCTCGGGTTGGATATCGCCCATTTACTGCGACAACCGGAAGATTTTATCGTACCCCGAAACGCGTACGTTTATCCGCGACAAATTTGTTGAGGTAATCAGGGAAAAATATCCGCAGGCAGAAGTTATTGCCGGGGTGGCCACCGGCGCCATCGCGCACGGGGTTTTGGTGGCCGACCAACTGGGGTTGCCATTTATTTATATCCGATCGAAACCAAAGGATCACGGGCTGGAAAACCTGATTGAGGGAGACCTGAAATCGGGGCAAAAAGTGGTGGTGATAGAAGATTTGGTATCCACCGGGATCAGCAGCCTGAAAGCGGTGGAAGCGGTCAACAATTTTGGTGGCGAAGTTATCGGGATGGTTTCCATCTTTACCTACAATTTCCCACAGGCCAAAGAAAATTTCAGAAAAGCCGGGATTGAACTCACGCCGCTCAGCCGTTACCAGATTCTTATCGACCTTGCCCTCGAAATGGGGGAAATTACCGAAGAAGAAGTTGAGTCGCTGATGGAGTGGCGCGAAGACCCTGCCAATTGGGGAAAATAGTATTAACATTTTACACAGGATACATCCCGCTCCGGCGGGATTTTTTTTCATTTTAAACCGACTGTTATGAGTTTAAACAAATACGTTAGCGAAACTAAAGTTATCCATCACAACGAACAGGTGGTTTTTAATTATCTGTCGGATTTCCAAAACCTGGCGGGCTGGTTAAACTCCGGTTTGATCGAAAAAGTGACGCAACAGGTGCCGCAAATTAAAATTACAGAGTTTTCGTCCGACCGCGACTCGTGCAAATTTAACATCACCGGGCTGGGGCTGGCCGAAATCCGTATCGTCAACCGCGAACCTTTTAAAACCATCAAGATAGAAAGCTCGGGCGGGTTGCCGCTCAGTTTTACCTTCTGGATTCAACTGGTTGCGCCGGATAGTTTTCAGACTAAAATGAGGCTTACGCTTCATGCCGAAATGAGTATGATGATAAAAATGATGGCCGGAAGCAAACTGGAAGAGGGAGTTAACCAACTGGCCGAAACCCTTTCAAAACTTCCGTATCAGTAGGAAGTGATCAGTCGCAGAGAGAAGTGGTCAGTCGCAGTCACAGTGGATAGTGGAAGACGAAAAAAAGGAGAAAAAAAACTCTGTGGTTCTCTCCCGATAAAAAATATCGGGACAGGTTGTGGTAAAAAACCCCGAAATTGGAGGCCCGAAGCCTGAAAAAAAGGTTGAAAAAGGCGCTTGATTTTTCAGGAAAAACTGACAAAATGTTCAGGAAAGGTGGGTCAAACCCCTGGAAGAACACCCCAAAACCCCTGGAAAGGCGGGTCAGACCCCTGGTAAAATTGACAAAATGTATTGGAAGAACGGGTCAAACTCCTGGAAGAACTGGCCCAAAGTTGTGGAAGAACGGGTCAAATTCACGGTAAAATTCACCCAAAGTTGTGGAAGTGACTTTCCCTAAAATAACTTGACAGGATTTTTACTTATTTATTGAAGTGGATA
>CAYWBV010000606.1:0-2036 GCA_964455785.1 uncultured Maribellus sp.
GATTCTCGATTTTTGGATGGCCGGGTGAGCAAAAAGGATGAGTATTTTTTTCATTGACGCCTTTTGTTTTATTTTTGGATACTCGATAAAAATAGATTTTTTTGGCGAAATAATGCAGAGTGCTCCTCTTATCGATTTATGAAAATTATCTGACAGAGCGGCTAAAGTATTTCGTGTAAATTCCAGGCCTGAATATGTTTAATACCACTTTTTAAAGGCAAAGCGATTCCGTCAAGCGAGACAACAACTTTTTCAAAATTATCATCAATTGCATGAAGGGCTGAATATTCCCTCTCGGCAGTTGCTTCGTCGCTAAGAATGTAAGCGCTCTGCAAATAGATGATGCGGTCAGCTTTTTTTGCAACAAAATCAATTTCCCTGTTCCGTAAAGCCCCGACATACACATTAAACCCGGCACGGCAAAGCTCCAGATAAATCAAATTTTCCGCAAGATACCCTAATCCATATCGGTAACCAGGATACAGGTAGTTCTTGTAAGCTAAATCGTTGATGTAGAATTTTACATTACCTGATATTGTATCCTTTCCTTTAATGTCATACCTGTCGCACCGGTGAATGAGGAATGTATCTTCGATATATCCGATATAGTTGGAAACAGCATCGTAACTTGTTTTCCGGTTTTGCCCTTTAAAGTAGTTTACGATATTGGGAACAGAAATGAGATTAGAGGCGTTGTTTACCAAAAAGACAAAAATATCTTCCAGCAGTTTTGGGTCGCGGATATTGTTCCTCTGGATGATATCACGCAACAGTACCGTATCTTTTATGGCCGATACATAATTGCGTTTTAATTCCTGATTGGGCAACATAAACAATTCGGGGAGCCCCCCGCTGTTCATATATTCCAGGTAACTTTCGCGGTTCCGTTCCCGACCTGTAATTCCAAGATACTCGGAATAACTAAATGGGAAAATTTCGAAACTGACATACCTGCCTGATAACAAGGTGGCAAGTTCTCCCGACAGCATTTTGGAGTTTGAACCACTGATAAACAGTTCATAACTTTCCGAAAAATCCTGTGAATACGAATTGACAACTTTTTCCCATCCTTCAATAATTTGAATTTCATCGATAAAGATATAAACCTTTCCCGCAGGCTTTAGCTCTTTTTTATAGAGCTTTATCAGTTCATCCAGTTCTTTAAAGGTCCTCAGAAAGTCAAAATCAGTGAATTCCCGGTTGATAAACAGAGTGTTTTCAGGTTTTACTCCGTTCTCAATGAGTTGTTTGGCAACCTGCCTTAAAATGTAGCTTTTCCCCGAACGCCGCTGTCCTACAAGAACTTTGATAAGACGGTTTCCTGTGGAATCCGCTATCTTGCTTGTATATTCGTTCCGAATGTACCCCCAATCAAAGGCATTCAAGTTCCATAAGTTATATTTTTTTAGTAACTCGATATTTTCGTCCATAACCGAATATTTTATGCTAATGTATAAATTATTCGTTCATGAGTGAAAATTTTGCATCATACTTTTAATGATTTTTTGTGATTGTAAACTGCTACTCCGGAAATGTTGAATTTGTTTCTGCAAGTTTTGTTTGCCAGTTTATACGATTTAACCACGAGGTAACTGGCTTTTTTCATAAAACACTACAAGGATTTTTTTGGCCGGAAGCCAACTAAATTTTGTACTTTTGGTCATCTCTGTTCAACATTTAAATAATCGTTCTGATGAATAAAGTATTTTCCCCTTTGTTGGTTTTGATTCTCCTGGTTTTAACCGGATGTAATGTAAATAAAAAGCAAGTTGAAACCGATGCTTCGTATGGAAAGTATGTTCAGGCATTTACCAGCGGTGCCGTTTCAACTGAATCGGCCATCTCTGTTTACCTGGCGCAACCCATCACAAAAAAGTATAAACAGGGCGCTCCTTTGTTTCGTTTTTCGCCGGAAATTAAAGGTGAAACGATTTTGGTGGGCGACCGTATTGTCGAATTTCGCCCCTCGTCGCCGATGGAGCCCGGAACGGTTTATACAGCCGAATTTTTTATCGGTGAACTTATTCAAACCGAAG
>CAYWBV010000607.1:0-2036 GCA_964455785.1 uncultured Maribellus sp.
CACAACCGGAAAGTTAGGTGAAAATAACCCCATGCCCCGTTTAGCGGGGCATGGGGTTGAGAAAATAAAAACGATACCCAATTTTATTTGTCATTTATGGCACCAAAGCGCCATGACGCTCCAAAACTGATTTTATTGCGCTAACAGAGACCGAAAGCGGCGACTTTTTGTTTTTTACAGCCAGCGAAGCTGTGGCCCCGGCAATTTGCCCCATCGCCATACACGATGCCTGAACCCGTAAAGCCGAATTCGCAAGCCTGTCGCTGCTGATACATCGCCCGGCTACCATCATGTTATTGCTGTTTTTGGGGATAAGCGCGCGCAAAGGGATGGTGGCCACAATTCCTTCGTTCAGATGTTTGGGAACAATCCCGTTGGAATCGTGCAAATCGATGGGATAAAACGAATAGGCCAAAGCATCGTCAAAAACCTTTCCTTCCACATAATCCTGATGCGTAACATGGTATTCGCCGTCAATACGATAGGTTTCCCTGACCGCAGTCTCGGGTTGCATACTGATGAGTTGTATATTTTCACAGCCGGGCATGGTCCTCAAAAAGCGCAGCAACCGCAAAACAGAGGCCCTGCCATTAAGATTGGTTCGGGAATGTAATTCGGAAGTCGAAGAATCGGCGTTCAATACATGCTGCGAATTGTCGCCCTTCGAGTTAAGTATAGAGACGATGTTGCCCCGGGCATCCGAATGTAACATATTGCCTTTTTTTACTTCTTCCAGAAAACGCTCCTGAATTTTTTTCAAATCCAGGTCGCCCATGTTGTATCCACCGATTTCGAACATTTGTGTTCCGGGCTGCGTTTCCTCTTCACGCAAAAGATTTAGTCCGGCCAGCGAAACCACATTGGCATTTCCGGTACAGTCGATAAGCTGGTTACTAATAATTTTTGTCCGGGTTCCCTTGCCAACGGTCTCCACTTCCCAGTTTTTTCCATTAAAACGGGCGCTAACGGGCACCTCGTAGTAACGAATTTGAACCCCGGCATCCATACATTTTTCTTCAGCAACCAGTGTGTATAAATACTTGTTCAACCTGATTTGATGTTTCCAGTGTTGTCGTCCCGTCGGGACGGAGAAATCGGGTAACTGACCATCGCCCAGCTTCACCGTTTCAGTAACCAGTTCCCATCCGATTCCCTGAATAACCGGCTTTCCCCAGGCATAAAACAGACCGGGAAAAGCAACACCTCCGGTGGTTATGGTGCCTCCAAGCTGGCTTCCTGATTCGATTAAAATGGTCGAACAACCTTCCCGCCCCGCCTGAATTGCTGCAATAACCCCGGCAGTGCCCCCTCCGATAACCACTATATCTGTTTCGATAGTTTTCGGCAAAATACTTTCATCTGTTTGTTTCGGAGCTGGAACAGCTTCTCCCGAAAATGGGATCAAACTCCCCAGCGAAATACCTCCCATTAATTTTAATGCCGATCTCCTTTTTAAATAGGTCATTTTATCTGTTTTTAGTTGAAAAAAATCCCAATTCTGTGCAGGACAAAATTGGGATTGTTCCTGTTCAATACCCCGGATTCTGATCTGTCGCCGGGTCCAATGCTTTATTATAATCAAGTTCCGATACCGGAATAGGCCATAAATAAGCTTTTTCAGCAATCGTAATTCCTTTGGCGGCTTTAATCACATCAGCCGCTTTTCCGGTACGTTTCAAATCGTACCAACGTTTCCCTTCAAAAATAAACTCATAGGCCCTTTCCTGCAAGACAAGATCCTGAAACGAGGCCATATTGTAGCCGGCTATTTTGAAATCGACTTCCGAAGGAGTATTCGGATCGAACCCATAGGCGCGGCGATGCACTTTGTTCAGGGCCTCAATACCTTCCGCAGTAGGGCCATTTGCTGCCATACATGAAGCTTCTGCATAAATTAACAACGCGTCGGCATATCTGTAAATTGGCAAATCATTCCCGGCTCCCCGACTTTGTTCAACGGCATTTTTATCGATGTATTTACTGCTTACCAAAGTATTGGGTCCCAATCCAAAGTTAATTTTGTCCCATAAACTTTT
>CAYWBV010000608.1:0-2032 GCA_964455785.1 uncultured Maribellus sp.
CGCCGTTTTCGTTTTTGAAATAGGCATGGAAATAGAGTTCGGTAAAACCGGTTAACCGGGTTGGCGATTTTATTTCGGAGGAACCTTCACTGGTAGCCGACTCCGGAGAAACGTGATGGTAGAAACTTACCTTAAAACCCTGCGGCGGATTCATTTTATCCCAGGCGGAAAACGCGGTTTCCAGTTGGTTCAACCGGGTTTTTAATTCCGTTTCCTGTGCTTTCGAAAAGGAAAGTCCGAATGGATTATCCACCTGGAAGTGACTGAAAACCTCTCCTTTTACAAAAGGCATCATTTCCCAGCCATCTCCACTGTCCACCGGTTCATCTGACCAGGGAACCTCCTGTGTATATCCTTTCCCAAAACTTACGGTAATAAGAAGGGAGAGGATAAAAAGCCGCTGTATTTTTCCGGTCATTTTTTTGGGTTTGATAAGTTGGTTGTATCGCAACTGTCAACGTTCAGGAAAATAAAGGAGAAAAGGTTACAGTTTGATAAATTCTACCCTGCGGTTGTTGGCTTTTCCCTGGGCGGTTGTATTCGAATCGCTGGGTTCGCTTTCCCCTTTTCCGTCGGTTTGTATTCTGGCTGCCTCAATTCCAAAATCAGTCGAGAGCGCGTTTTTCACCGCTTCGGCCCTGCTTTTCGAGAGGTTCAGGTTGAGGGTTTCGTCGCCGTCGCTGTCGGTATGCCCGACTATTTTTACCGAAACCTGCGCATTTTCTTTTAAAACGGTGGCAATTTCCTTGAGAATCCCGAACGATTCGGGTTTAATACGCGCAGAGCCCGAATCGAAAAGAATACCCCTTGTAACCAGTTTCCCTTCGGTGAGTAAACGGCTGCGCATGTCGGGAAGCCCGGCGGCCAGTTTTACATTGCCAATCATTACCCCTTCGTAGGCGCCGATCCTGATTTGGTTGTTTTTAAATTTGGTGAGCACAGCCCGCGGGGCATCTACCACTTTGGTTTCGTTCAGATAAACCCGTAACCTTCCTTTTTGAACCCAGATGCTGTAATGTTGCAGTGTGTTTTCGGTTGAAAACTGTTCGTGCGGGCCTTCGCCGTCGATAATTTCTGCCCCCTCGGTAATGTTGTCCCAGTTTTTCCAGTTCACAACGTCGTTGCCAAAATTGATAAACACGCCGCCGTCGCCGGGATAGTAGCCGTCGTCCATCGAGGTTTCGGCACGCTGATAAAATTCGAGGCTGAAATCGGCCCCGGTGGTATAAAGGGCATCGAATTCAAAGGTGTAGTTTTCGGGAAGCGGTTCAAAAAAATCGGGAATATAATACGAGTAGTCGTCCTTGAGTTTAAACCATTTTCCGGCGAATTGGTTGGTGGTCACCACTTCGCCCGAAGCGTCGGTGTTCCAGTTCGATGGAAATTCGCCAACCCCGACATCCGAAAAATCGTCGTAAAACAATACTTTTTCGCCGGAGATAAAATCGAATTTGGTATAACTTTCAAATCCGGTATCCTGTGCTTTGGCGGCAAAAACCGAACAAAACAAAATAAACGCTGCGGTTAGATTTTTTTTCATTTTTTTTTGATTTTGGAAACAATGATAGGATTCCGTTTTTAGATTTCATTGTAAAAAACGGACACTTTTCCGGGGCACTTTTCAGAGATTGGTTTGATTTTATAGGATGTTTTTTTGAAATGAAATTGTTGGAAGTTGAACATTAATGTAATCCTCCGTCTCGCCCCAGGCGAGACACCTCCCTGTCTGTCCGCCAGGCAGGCTTTTAAAAGGAGGACATACTTCGTTCGGCTTCCGGTGCCGCATCAGGGCTCGTCCCCTCCCGACAAGTCGGGACAGGCATTGGCGAAGAGCTTGTCCCGAAGCAATCGGGAGGGAATTAAAGGGGGATTGACCAAAACAACGATTAACTTTTGATAACCCGTTGGCCCTGCCGGCCTGCCCGCAGGCCAACACCAGCCGTCGCTTTTTTTTTTGATTCGATGGTGTCTTTTTATTTTTTCGGGGAAGGTTTTTGCCTGTTTCTGAAATTTGCCCAAAAGCAGAAATATC
>CAYWBV010000609.1:0-2031 GCA_964455785.1 uncultured Maribellus sp.
TCAGCCACAAGGCAAGTGCGTTAAAAGCGATAAAAACAGCCGCCCGCCTGGAACCTGAAAATACGGAAATCTGGTTAACCTGGGCCGACATCTACCAGAAGTTCGATGAACTGGAGAATGCCGTGAAGATGATTAAAATCGCCATTAAAAAGAACGGAGATTCGGTATTGAAATACCGGTTGGTGGCGCTTTTGCTGGAAATGAAAAATGAAAAGGAAGCGTTTCCCGTACTTTCCGCCGCGATGAAACAAGAGTTTGTTCAAATTAACGCACTGTTCGATTTTTACCCGAAAGCGCCAAAAAACAAACGGTTAAAAAAACTGGTTGACGATTTCCGAAAGGAGAACAACCTGGATTAATTTCGTCTCCGTTAAATGTTTATTACGAAAAATTACTTTCCCGTCACAAAAAGATAATCCGGGTTTTCACCGCCTATCTTTGTCGCCCAAAATCAGATAAAACATGTGGGCATTTGCAGGGCTTGTTTCAGCCTTTTTTCTGGGTATTTACGATATTTTTAAAAAGAAATCGCTCAACGGCAACGCGGTGATGCCCGTGCTGTTCTTTTCAACGCTCACGAGCACAGTCATCTTTTTGCCGGTAGTTACCGGTTCGCTCTTTTTTCCTGAAACTTTTTCGAAAATAGGTCTTTACGCGCCACAACTTTCGCTGACCGAACATTTGCAGGTGGCGCTGAAATCGCTGATTGTGGTTTCGAGCTGGATACTGGCCTTTTTTGCCATGAAACATCTTCCCATCAGCATTTTTGCACCCATTCGTTCAACCGGCCCACTCTGGACGCTCATCGGGGCTATTCTTATTTTCAGTGAAAAACTCAACATTCTGCAGTGGGTTGGGGTGTCGATGACGTTGCTCTTTTTCTACCTTTTTTCTACCGCCGGAAAAAAGGAAGGTATTGAATTCAGCAAAAACAAATGGATAGTTTTTATTGTGCTGGCAACCATGTTAGGGTCGGTGAGCGCTTTGTACGATAAGTTTATCATTGCCCGCATCGACCGGATTGCGGTACAGGCGTGGTTTTCGTTTTACCAGGTGGCCATTTTGCTGCCGGTTTTGGGTATTTTCTGGTACCCGGGCCGGAGAACTACAACGCGGTTTCGCTGGCGTTGGACCATTCCTGCCATCGGCGTTACGCTGGTTATCGCCGACTTCCTCTATTTTTATGCGCTAAGCCTGGATGGGTCGATGATCTCCATGATTTCGGCGTTGCGCCGCAGTAGTGTCCTGCTGACGTTTTCGATCGGTGCGCTGATCTTCAAAGAGCAGAACCTGAAACGTAAGGGCGCTTTTCTTTTTGGTATCCTTGCCGGAATTTTACTGATCACTTTGGGGAGCCGCTGACCTTTCTATTTGGCCATTGCCTCCGTTTTTAATTCTTTTGGCATTTTCTCGATGGCATATCGTAATGCCGTACGTGGCATCGCGGCCTTGTTCCGCATCACATAGCCGAAAATCTCCTGTTGGTGCGCCTCGCTGGCGGCTTTCAGCATCCAGCCGTATCCTTTCTGAACCAAATCGTCGGTGTCGGTAAGCAGCTGATCGGCAATTTCCAGGATGTCGGTCAGAAACTTTCCTTTCCGCGCCGGGATAATCAGCGTTACGGCGGCGGCACGGCGCATCCACCGGTTGTTTGATGTTGCAAACCGTTTTAACTGGCTGATGTATCCGGGATACATTTCGATAAATTCGCCCACCGTGTGGTTACAAAGGGTATCGCACGACGCCCAGTTGTTTACATACAAAAGAATCCATTTTTCGAACCGTGCGAAGTCCTCCGGCTGATAACCGGCGCGAAGATTATACGACCAGTTGCAGGCGATAAACGATTCTTCGATGTAGCCCGACTGCCAGAGGATGTCGCACAAATCAAAAATTTCGGTTTTGGTTTTTCCCGCCAGTGTTTTAAAAATCTCTTTCCCGATTTTGTCCACCACGGGGACCTTGACCCCGTAAAAGCGGATTTGTTCTTTAAAAAAACGCTGGCTCGATTCTTTGGTCCGTTCGTCGGCG
>CAYWBV010000610.1:0-2031 GCA_964455785.1 uncultured Maribellus sp.
CTTTGATGAAAACAGTCAGTTCCTGAAAATGGGAAGGTTTAGGATACAATTAAACCCAAACCCATTTTCCGCAGAAACAACATTCAAACAGCAACTAAAACTTGCTGATGGTTATATCCAAATCGAATCGAAAGAAACCACCAACAATTATGTTTTAGTTAAACTCTGGGTAGATGTATTTAGCCCGGTTGTTCATGTGGATGTGGAATCGGCAGAAAAGACAGAAGTGAATGTTGCTTACGAAAGCTGGCGAACGGAAGATATAGAACTTGCTTTTGGGAAAGCCCGCTTTGGGGCATTTGGACTGGAAGGTTATCCAGGCAAAGTAGTTCGTTCAAAAGATATTATTGAACAAACCGAAGACGGGATTCTATTTTACCACCGCAACCCTAAAGAAAAATTGATACCGGGAGTTTACCTTAAAGAACAGAAACTTGAAGAGTTTGCTGATGAAATAAATGACGACCTGAAAAACCGGATATTTGGCGGATTGCTGACGGGAAATGGATTTATTTCGGCAGGAACGAATGAGGGAATTTATAAGGGCACATCATATAAAGCGTGGAAAATAAAAAGTGAATCGGCCCGAAAAAAACATCAAATTCGTATTGCGACCCATATTGAACAGGCGGAACAAATTGAAGACTGGAAGGCTAAACTTGCAGAAACAGCAGAGCAGTCAAAAGCAGTCCCTGAAAAAGCATTTGAAAAGACGGTTACCTGGTGGAGCGATTTCTGGAGGCGGAGTTATATTTTGATTCAGCCGGATAATCCCGAACCGGAAAATCCGGTTTGGCAGATGGGCCGCAATTATCAACTCTTCAGATACCAGCTCGGAGGAAATATTGTTGGAGAGTATCCTACCAAATTTAATGGTGGAAATCTGGTTTTCGATCCGATTTTGGTAGATGAAAAAGCGACTCACGATCCCGACTGGCGCCAATGGGGAGGTTCGGTATTTACTGCTCAAAACCAGCGTTTATTGTATTGGCCAATGCTAAAATCAGGCGATTTTGATGCAATCCTACCCCAGTTTGAATTGTACCGGAAAGGATTACCAGGTGCAAGAGCCAGGGTGAAAAAACATTTCGGGCACAATGGTGCAGTTTACTGCGAATACACCAGTGTCCCCGGCATTGCTTTTGGCGATGGCTGGGGATGGCAAAATGAACACAACTACCGCATCAGGGGCGAAGAAATACCATTTGGTGACCCACGGGCAAATGCAGCTACGAGTTTTGGCGAATCGGTGGAAAAAGGTGTAATGGCCAACGGTTCGATCGCTTATCACTGGGAATCGCAGATTGAACACGCTTACATGATTTTGGAATACCACCGCTTTACCGGAAATGATATTACCAAATATCTGCCTTTTATTGAACAATCGCTGGTATTTTTTGACGAACATTACCGGGCACGCCAGAAGATGCGTAACGGAAAAGAGCTGGACGAAAAAGGGAAGCTGGTCATTTATCCTTCCACTTCGTGTGAATCGTATCGTGGGGCTGCAAACCCGGCGGATGTAATTGCCGGACTTCAAGCCTGTTTGAAAAGTATACTTGAACTGGATGGAAAGTACCTTTCAGCAGAAAGAAAAAATTATTACCGGGAATTTTTAGGCAGAATTCCTGATTTTGATTTTGAGGAAACTAATGGATTGAAAATCATTAAACCGGCAAAAAGCTGGAGCAAGGAATCCAACCAGGAATTACCTCAGTTTTACCCGCTTTTCCCGTTTAACCAGTTTCAATTGGGTGATAAGGAAATTCAATATTTTAAAAATGCTTATCAGGTTGCACCTGCATTTCGTAAAGGTACCATTGCAAGCTGGCATCAGGATGGCATTCAGTTTGCCCGTATGGGAATGACAAAAGAGGCTGCGGATTATAATACCCGAAAACTTATGGACAGTGAACGCCGTTTCCCGACATTTTGGGGGCCCGGCCACGATTGGGTTCCCGACCATAACTGGGGTGGCTCCGGAATGATTGGGTTACAAGAGATGCTGATGCAAACAGTTGATGATAAAAT
>CAYWBV010000611.1:0-2019 GCA_964455785.1 uncultured Maribellus sp.
ATTTCTTATTCAACTGACAAAGAGAAGGTTTTGTTCATTTGGCGGGGAATAGTTTTCGATCTGTCTATACCGGCATAAAAAGAGGCCGTCTTTTTCAGACAGCCTCTTTCTGTTTTGAACAAAAATATTGGGTTTTTACTCCGCGTTTTACAAAATCAGCTCCCATCCACTTCTGGGTTTAAGGTTGATGAGGCTTTCTGCAAATTCCAGTGCATTGATTACCTCGTAATCCGATTGGTATCTGGGCGATTTTTTGGTTGTATCCAGTTTAACCGACTTGGGAATTCGTATTTGCTCATCGGCATTGATATTGGTAAATTTCATGTTTTCGCCGTCCCATTGTAATATTCGCTGGAGGCCTGCCAATCGGGCTGCAACCGTTCCCATAACTACAACTTCATTAAAAGGACCCGCATAACCAAAATGAGATTTTGTTTTAACCCGATTGGCCGGATCTTCTTTACATGCCCTGATCCAGTCTTTTTCATGGCCATCCATTCCATCCGGAACCAGTCGTTCGTTAATGACGGGTGAATAGTTGGCAAATTCTTCGGTGGGAAGCCTTCTTGGATTTCTGGCATAACATCCGCACATTATTTTGCCTTTACTGCCCACAAACAATACGCCTCCGTCGTTGTCTCCCATCGTTTCGCCATCTTTCAGTTCCAAAGGCCTGTCGGGCATTAAACCGCCATCGTACCAGGTTATTTTTACTTCCGGCATTTCAACGTTTCTGTATTTTTCTCTTTCGGGAAAATAGTACGTTATTTTTTCAGCTTCGGGAGGCGATTCAAGTGTCCATTTTGATGAACTGGCCTGGATACCTGTTGGATAGTTAAGCCGTAAACTTCGCATGATGACATCAAAAATATGGCAGGCCATATCGCCGAGCGCACCGGTTCCAAAGTCAAACCAACCGCGCCAACTCCAGGGGTGGTATTGGGGAGAATACGGACGCACGGGAGCCGGCCCCAGCCACAAATCCCAATCCAATCCCGCAGGGACTTGTGGGGTATCATCCGGGCGGTTTAACGCCTGGGGCCAGATTGGACGGTTGGTCCAGGCATGTACTTCCCTGATTTCGCCGATATCGCCATTCCAGATACTTTCACAAATCCAGGCGGTGTGGTCCCCTGAAGCTCCCTGGTTTCCCATTTGTGTTGCCACATTGTATTTTTCGGCTGCCTGTGTTAACATCCTCGATTCATAAACGGAATGTGTTAAAGGTTTTTGACAATACACATGCTTCCCAAGCTTCATTGCTTCCAAAGTAATAATAGCGTGCGAATGGTCGGGCGTTGCTATGATAACTGCATCGATGAGATCTCCGATTTCAGTAAACATTTTTTTATAATCCTGATAATCATACGGAACAGTTTTATCCGGATATTTCTCTTTAAAACTATCCAGCCTTCCTTTCATCCGATCTTTGTCCACATCGCAAAGGGCAACTATGTTTTCGTCCATACATTTTTCCATGTTGCCGAAGCCCATTCCAAGACCGATAACTGCAATGTTTAATTTTCCTTCCGGCCATTTTTTAGGTTCCTGCTTCTGCTCTTCTGCGCAACTCTCAGCCAGGAGGGTTGGAATTGTTACGGCCGAAGCGATAATTGCCGTATTTTTTATAAAATCCCGTCTGGGAATTTGATTTTGTTCGCTCATAAAAATTAGTTTTATTTTGAATTATTAACAGGTATAATTGAGTTTCAGTATTGATAGCTGGTTAAGAACCAAGCTGCAATTCCGGGGACTAATTTAATTCATTTACAGGAAATATAAAAATGTTAAATGGTTGGTCTTTAAATCTGACTGATTGTCTGTATTTGTTCAATTATCAGTTCAGAAAAAGTTCGTCAATAAAAATCCAGGCAGGTTCTCCTTTGCCACGGTGCCACGGTGGTAGTTTATTCCAGTTGGCTACCGTGAACTTATAGTACTTATATGAAGTACCTTCCGGAAAATCACAACTGAAAGCTTTTGCACCTCTCGGATCGGATTTATTGGCTTCCGGAAATT
>CAYWBV010000612.1:0-2019 GCA_964455785.1 uncultured Maribellus sp.
ATCGTACAATTCCGTGAATAACAAAGCGCGCTGATAAACGGCATTCGGATAATCGGGATTGCGGTTAAGTAACGCCGTTAAATCCGCCACCGCATTGTTTAAATCGCCCCTGGGATGAAAATGCCCCCCGACATTCGGGCGCATACCATTTGCCAGGCCGTACAGCAGTTCTGACTTGAGGGCAGATTCAGGACGAAGGCCGCCGAAATCGCCCCAATCATAAAAACGGCCGGTCATGTTTAGTACCGGCATATCGCCCAAAGTACGAACATAGTGCGACAGCACCGGCAGGTATTCATAGCCCCAGGCACCCGCAGGAAGACATTCTACTTCGAAGTAGGTACTGAATTCTGCCTGTTCCTCGTAGCCGGGATTATTGTGATAAATCAACAAATTGGGATTAATTGCCGTAGCGGCGTCTGAAATGTCTTTTGCCAGTCTTAATGCTGAAAACCCGGAAAATTTTACCACTTCCTCCCTGTTTGTCCAGTCAATCCCCTTCTCTTTCATCTCTTTCACACAAATGGGGCAAACGCATGGAAAATTCTGCAAACAATCAATGAAAAAACCTGACACCGGATAATTTTGGGCAATCTCTTCCACCATGGACACCAGGTGATCCCGGTAGGGACTGTTGTAACACATCGTCCTGACGTAAGGTGTAAAACGGGGTTCGCGATACTCTTTGCCATCAAAGTAGAGCGTTGTCCAGTCACGATGTTGTACCCCTTCGGCGCTGCTGATTCCTCCATTTAAATAGGCCGTAAGGGCAATCCCTTTTCGTTTGCAGGCATCAGCAAGTTGCCCGAAAAGATCGTATTCAAGGGAGGGGTGTTTTATCCCAATCTTTGTATCGTAATAAGCCATACCCAGATTACAGCGCGCATGAAATGTGAGGTAATCTACCCCACAATCCTTTATCCTGTCTGTAAATGCTTCCACATCAAAATTTTTCCCTACATCCGGTATGGCCGGCATGGTATGGTTATCGTAAAAAAGACAATATTTAGGTTGGTGGATATTCCCAGAGCTCCCGTTTTCTTCGCTCTTTATCTGTGATATAGCCGGTAAAGCGAGAATAAAGCAAAAAATACTTATTATTATTTTCATGATTTATTTTTATTGGTTACACTTTTGTTACATTTATTTTTTAATAGTCATTTTTTTACTACTTTTAGGCTCCTTACGGACGGAAAACATTACCAATGATAATCCTAAATAATTTGGATGCTTAAAGTTAAGTTAGTTTTCATGTTCATTTGTAAAATTATTTTATCTTAAAATGCCTCGATTTTGACATGTTACCCGTTTTTCAAAAAATAGAAGCCGACTTCAACCACTCCTTTTATGTGGAACACATGAAGTTCAAGTACTTTCCCAATCCGTTACAATTTCACCCCGACATTGAATTGTTACTTGTTATCCGGGGAACCGGCACCCGGATTGTGGGTGATTCCATCGAACGTTTTAGTCCCGGCGATCTGGTGTTAATCGGAGAGAATGTTCCACACGTTTGGTACAGTGATAAAAAATATTTGCGTAATGACAACGACCTTTCCTCCGAAATAATATTTGTACTCTTCAAAAAAGATGCTTTCGGAGAACAATTCTGGCAACTGCCTGAATCGAAAAGCATCCTTGACCTTCTCCAACTTTCTCAACGAGGGATTAAGATAGGAGGTAGAACCAGAATTCCGGTTTCCACCTTCATGAAATCAATTTGCAAGGCCTCTGGGTTCAAACGAATTACATTGCTTTTTTCCATGCTTGAAGAAATTGCTTCGGGTAAAGAATACCAACTTCTCTCCAGTCCCACTAACCAGGAAATAATAGACCAATACGATTCAGACCGGCTCAATAAAGTTTATAAATACATCATCAGCAACTTTCAGGAAGATCTGCCCCTGGAAAAAGCAGCTTCAATTGCCAATCTTTCACCTGCTGTTTTTTGTCGTTATTTCAAAAAAAGGACCAACAAAACGTTTATTCAGTTCCTCAATGAAGTAAGAATCAAACATG
>CAYWBV010000613.1:0-2018 GCA_964455785.1 uncultured Maribellus sp.
ACGAAGATGAAAATAAGGCAACACCTACAGCCCGGAAATACCAGGACCGTTTTTACGATGTATTTAATTCGGCCATCTTCATCGATAAAAATCAGCAAAACCAGATTTACCACAAATCTATTTTGGTAAATGGTGTTGAAAAGATACCGTTTATGAAATATCTCGGATTTTTACGAAAAATTTTCATCAATCTTGGCGGGGCAAGCGGCTCCCTTGGTAGTCAGGAAGAAGCTTCGGTTTTTGTCTCAACCGATGGAACCAAAATAGCTCCTGTTATTTGTTACGAATCGGTTTTTGGTGAATACATTACCAGTTATGTAAAAAACGGTTCGGAGCTGATTTTTATCATCACCAACGACGGATGGTGGAAGAATACTCCCGGATACAAACAACACATGTCATTTGCCCGTTTACGCGCCATCGAAACCCGCCGTAGTATTGCCCGGTCGGCAAATACAGGCATCTCCTGTTTTATTAACCAGCGGGGCGATGTTTTACAACCTACCGGTTGGTGGGTAGATGCAGCCATTAAAGGACAACTAAATGCCAGCGACGAAATAACTTTTTATGTAAAACATGGTGATTATATTGCCCGTATTTCTTTGTTAATAAGTGTATTGCTGGTATTGTATTTGATTTCGGACAGTTTTCTGAAGGGCAAAAAAAATCCGCATTAATTCTGTTTGCGTAAAACCCCTGATGTACAGGATTTGAGTGCCCGGCCGATCAAACTTCCAACGGTCTTTCGACTCACCCCGATTTTAGTCGGGACTACAAGGCCTGTTTTAGCGACCATATAGAGCTTACTCTGTTTTATTAGTTCTGTTGAGTTTACCAACGAATGAATTAATGCGGAAAATATTTTTTTTCTTCAAAGAACTCGTTTTTTATATAACCAAATGTAGCCTTAACCTTTTTCTTTTGCAAACTTTCCAATCAGTTTATTTTCATTCTAATAATTAATTATCTGCAAAACAGTTTGTTAAAATGAATATTTTGAGATGGGACGGAAAAGTCAATTTTCCGGTCGTTTAACAAAATCCCCGTATTATCGAGTTCTGGTAAGGATTCAGATTAAAAAACTGAAAAATTTGAGTACATCGGAATCTGTTGTTTTAGCAGTATTTAACTGGTTTTACAGTCAAATATTTTTCTGAAAGATTTTGCCAATGAAAAAACAATTAATACATTTGCACGCACAAAAAAAAGCCGGTTGGCCGAATGTTCTTTAAAAAGGTGAGGTGGGTGAGTGGCTGAAACCAGCAGTTTGCTAAACTGCCGTACGGGAAACTGTACCGCGGGTTCGAATCCCGCCCTCACCGCTTTTTTAATCTTACGGGGTATAGCGCAGTCCGGCTAGCGCACCTGGTTTGGGACCAGGGGGTCGCAGGTTCGAATCCTGCTACCCCGACAAAAGGAGAAATCAAAAAACTCCAAAAGCCTGTAAGTTGTATGATTTACAGGCTTTTGGATTTTTTTGTCATATCAATTCAGATCAATAAATATCATAAAAAATGTGAGTTAAACGGTGAGTCAGCCAGCTAACTAACCGGAATGGCAAAGGAGAAGATTAAACGATAAATAGCAATTCTCTTAATTGGTAAAGGGAATATATCTTTCTGCATTTAGAATACTGATCATTTTTTTTTCTATCAAGTAAAACACCTTTCATCCCAGCATTTTCACTTCCCAAATAATCAATATCATAAGAATCTCCAATATAAATACAATAAGGCAGTGAAGTTTCAAATTCTCTTGCGGCATAGGAAAAAATCTCTTTTGCAGGCTTTGAATAACCAATATTTTCAGGAACAATAATTTTTTTAAAAAAGCGAAGTATATTATTCTTATTGCTTACTTCAAAGATGAAGAGACTGTTTTCGTCCCCCTGCGGGCCAGGTTAGAAGTGTCCTTTTTCAAGGGCTACAGCTCTTGTCTGTAATAAATTGAACACAGAAATGCAGCAGCTTTGCACGTCCGTTTATAGAAGGATGTTTTTACAGACCGAATTTGATAAG
>CAYWBV010000614.1:0-2017 GCA_964455785.1 uncultured Maribellus sp.
CCGAAAAGAAAATAAAAAAGAATATCTGAGATTTCATTTTGTCAAATTTATAATTAACATCTAGTTTAGTTCCAACCCGGATTTTGTTTTAGTTTAGGGTTGCGTAAAAGTTCCGTTTGGCTTATTGGCCAGAAGTAGTCTTTTTTAAGATAATCCCTATAGAAAATGTTTTTTACCTGGTAAAAATCCGTCGGTGTTGCACCATTGATATTCCAGCCCCTGATTGGTAAGTTGAAATACTCTTCTGCCAACTTCCATCTTCTCAGGTCCCAAAAGCGAGAGCCCTCGAATGATAGTTCGTTGAGTCTTTCTTGTCTGATAATTTCGCGCATACCCTCTTTGGTCTTAGGCTTTGAGGGGTCTTTAGAATACAGTTCCCATGTAGAAACTAAATCTGAATTTTGATCCAGACCAGCCTTATGTCTTACATTTTGTATGTATTTGTATACTTCGCTATCCGGTGTTTCCAACACTTCATTTAAAGCTTCCGAGTACATCAGAAATAAATCACTCAATCGAATGATCGGGAATGGGTATGTCTCGATTGTTCGTGCAGACTGTGTAATGACATTCTGGTAATTCACTACTTTTTTTGTGAAATATCCCGTGCTGGAATATAATTCTAAACCGGTACGCCCGGATAATTGCCCTGCTTTCGCATTTAGAGACGGAATACTATTGTCATCTGTGCTTTCTAAAGAAAACCATTTCCCTCCATCAAATCCTACATAAGCATAAAAGCGAGGTTCACGATATACATGTAGTTTAGCAGTTGTATAATCATTCTGAAGGTAGTATTTGTGGTCTTCGGCAACTTTACCGGTAATTTCTACTGGAGTGTACCGGTTAAAATAATCCCAATTCTTATCTTCGTCAATTGGTACTCCATGGATGGTGTAAAAACTTTCAACTACATTTAAAGTAGGTGCATGCGATTTTTTTGCACTGTTAAAATCTGCAGCATGGAAAGAAGTAAATCTCGGCTGACTCCAGGTTTGAAGTTGATCTGTCCAGTTATTTCCTAATCCCCAGATTAATTCCCGATTAAATCTATCGGTGATGGTTGCCCGTAGGGTAAGTTCATGCCTCAACACATCATGAATATTACCGATAGGCAGCAAATCTGTAAATTGGTATAATTGATGACCCGCTTCCTCTGCGGTTAAAATTGCGTTCAGGCAGGCATTTTTTGCCTTTATCCATTTCTCCGGATCATATTCGGGATTAATGAAGGAAATGCCTTCATCATTTTTAAAGTTGACATAATCCTGGTTCCCATTGAATAGCGGGCTTGCTCCCAGCATGAGTACTTTAGCCTTGATCGCGGTTGCCGCTGAAAGTGTTAATCGGCCGTATTCACTATGGATATACATGATTTTTTCAGGTAAGGCTTCACTTTCAATGGCTGTATCTATTAATGATACGATATAATCTATTACGATATCCACAGGTATTCTTTCTACCTTGGTTTCATCAGGAGTAGCATCCACTGCAATATTTTTGTCCACAATGGGGATCGGTCCATACATATTTAACAATAAGAAATGGTAGTATGCCTTTAATACTTGCACTTCAGCGATCCATCTGTTTTTTTCGCTCCGTTCTAATCCCGGAATGTCTTTTAAGTTTTCTAGAAAAATATTGCAATCTCTTATTGCCACAAATAAATTTTGACCACCTCTTTTGCCTTCCCAGAAATTGCAGTAAGGATCGGTTGCATTTTGTAATCCCTTTGCCAACCTGAGACTGGTTTCATTGTTCATGTAAAAATCCTTTTCGGTGTAGTACCAAATTTCGTCTCCCGCAACCAAAGCAATATTTTCTTGGGGATTGGCGTGTTCGGGAACATAGCTGTAGCATGTAACCAGAAACCGTTCTGCACTATTCCTCGTTTCAAATGTCATCTCTATAGTTGCCAGGTTATCGGGTACAATATCCAGATAAGAGCAACTGTTCATTGTTAGAATTATCGATAAAAAGAAGATTGTCTTTTTCATAATTTAAAAATTGACGTTCA
>CAYWBV010000615.1:0-2012 GCA_964455785.1 uncultured Maribellus sp.
CAAAACCGAATTATTCAACCTGTTAAAAGATAACCGCCAGTTCGAAAAAATAAAAATTTCTGTTCAGTCCGCAGATAATATGACTGATAATCAACAAGAAACTTTTGTAAAAAACTTCTACAGCAACCCAATGGAAACGATGGAGCAGTAAAATAAATGGATGAAATCAAACCAAAAACCGTTGTTGTAATCGTTGCCCATCCCGATGATGAAACATTGTGGGCAGGTGGAACAATATTGAGCCATCCAACCTGGAAATTTTTCGTGGTTTCACTTTGCAGAGGAAACGATCCCGATCGTGCGCCCCGGTTTTTTGAAGCGTTGAAAATTCTAAAATCAGAAGGAATTATGGGAGATATGGACGACGGACCAGACCAGGTTCCGCTGGAAAAAGAAGAAGTGGAACAGGCGATTCTCGGTTTGTTACCTCCGAAACATTTCGACCTGATTATATCGCACAACCCGTCAGGCGAATACACCCGGCATGTCAGGCATGAGGAAGTTGGCGAAGCGATAATTAACCTGTGGAATGCGGACAAAATTTCAGCCAGCGAAATCAGGTTGTTTGCCTACGAAGACGGGCACAAAACATATTATCCCAAAGCCAATGAAAATGCGGCTATTTTCCGAACCCTCACAACACGAATCTGGCTTCGGAAATACAATATTATTACGAAAACCTACGGTTTTGAAAAAGAAAGCTGGGAAGCAAAAACCACACCGGTTGCCGAAGCATTTTGGCATTTTTCACATCCGTTCATCGCAAAAAAATGGTTGAATCAATTCAAAAACGATAAACAATAATTTGAAAATGAAAGTATTGGTGCTATACGATTATCCCCCTTCTCCCGGAGGATTGGCAACACAGGGGGATCTTTTGTACAAAGGACTTCTTGAGATGGGGGTTGATGTACACGCGGTTCATTTCGATTCGGCGCAGGAAAAAGAGTGGTATTATCGTTGGTTTGAGCCCGATGTTGTTGTTGGAGTAGGTTACTGGGGGCATACACCCCAATTGATACTACACCCGCAGCGATATGGTGTTCAGCCTGTTCCCTGGTTGGTTGCCGATGGTTACATTGCCAATTACCAGGAAGTTTTAAATGAACTGCCGCTCATTCTGGTAACATCGAACTGGGTAAAGGAAATGTATGTCCGCGATGGAATTAACGGCGACAAGATTGAAGTTTTACCGGTCGGCTGCGATACGGATTCATTTATTCCCTATCCGAAAAACGATCCTAAAATTTTAGCCGTGCGTGAAGCGCTGGGTATTTCACCCGATCAGTTAATGATCCTGACTGTTGGAGGCGATGCAGCATCAAAAGGCGCTCAGGAAGTAATGCAGGCGCTCGCCATCATCGATACAAAAGCGCCCGATTGGAAATATGTATGTAAAGTATGGCCGCAACCCCGTACCAAAGCTCAGAATCTGCTCGATTTGGAAATGGCAACGCAGCTTGGTATCGAAAAAAATGTAGTTTATACCACCAATAAAATTTCCCGCACTTTTATGCCATACCTTTTTAGCGCCTGCGATATTTATGCAGCGCCATCGCGTCTGGAAGGTTTTGGAATGCCACAGGTGGAAGCCGGCGCCTGCGGAAAACCGGTTATTAGCATTAAAGCCATGGGAATGCTGGATACACTTGTTCATAAAGAAACTGCATTTTTGGCTGGAGTTGCAAAAAAAATTGTGGTGAACGAAGTTATGCTTGGTGAAGAATCAGGTTTTGAAGATAAACACAAAGTGACATTTAAAGTGCCGCGAACTGTGGATTACCGGGCAAATGTACAGGATATTGCAAAGTATATGCTTATTCTGATGAAGGACGCCGAACTGCGGCATAAAATGGGAAAAGCCGGACGTGAGCGAGTTGTGGCAAATTTCGACTACCGGGTTGTTGCCAGAAAGTTTGTACAAATCATTATCGAGAAATTGGGAATAAAATAAAGTCGGAAGTGGGAAGTTTTTTGTCTCCCTTTACTTTCTTCGGTCTTCCAGCTATTTT
>CAYWBV010000616.1:0-2012 GCA_964455785.1 uncultured Maribellus sp.
CTCACTCCTATTGGGCTGGCAGCTGTTTTTACCCACAATCAGGAAAAATCAGGATTGATGCCGATAAAACCCCATTAAAGCAAGTCCTTTTCCATTTAAGAGACAAATATGGCTTTCAGTTTTCTTTCGACGACAACGCACTTTCGGTTTGTTATGTCTCGGTGCATCGCGAATTCGACAGTAAAGAGAAAGCCATTTCCTTTTTGTTATCGGAATTTCCATTGAAATATGAAAAAAGCGGCGATGTGTTTGTCATAATTCCTTCAGCATCCGGTAAACGGGCTTCAGGCAAAACAACTAATATTAGCGGGCAGGTTGTTGAGACTGCAACCTTCGAGCCTCTCCCGTTTTCATACATCACCATCAATAAACGCCAGGTTCAGGCCGGTAAAAATGGTGATTTCACATTTCTTGCCTCGGCCGATTCGACATATCATCTCCAGATTTCTCATCTGGGTTATTTTGTTTACGATACATTATTATCAACCAGTCTAAATAAGAGGTTTCTTCTGACCCCGTCAGTTAAAGAGCTGGGCGAGGTAAAAGTGGAAGGTTATACCGTCGAGAAATCAACATTAATCGGAGACCAAGCCGGTAAAATGAAAATCAATTCTACTATTGCACCTTACCTTCCGGGAAATGGTGATAATTCAGTTTATACTGTACTCCGGCTAATGCCCGGCGTGTTGGCCGCAGGCGAACAATCATCCGATTTGCTGATACGGGGAAGTTATGAAAGTCAGACCAAAATTGAATTTGACGGCATCACCATTTTTGGATTGAATAATCAGAATGACAATATCGGGGTTGTCAATCCATTGCTGATCAAGGATATGCAGGTACTAAAAGGAGGCTATGATGCGAATTATGACGACCGGGTTGGCGGAATCGTACAAATATCAGGGAAAGACGGAATCGGTTATCGACCGGCGTTTACCTTCAATATAAACAATACCACGGTAAATGCCCTTGGAGAAATACCAGTTGGGAAAAAGTCTTCGGTTTTGGCAGCTTACAGGCAAACCTATTACAACCTTTATAATCCTTTTAATTTCAATTTATTTGGTGGAAGTCAAATGGAAAGTTCTATGGGAACAAGTACTGGAATGGGTTCATCTAATAATGGTATGACTGATGTATTGGTTATTCCGGATTATAAATTCAGAGACGCCAATTTCAAATACTCGTGGAAGGGTGACAATAATGATGTATTAACCATCGGGTTCTACGGAGGAGGAGACCGATTTCAGTACCATTTAGATGGGTTATCCGGATACCAGGATTTACAAAATAATCTGACTGAAACAAATTTTCAATCCGGGGGGTCTGCATCATATTTCAGACCGTGGGGAGGAATTGTTACCAGTAATATCTCATTGAGTTACTCGGGTGTTAAAAACCAGTATGAAGAGTTTAATTCGTATGCCATGGAGCAGCATAATATGCAGGATATGCAGAGTCATCATCAGAATTTAAAAATCTCAGATAATAAAGTGCGAGAATTAAATCTTGAAGAAAATAACAGGGTCTCGCTTAAAAACGGGTTTCAGCTTAACGCAGGCATTGGCTATCAACAAAACGATCTGCAACTAACAAGTAAACTGAATGGAGAAAACCAGATTTCGGTTGCAAATAATTCGGGCAAATTTAATTTTTGGTTTCAGGGCCATTTCCCTGTTGGAAACAGGCTGAATATCAATACGGGTTTGCGTGGCGGATATGAAAACCTGACAAAAAACTACTATTTCGACCCTCGGATTTCTGCATCTCTTTGTCTTTCCAAAACGATGAAATTTAATGCCGCCTGGGGTAAGTACCTGTAATATTCGGTCAAAGTGACCACCCTGTGCCGATTTAAATTGACCATGTGTTGCCGATTTAAATTGACCACCTAAAAATGTCCTCTAAAAACTACCTTTTTTCAATGTCGTAATTGATATTCAAAATTGTAAAAATTATTCTTTGTTGATACTCTTTTTCGAAAAGGAGTCAAAGTGCACACAAAATGCACA
>CAYWBV010000617.1:0-2010 GCA_964455785.1 uncultured Maribellus sp.
CGGAACAGGACCGAATAGTGTGTAAAAACTTCGTTATCCAGAGAATCTTGTATCTCTTTAACAAGTTCATCCGGATCCGAAATCGTATTAACTCTCAAAATAGCATTTCGTGCTTCCTCCAAGCGGCCGGTTTTAACCAGCCAGCGGGGACTGCGCTGAACAAAAAACAACAGGACAAAGAATACTGTTGAAGGAAAAACTCCAAACAAAAACATCCATCTCCATTTGTTTTCCGTTTCACCAATACTATCAATAATAAAATTTGAGAAAAATGAAACGAGAATACCAAGTACGATGGCAAACTGGGCTGTTGCAACCAAACGCCCTCTGTATTTAGGCGGGGCGACCTCTGAAATATACATGGGCGTAACTACCGATGCACCGCCTACGGCAAGCCCGCCAATAAACCGTCCCAAAATAAACATCCATAAGTGAGTAGCCAACCCGGTCATGAGCATCGAAACAAGAAAAAACAAAGCCATGTATTTCAGGATATACCTGCGCCCGTAAAGATCGGCGGGTTTCCCGATAAATAGTGCTCCAATTACACATCCAATCAACGCGGCGCTGACAACAAAACCTTTCATTGCGGGTGAAAGCCCAAAATACTGCGCCACATAAAATATGGTTCCGTTAATTACTCCGGTTTCAAAACCAAACAGTAAACTGCCCAAAGCAGCCACAAATGTGATAAAGTATAAGTAGCGTTTCATTTATAATATTTTTAATAAAAAAGAAAAAATCGCTTTCATTTTGATTCGTTTAAATTTTTGTATGAATTTCGTCCCGCTCATTTAATTCTGTCCTATAATTTGCCAAAGCGGTAAATACAAACGGAATAATACGCATCTCCCGGATTCAAAAGAGTTGAGGGGAAATTCTGCTTATTCGGGCTGTCGGGAAAATGCTGGGTTTCGAGACAAAAAGCAGTACGGTGTTGGTATGCAATGCCGTTTTTCCCTACATCACTGCCATTTAAAAAGTTTCCTCCATAAAATTGAATACCGGGTTCATTGGTATAAACTTCCATAACTCTTCCCGATTCCGGTTCCGTTACACGGGTCGCCAAACGAATATCTTTATTCAAAATAGAAGCATCCAATACCCAGTTGTGATCGTAACCCCTGCCCAATACTAATTGTTCATGGTTCTCGTCCACTCTTTTCCCAATTGCAACAGGTTCCCTAAAATCGAAAGGTGTACCTTCAACCGGGGCTATTTCCCCTGTGGGGATTAATCCTTCCTCAACCGGCGTGTATGATTCAGCATTGATTTGAAGTATATGATTATTGATTGATTTCTCCGGATTTCCTGTCAGATTAAAAAATGAATGATGGGTAAGGTTTACAATAGTTGTCTGGTCGGTTTCAGCAAAATATTCAATTTTCAGCTCATTGTTGTCAGTTATAGAATAAATCACTTTGACATCCAGATTTCCGGGGAAACCTTCTTCCATGTGTTTTGATAAATAGTTTAGTTCGAGAGTATGGTCATTTACCTGCGTGACGTCCCAGAAAACATTGTGAAAACCGCCACTTCCGCCGTGAAGTGAATTCTCCCCGTTATTTTTTTCCAAATAACAGGTTTTATTACCGATAGTAAACCGGGCGTTACCAATCCTGTTTCCGTATCGTCCGATTGTGGCTCCATAATATTTTTCGTTTGATTTCAGGTAGTCGGAAAGGTTATCGTACCCCAGAACAATATCTTCGAAATTCCCTTTTCTGTCTGGGACAAACAGGCTGACGATCCGTCCTCCGTAATTTGTAATACAGGCTTTTATCCCATTTGAGTTTGTAATGGTAAATAGTTTCATTTTTGGTTTTTAGTTGAATATATTATGGTTCAAAGCGAAAATAAAATTGACTCGTATCCTGTGTTTTTCTTTTTCTGATTTGTTAAAACCTCATTTTAAATTTAAAATTGCCTGAACTTTCTGGTTTGAAACTGACAGCCAGGATGTTATTTTCCTCTTCTTTTACATTACACCGTGCGCCGTCGCATTCTGCC
>CAYWBV010000618.1:0-2009 GCA_964455785.1 uncultured Maribellus sp.
CAATGCTGTTTATCTGCGTTACTGTTTTAATCGGGTTGTCGCGAAACGCGAAAGCAAATGAGAACCTTTCAGAGTAGAGAATAAATTTGAATCGTATTGCTTTTCATTCAAAAAGATAATGTCGGCAAGAGATTTAGTCCAGCCGGGAGGGCGCTTTTCCTGTTAATTTTTTAGTTTTGTTACCGGGATTAAAAATTCAACCTAAAATCATGAAAAAGATTTTTATCATCTGCATTTTTGTTTTATTCGCATTTCCGCTTTGGGCGCAGAACGGCAAAGTTTTGGAATCGTTAAAATTTGAGAGTAATAAAGTTTCGTACCCGGTAGAATATTCCATCTATTTGCCGCCCGATTACGAAACTTCGGAACGGAGCTACCCTGTGTTGTACCTGCTGCACGGTTATTCCGACGACGAAACCGGGTGGATCCAGTTTGGCGAGGCCAACCTGATTGCCGACCGCGGCATTGCCAACGGCGATTTCCCTCCGTGTATTATTGTGATGCCCGACGGAAAAGTAACCTGGTACAGTAACAGTTTCGACGGGAAAGACCCGTGGGAAGATATGTTTATCGGTGAGTTTATTCCGTTTATTGAAAAACAGTACCGAGTCCGTCCGCAAAAAGAATTCCGCGCCATTGCGGGACTTTCTATGGGAGGAAACGGCGCGCTGCTGCTCTCAATGCGCCATCCCGATCTCTTTTCGTCGTGTGTGGCCATGAGTGCCGGCACATTTACCGACGAAGAAATCCTCGAAGGCGAAATGTACAACCGCTTTTTTGGAAACATTCACGGCCCCAAACCTGCCGGCGATGTCAGCGATCACTGGAAAGAATACAGCCCGCTGTACCTGCTTGACAGCGTGGATAAAGAAAAACTAAAATCCATCCGGTTTTATATCGACTGCGGCGACGACGATTTTCTGTACAAGGGAAACTCGGCGTTGCATGTAAAAATGCGCGACCTTGGAATTCCGCACGAATACCGGGTAAGAGAAGGAAGCCACACCTGGAGCTACTGGCGCACCGGTCTGTTCGACGGGTTAAAATTTGTTTCGGAGAAGTTTCACCGGTAATAACAAAGCCCAAAGTACCATGAATAAAAAAGTGAATATATACGATTGAGAACCTTAACTTTTATATTTCTATTCCTGATTTCCGGATATTTTGCGGTAAAAGCCCAAAATCCAACAACTCCTGATTTTACCTGGGGAAATGCTTCCTATTTCAACATCAATACCGGTGAAAGTATCTTCTTTAATGAAACAGAAATAAAACTATTACAATTAGATAACCATTTTAACAAAATCAAAATCGGGACCGACACGCTTTGGCTCAAGGTAAGCAGACGCACGCTTCCGGTTACGGTAAAAGGGCTCCGCATTTTTGTGGCCGACAACAAAAACGTAAAAGCGCTCACCTCCGATTCTCAAAACCACGGGCTGCTTACCAAAGATGCGCTGATCTGTATTTCCGGCGTCAACCAGCCGTTGCTCGACGCCAATCAATACATTTTCCCGGTAAGTTTTAACGATGGTTTTTTATGGAATACAGAAGAAGACAGTCACATGTTTTCCTATCTCGGTCTTTCGGAATGGATATCGAAGGGATACTACCGTTCGCACGAAGGAATTGACTTTGATTTGCATGACGCCCGCGGAATTCAAAAACACTGGATTGTTGCCGTAGAAAACAGCACCGTTGTTTGGGTGGAAGACAAAAACCTCGATCGGGCAGGAAAAGAAGCCTGTGTCCTTCTGGAAAGTACATCGCAACCGGAAATTTATTACGTGTACAAACATCTCTACAATAAAAATGTAACGGTAAAAAACGGACAAAAGTTAGTTCGGGGCGAACCCATCGGCACCATCTGGGGCGACGAATTGTGGGGGCACCTGAATTTTGCCGTTGTTAAATCGGATACCGTACCAACTTACGAAAACCGCTATTTTAATCTTGTAAATGGGTTTCCGCAGATTTACGAGTTGTATTTTCAACAGACATACAACTAT
>CAYWBV010000619.1:0-2008 GCA_964455785.1 uncultured Maribellus sp.
ATAAAAACCCCGAATGGGAAGAAATTTTTAAAGGTTCGCCGGGATTGATGGACAAAATGGAAGAGTTTTCGGAACTGCAGATGGAAGGCGCAGATGTGTTTATCGGTTCATTTTCGATGTTGAAAATGTTCCCTTTCTTTGCCGAACTCACCAACTGGTTTATTCCTTTTTTCCCGGAGAATCCGGAAATTATCAAAGCCGTTGATACTTCGGTACCCATAAACCTACAGTTTATCAAAGCCATCGACAGCGCGCCGGTGTTGTGCAATTCCGATAAATATTCGTTTTGCCTGAGCATCCAAAGTCTGCCTGAAGAAAACCGTGAATTTATGGCGCAGGGAATGAAAGCCGAAATGGATCAGTTAAACGAACTGGAAAAAGATGAGGAAATTACAGCCCCGGGACGAAAGGCGGAATTTATCTCGAACCAGTATATTCAGGATCTGTACCGTTTCTACAAACTGCATCCAAGGAAAGATGGTTTTGATGATATTTTCAACTGGCGTTTCGATTTTCACAATAAAATTACGCTCGGAAATATTTTGAAAGAAGATGTAAAAGTGCTGCGAAACGTCGCGGAATATTATTTCTCGAAAAATTATTTTACTGAAGCTGCTGAAATTTTCAACTATTTGCTGAGTTTTGAAAAGAGCGGTGAGTTGTACCAAAAAACAGGGTTCTGCTATCAGGAGTCGGGCGATTACAAAATGGCGCTCGATGCTTATCTGAAAGCTGAATTGTATGAGTTGAACCGTTCGTGGAACCTCAAAAAAATTGCCCTGTGTTACCGAAAGCTGAAGATACCCGAAAAAGCGCTGGAATATTATCGTCTGGCTGAAAAGCTGGAACCCGAAAATCTGAATATTCAACTTTCCATCGGTCATTGTCAACTGGAACTGGGCCAGTTTGAAGAGGCCCTGAAAAGTTATTTTAAGGTGGAATATCTTTCGCCCGGCAACAAAAAAGTGTGGCGGCCCATTGGCTGGTGTTCGTTTGTTTCCGGTAAAAAGAAACAGGCCGAAAAATATTTCAGACAGTTAATGGACAACGAACCCAATAAACACGATTTTATGAACATGGGGCATGTGCAGTGGAGTTTGGGAAACCGCAAGGCAGCGCTCGATTTTTATAAAAGATCGATATCCGAAACTGGTTTTGCCGAAGCCGAATTCCTCGAAATTTTTGATGAAGACTTGCACCACCTGCTGGATCAGGGAATCGACAAAGACGATGTGCCGATTATGCTCGACCAGCTACGGTACTTTTTGGAAGAAGATTAATGTTTTGATTCTTTACCAGAAGAAGTCACCTTATTTTACCAACTCCTCAATAATTTGTCCCTGAGACTTGTCGGGGGCCGGAATTTGAAGTAACATGGCCAGTGTTGGCGCCAAATCTGTGGCGTAGTATTTTGTCAGGATTTTTTGCGGCTGAATGCCGGCCCCGTAAAATACCAGCGGAATATGGGTCTGGTCGGTATAGTTTACTTTTTTGAATTTGTAAAACGGTTGCCAGCCCTCTTTCAGCGAAAACAGAAAATCTCCCGACCGGTTTTTGGCATACGATTTAAACAGCGGCGCGAGGAACCCGTTTGCCGAGCTTCCCTGTTCGAGTTGGTAAGCGGGCATCGAAACCTGAACCGCTTCAAACTGGTTGATAAAATTGGAGGCCACATTGCGCATTTCGTTCAAATCCATTTTCTTTTTTTCGATGAGCTCATGATCGAAATAAACCTGCAAATCAGAATAGTATTCAATCCATTTTTCTTCGCCGTAGGTAATGTTTAAAAAAGAATTCAGCAGAGCGATGGCGCTTTCCGGCATAAATTTGTCAACAGGGATATGAAATTCTTCCTTCAGGTAATCCACCGGGTACGAGGCCGAGGTGTTGGCTGTCAGAAAAAAAAGTACATTTTCTTTTCCGAACTTTTTTTCTGTGAATTCAATCAGCTCGGCAATGTATTGATCGAGATAAAGATAGGTGTCTTCCATTTCGAGCGAGGCCGGGC
>CAYWBV010000620.1:0-2007 GCA_964455785.1 uncultured Maribellus sp.
CAACCCGGCACCTGTTCTCCGTCGCGCAAGGTTGTGTCGAAAATGTAAAGTCTGTCACTCATGGTTCATTATTATTTATTATTCATTATTTCATTCATCTTCCGGCTTCGGCCTTTCACATAAAAAAAGCCATCCTCTTTTTCTGAGAATGGCTCTATTTTTCCAAATATCTTTTAACAACACACCATTCTCATTTCTTCTTAATTAGAAGAATAATACCGAGGATTAGGCTGATAATGGATATGCTGATATTGTTTTTCATTCGTTTTACTTACGATTTGCTGCAAATATGAAAATATTTTTTTTAAATGAAAACAAAATAGCGGATTTTATTGATAAAACTTTAAAATAAGATAATGTTGTCCGTAATCGAGAGGGGAGTGCAGGGGCAGAACTGTTCGTTGGTTTGCCATCTGACCGGTTAGCGACTGGTGTTATTGTTTTTCCCGGATTTGTTTCCACTTCTCTTTCGTATTCTTTTCTCCGTCGAAATAACTTACCTGCGAATCTTTATCAAAAATCTCGAACGACGGGGCCAGCAATATTTTATTCGAATCGGGATATTCAGCGACATCGTAGCCGATATACGTCCGGATGTCGAGGTAAACACAGGCTTCGGTGGTGTGGTTGTACAACTGGTGTGCGCCGGATTCTCCCTTCTCAAAAAATATCAAATCCCCGCCGCCCACAATTTCCAGTCCACCGGGAGTTCTCAGCGTTGCCGAACCCGAAATTATCATAAAAAGTTCTTCGGCATATCGGTGGAAATGATAGGGTGCTGAATACTCGCCTGGATTTAATTGCCTCAAATCAAAATTTAAATTTTGAGGATTTATCCCTTTTTTGACTCTCGAAATGTCGGTGAATATTCTGTAATTGTCAATTTTATTCGGGTTTTCCTGAAATTCCCTTTGGGAGGATTTTAGAATTTTTGCCATCATCAGTTATTTTAATTCCTCAAAAAAAACATTTAGATCGCTGTTATTGTTTCGTCTTCTGCGTTGCAGTCAGTGGATAGTTGTCGTAGTGGGTTCCGGAATGCATGCCCGCTAGCCACGACAGCCGCTCGCGGTTATGCGCCGTTAATTTTTTATTGTCAAACAAGTTACCCTTTTGTAGATATCTTCACAACTACCCGTTGTATTTTCGTAATCCAGTTTAACGGGAATGGGAAAGCCTTTAGCCTCCATAATATCCCGCACCTGGTTTTCCTCCGGAAGATTTAATACTTTAATGGTATCCTGTCCTGCTTTTATTGTCCAGCCGGGACAACACATACATTCGTTTCCATTGTAATCAATAATTTCTCCTTCTTTGGAACAATTTTCATCGTTGTCTTTTGAGCACGAAAGCACGATTATTATTGCTGAAATCGCGAATAAAAGAATTGTAATTGAGGCCCTGTTCTTTTTCATGATTTTTAGTTTTTAGCAAGATGTAACTTGCTGAGGAAAGGTTGCTTTTAATGGCATACAAAGGTTGTGATAGTTTTGTAGCGGATTCCCGGGAGCGTTCATGTCCGCGACGGCTAAACGCTCAAGAAAGGAGCAGAGGTTATACTCTACACCAAATCCTGCAATACAGGTTGCAAAAAGTTGCCGGTATGTGTTTTATTTTCACATCTTTCATTTCAATTTTATCGAGATTTCAAGATGCCCGCCAAGTCCATCTTTAATAATCCGCTGAAGAGTCGAAAATCGAATATCCTTTAAATCTTTTTCTAATTTTGAGATATATGACTTATTTGTCCCGGCCAGGTCGGCAAGCTGTTCCTGAGTCATGCCCTTTTCTTGTCGGGCCTGTTGAATCAAAACCCCTAATTTGAAGGCTTCGTATCCAGCTTCAAATTTTTCGCGTTTTTTAGTCCCTTTTTTGCCAATTTCTTCATCAACAAATTGGTCTAATGTCTTGATATTACTCTTTTTCATCATAATACTCCTTTTTTATTTTTTGTGCCTTCTCAATTTCTTTTATTGGTGTCTTTTGTGTTTTCTTTTGAAATCCATG
>CAYWBV010000621.1:0-1998 GCA_964455785.1 uncultured Maribellus sp.
AGGATTTTTAAGGCTTTGGTTAGATGGGCTTCCACGGTTTTTTGCGAAACGCCCAACTTTTCGGCTATTTCGCGGTTTTTCATTTCTTCGAACCGGCTCATTTCGAACACAACGCGGCAATGTTCAGGAAGGTTTTTAACGGCAGTATCAATTTTTTCCCTGAGCTCATTCAACTCCAGGTAATTGTCGTTGATACGCGACAGGCTCTCGTACTGATGGCGGATTTCCACTTCCCTGATTTTTTCGTGATGTTTCAGGACGATTTGCCTTCGTTTTAGAATATTCAGGCAACTGTTTTTTACGAGGGTAAATAAAAAGTTCCGAAGATTTGAATCGGAATTTAATCCCTGCCTGACCTCCCACAACTTCACAAAAGCTTCCTGCACCACCCCTTTCGCCTCATCTTCATCTTCGAGATAAAACAAACTCAAATGACAAAGCGGCTGGTAATAAAGATTAAAGATCTCCCTGAAATCTTTTTTTTGGTCGTTCGAAAAAAGAATCAGCGTTTCAGTCATGGAATTAATTTCAGGCCTTAAACTTATTAAAAATAAATTACCAGTCCCGTATGTAACATAAAAAAGAACTTTATTTTCTGAATGTCCAGTTGTAATTTTCCGCCTTCCAGTTCTGTTTTTACCCTCCCAGTTCCATTTTGGGGGCTTCCAGTTAAAGATTGGGGCCGTCCAGTTGGTTTACGACCTCGTCCAGTTGAGCTGGAGGGGGTCAGAGAGTAACAGGACGGGGCAAAAACCAACAGGATGGGGGACCCCAACCCGCTGGACGGCTCAAAACGTAACAGGGCGCTATTATTCATCAATTTATAAAGAAATGGGAAGTTTGTCGTACGCTCTCCCCGCCTGTTTGACTGCTTTACCGGCAAATTTTTATTTGATGGTTATCCGGATAACTGAACCGGTTGGGCGCCACCCAACGGGCTTTGTATATTTTCAATCCTTCACGGTAAAAAATCCGTTTCCCGTTCAGGTCGATAATTTCGTCGGTCCACCACTGTTCTTTGGGAACGCTGACAACCGGAACCCCGCCTTTTTCTGCCAGTGAAATGCTTTTGATTCCCTGGTATTTTGTCGCCACCTGTTCGAGACGGTTTTCGGGAATGTGATAAATCCACATTTTTTTTACCGTACTGAGATAAAGCGCATCTTCACCCGGAACGGGGAATAAATCGTGCCCCTCCTCGTCATCGAAAGCCAGCGAATCGACCGGAGTTAGCTGCGGATTTACACAATCGAGATTATACCTCCAGCTTCTGATCTGGTGCATTTCGCCTGTCCACAGCAGGTTTCGCTTTTGATCCCAAACAGCGTTATGGGAAAACGGGCTGTGAAAAGTACGCTGGATAACATTTTCGGGAAAAGTGAGGGTGTCGGTTTTAAAAACAGTGAGGCAGTTTCCGGTACTGGCGGCACAAACGATATTTCCGTCGGGGAGAATTTCAGCGGAATGGGGATTCTTCCCGGCATGTGCATAAAACATTGTTTTTTTGTCGGAAATACGAATCAATGCACAGGCCCCGCCCGAGGCAGTCATCAGCACATACTCTCCGTTGTACACCACTTTGGCGTCGCTGGGATTATTGAACCATTTCACATGTTCCGGATTTTGAATGTGTTCGGCGGGAACCCAGTTCCACACCGTTTCCCCGGTTTGCGTGTCCACAATGGCAATTTGCGGCACCGACTGTTCGGCAAAAATCAGACAACGTTCCGGATGGGAAAGCACCTGTCCGCTGACTGATAAAAAACCGGTACTGAATACTATAAAGAAATAGCACAAAAGAAAAGAATTCTTCATCATCATCTGTTGATTCAATTTTTTAATGTTTTCGAAAAATCGGGTTTTAGTTGTTTCAATGCCGTTTTCACATCCACAAATTTTTGCAAATCGCGCAGGGCAACTACCGTATAACGATTTTCTGCCAGGTACTGAAGATATTCCCTAAACAATTCAGGCGGGGTATTTACCCACGGGTGTTCC
>CAYWBV010000622.1:0-1992 GCA_964455785.1 uncultured Maribellus sp.
CAAATACTCCATTGAAGTGATAGATTTGATGCAAAATCCGCAACTTGCCAGCGAATTCCAGATTGTAGCGCTGCCAACGTTAATTCGCAAACTGCCGGTACCGGTTCGTAAAATTATCGGCGATCTGTCTGATACGGAACGAGTACTTATCGGGCTGGATTTACTGGCAGTAAACTGAATGGATATATTACACTCGAACAAGTAGTATTATGAAAGAGAAAAAAACAAAAATAAAAAACGCCACAAAAGAGTTTGATCAGACCGTGACAGATAAAAGTCCGGATAAATATATTCTGCGTTTGTTTATTACCGGCGCAACAAGCCGATCGGTGCAGGCCCTGTCGAACCTGAAAAAAATTTGTGAAGAATATCTTGAAGGGAAATACGAACTGGAGGTGGTTGACCTGTACCAAAATCCATCACTGGCCAAAGAGGAACAGATAATTGCAGCCCCAACACTGATAAAAAAATTGCCGCTTCCTTTCCGGAGAATTATTGGAGATATGTCGAACGAGGAGAAAGTACTTAAAGGATTAGACCTGAAAAAGAAAAATTAACTTTTTTGTTTTGAAAACAACCGCAATGAAAAAAACACAAGAACAACTCATTTTTGAAAACAAAGAATTACGTTCCCGCCTGGTAGAAGCGGAAGAAATGCTTTTGGCAATCCGCAGCGGGAAAGTGGATGCGATTGTAATTTCAGGGGCAGAAGGAGAACAGGTTTACTCGCTTTCTTCGGCTGAAACGCCTTATCGTACTTTTGTGGAAGAAATGCACGGAGGAGCTGTTACGCTAACAAAAGAAGGACTTATTCTGTTTTGTAATAACCGTTTTGCTGAATTGGTTCAGGAACCTGTTGATAAAGTAATTGGTTCGTATATTAAAAATTTTATCACGCCAATCGACCGGTTAAACCTGGATAACCTGCTGTCCCGGTTGACTCCCCGGAAAAATGGTTCGCTTATTATTTCCTTAACCAACTCAACCTGGCTAAAACTATCTGTCAGGTTATTACCCGCTTATTTGCACGGCGATAATTATATTCTCACAGCCACAGATATTACATCGTTGAAAATGAAAGAAATTGAACTTCTCGAATTACAACGGCAATTAAAACAACAATTGATTCAGCTACAGGATTTGCGCCTCGACATCATAAATGCAAAAATTGAAAGTGACGCGGCAAACAAAAAACTGGAAAAAACAATTAAAAACCTGGTAAAAGAAAACACCAGGCATAAAGAAAAGGAAACTGAATTAAAGCTTAAATTAAAACAAAGGACAGTAAATTCTTAATCTTAAATCATTTAAAAACAAAGTGCAATAAATACAACTTGCACGTAATTAATATCTTAATAAAATGAATAAAGGAACAGTAAAGTTTTACAATGAATCCAAAGGATTTGGATTTATAAAAGACGCCGACTCGTCGAAAGAGTACTTTGTACATTCAACCGGAGTTAAAGAAAGTATCAGGGAGAACGACGAAGTGACTTTTGATTTGCAGGAAGGAAAAAAAGGATTAAATGCCGTGAATGTTAAACTGGTTTAGTTGAAACAGGATTAAAATTTTGTCCCGCCGTTGTGCGGGATTTTTTTTATACGATTTTTAAATCCAATGGTCTAAATTGTGTCGTTTTCAAAATTGCCACAAAGACTCTAAAGCACTAAAAAGAAGCACTAAAGAAAACTATAAAATAAAATGAAGAATTCATCCTTAAAAACATTAATCTTCAACAGTAAGAAAAATCTCTTTGTGAATCTTTGAGTTTTCGGGACTTTGTGGCATAAAAAACAGACCTATCGGTTAAACTGAATAATATGGATTAAATTATGCAGCAACTATTAAGCCGTAAAAAGATTCATAACGATTAAATAAGCTATCCGTGATTAACAATCAGATTTCGTAGTAATACGGACGGAATTTTTTATACCAGTTTTAAATCCGATTTGTGAAATTCTTCGTAGGCCTGCAACACGGTTAAATGCGAA
>CAYWBV010000623.1:0-1991 GCA_964455785.1 uncultured Maribellus sp.
CCACGCTGAAAGTAAATGAACATGTAATTTAAGGAGTTGGCGGGTAAAAACAGTCGGGATGGACGAAAAAAATATAATCTTCACCGGAATTGGTTCCTCTTTTTTCTGCGATTCAAAAAAGGGTTATTTCGGATAAAACGGTAACAAAACAAACCTTAGATTTTATCTTTGTAAAAAAAAGACGGTTATGAAACGGTTTAAAAAACGATATATCATTTTGGGGGCGGTTGTTCTTTTGTTTGTCCTCGTTTTGTTTTTCCTTTCCTCCATCACAAAAAATTACCTGGTGAAAAACAGCGAAACGTTGATTGGCAGAAAGGTGGACATTGCCGGGTTACATTTTAATTACCTGAACATGACGGTGAAAGCCAGCGGCGTGGTACTGTACGAGGCCGACAAAACCAGCCATTTTGTAGCTTTCCGCGAACTTTTTGTCGATTTCGCCCCGTGGAAATTGTTCAAAAACGAATATTCCTTTTCAAAAATTAGCATTGATAGTTTACAGGCAAATATTGTTCAGACCGATTCGGGCTTTAATTTCGACGACCTGATTCCGGCGGAAGACAGCGCCGTTGCCCCAACAGACACAACCGCTGCGGACTTAAAATTCAGCATCCATAACATCAGCCTCACCCGCGGGAATTTAAAATACGCCGACCAATCCCTCAACAACGAGGTGGAGATTAAAAACCTGAACCTCGAACTTCCGTTGATTGCCTGGAACCGAAACCAGTCGGACATGGGTGCAAAGTTTAACATCGGCGAACAGGGAACCGTAGAGGTGGCGGCAGTGGTTGACAACCAGAAAAACAGCTACGAGGTGAATGTAAAAACCAGCGCCGTTTCCATTCAGCCCATTGCGGCTTATCTGAAAGATTACGCCGACATCGGAACGTTGGACGGGCTTCTGACTTCGGAAATAAAAATCGGCGGCGATATGGTTGACCTCATGAACGTAACGGTTTCGGGTGTTGCAAAAGTGAACGATTTGCGGGTATCCGACAGCCGTTTGGAAGAAATTGCTACCGCCGGCGAAATAAGGGCCAACATCAAAGAAATCAACCTGAAAACTTACCATTTCGGGTTTACAGGAATTACACTGGACCAGCCCCGGGTTTCGGTAGTTCGTGATAAAGAAACAACCAATCTCGAACGTTTTTTACTTCCCTACTTCGCAACCGATTCGACCCAAAACCCGGCTGAACTTGTTGTGTCGGCCGAAAGCGGCGTTGCGGAACAACCCGAAACCAGCTACGAAATTGACACTTTACAAATTAACGGAGGGCAGGTTTCGTTTGCCGACAATACGTTAAACCGCGCTTCGTTTACCACCGTCAGCGATTTGAATACAACCCTGCTTGGCCTCACAACAAATGCCGAACGTATTCCCGTAAGTTTTTCGGCCCACATCAACGAAACGGGCCTGTTTTCAGGGGAAACGGTTTTCAGTATGACAGAACCCAAAAATTTTGAACTCGACGGTGAAATCAAACAGATCGATTTGGTCAGGTTTTCGCCCTATTCCGAATTTTTTATCACCTCGCCGGTAACGCAGGGCTGGTTTAACTACGACATCAAATTAAAAATGGACACCCGGCGGCTGGAAAGCCAGAACAACATCAAAATACGGGAGCTCGAATTCGGAAAAAAAACATCGGACAAGGCCGTATTAAAAGTGCCGCTGCGGCTGGGTTTGTACATCATCAAAGATATTAACGACAACATCACCATCGATATGCCGGTGACAGGTTCGACCTCCGACCCGAAGTTTAAACCTGGCAAACTTATCTGGAAAACCTTTGCCAACCTGATGATAAAAACCGCCGCTTCGCCGTTGAACGCGCTGGCCGGCCTGGCCGGTACAAACCCCGAGAAACTGGAATACCTGCCGTTTGCGTTTGCACAGGATTCGCTCGACCGGTCGCAGGTTTCAACATTAACTTCGCTGGCCGGAATCCTGAACAAAAAAACAGAGCTGGCGGTGGTAATGA
>CAYWBV010000624.1:0-1989 GCA_964455785.1 uncultured Maribellus sp.
ATTTATCCTGTACGGGTTGTTTAACCTTCAAAAAAGGGAAAAATTCATTTAAAAACCAGATAAACAGCGATAATTTAAAAAGCCACTGAAAAACAGCGGCTTTTTTCTTTTTAAGACAATCTTAAGAGTGTCCTAACCGAATTTAAATCATTGTGCATATAGATTTGTCGAAAAAAAAACATTATGATTTCAGCGACACATTTTCATGCCATGATTATCCATTTTCCGATTGCGTTATTAATGGTGGGATTCTTTTCGGAAATTATTGGAGTTTTTAATAAAAGAGAATTTTTCAAAAATGCAGCAGCCTTTCTGTTATTGTTCGGTGCAGTTGGCGCAATTGTGGCCTACATAAGCGGAAATATGGCAGGAGAGGGAATTGAAGAAGGCCCCCTTAAAATACCGCTCGAACTGCATGAACAGGCGGCTACAGTAACACTTTGGCTGGCTATCGTTACAGCTCTGTTTCGGGCGGTTGTTTTCCTCTTAAAATACAACCGCCGGTGGGTTGCCTGGGCTTTTATCCTTCTTTTTACTGCACTGGCAGGTTCTGTATCTGTCACTGGTTATCTTGGCGGTCAACTCGTGTACAAGCATGCCGCCGGAGTGGAATTAGCGCTTCCTGATTTTGGTAGCATTTCCAATGAGGATTAAAAGCTTTCAGTATCTTTGAAAACAGGTAACTGAAATTTAAGCAATGCGAATACTGATTGTAGAAGACGAATCGTCGATTGCCAATTTCGTCCGCGACGGGCTGGAGGAAGAAGGATATGCAGTAGATGTGTCAGACAACGGAAAGATGGGCTTGCAACTCGCCCTCAGCTACATTGAAGAATATGACGTTATTTTACTCGACTGGATGTTGCCAGGACTCAGTGGTATTGAGATTTGCCGTAACATTCGTAAAGAAAACAAAACAGTACCCATAATTTTTTTAACAGCAAAAGATACGGTTGACGATGTGGTTTTTGGCCTGGAGACCGGCGCCGATGATTACATCCGCAAACCTTTTTCTTTTGAAGAGCTGCTGGCCCGGATTCGTGTACACATGAGGAAAGGCGAAATTCAGTCAGTGATTTTTTCTGCCGCCGGCGTTGAACTCGACGTCGATAAACACTCGGTAACAAAAAACGGCAGCCAGGTTGAACTCACCCAAAAAGAGTTTTCGCTGCTCGAATACTTTTTACGAAACAAAGGCAAAGTTTGCCGGCGTACCGGGATTATCGAAAAAGTCTGGGATATTCATTTCGATTACGACACCTCGGTGATTGACGTCTATATTAATGCCCTGCGTAAAAAATTGGACGAACCCGGAAAACCTTCGATAATTACAACAGTGCGGGGTGTAGGTTATAAAATTGAAGAGTACGAATGACATTAAAGTTCAAAAACCGAATTGCGCTTTTTAACACCCTTGCCGTTGCGTTAATTACTGCGCTGGTTTTTCTGACCACCTGTTTTGTTGTTTATAATACTTCATATAATCACCTCGACGGAGATATCCTCGATGAAAAAGAGGAAGTCATCAGCAATCTTTTCTGGCTTCAGGATTCGATCATTATCAATAAAATGCCTGAGTGGGAAGAGGCTGAACACAGTCAGGTAGAGGTAAATCCAATCTTCCTACAGATAAAAGACACCCACGGAAATGTTATTTTTCGTTCAAATAATTTGCCGGAAAACCTGACACTTGATAATCCGGTAAAAAATACGACATTTTATAATGGTAAAATAAACAACCAGTTAGTCCGGTTGGGTCACTTCCCTGTAAATACGGAAAATGGTAAAACAATCGGCGATTTAACCATTGCAGTTTCAAGGGAGGAATCGTACAATGTGCTGAATAATTTAATCTGGGTATTGGGGGTTTCCTTTCCGGTGGTATTGTTGGTCCAATATTTTGCATCGTCGTTGGCGGCATCCCGGGGTATAAAACCAGTAACCCAGCTTATTGTTTCCGCTTCCGCAATTGACGACTCAACCCTTGGG
>CAYWBV010000625.1:0-1989 GCA_964455785.1 uncultured Maribellus sp.
AGTTGTGAATGGAGCGTGAGGCAATCTTTTTGGCCGGATTGCTATCGGAGAATAAAGTCGGGTCGAACACCGCCACATCCCCGAACGGGATATTACTTGCTACTACATCGTAATAACCGGCATATTTTTTTTCAATATTTTCAAAACCCGCTACTATTACCTTATCTTCAGGGTGAAGGTGTTTGAGTATCATTCCGGTAATCGAGTCTTTCTCAAAACAGGTTACTTCCATGTCGGGAGAAAGCTGTTTAAAAGCCTGGGCAAATACACCCGTTCCTGCGCTCGGGTCAAGCAAACGGGACGGTTTGATTCCGTTGTCAATAAGTGCCCCAGCAAGTGCATTTACTACTTCCTGTGGTGTGTAGAATGCTGTAAGTATAGAATCTTTCAGGCCGTCGAAACAGCGTTTGTATTCTTTTTCATCACGGGTATTTTCACGTAAAACATCATGCAATTCATTTATCAGGGGATTGACTGAACCGTTAGCCGGAAGAGGGTCGAGGATTTCTTTAATGGCACCGAAACCGGAATAGCGGGCGAGTATTTCTTTTTCTTCGGATGTTGCCAGCCTATTCTCCCGTTCAAGGATAAATGCCGTTTTTATCGCATCGATATTTGCCCGCAGATGTCCCTTTTTATTGTAAGCCATCTTCGAGCAGTATTTCGACGGTTCCCGTCAGTTCAGTATATAATTCATCGTATTGAGAGGTACTGGCAAAATCATCCGAAAGGTCGTATTTGTCCAGCACCTCACTGCATTGAGTTAAGATTTGAAGGGCAATCTCCTTTGCCATTTCTTCAGGTATTTCTGCTGAAAATTCGTTCCAAAGAATATGAACAAGGGTGTTGTAAGCGGAAAAATGCAGACCCTGGTAAAGTACCTCAGAAGCCAGTTTTTCGGCTTCAATGTGTGTCTGACCGTTTTTAACAGCATTGCTGTATGTTTCTGCTGCAGCATCAGCACGTTCTTCTATAAAAGTTTTATCTCCGGTACGCTCGGGGTGGTTTTCTTTGAGGTAAGAAAGAAGTGAAAGCCCGTAATAGGACAATTCCTGTCCTGTTTTATTTTTTGTGTTTCTCATGATAACGGATATTTAGTGGTTAAAAAGGGAAGGTATATCAGGCAAAAGCGTTCCGGGTTCCCACCCGGAACGCACCACTAAAATATCCGTCACTGACAAACAATAAACAAAGAAAAGTTCTGCTTATTGAAGAAAGCAGCGGTATATTCAGTGGTAAATATAACCATTCCCGGTTGAACTTGTCTTCTTTTGCTTTCATCCGGAACTGTTTAAAACAGTACTCAGATTTTAATGCCGCTTTTCTTTGGAGCAGGCCTGCGTGCCTCTTGTTTAAACTGGGTTTCCGTAGGCTTTTGTTGTCCCTGTTTTAATGGCTCTTTCACATTTTTGGTCGCTTCATTGGTCTTACCTTCGTTGTTGACGGCTACCTGTGTTTTGCTTTCTTCTGAAGGTTTCACTTCTGCTCCCTGCTTTTTAGCTTTATCAGGATTCCATTTGAAAAAATCGAATTTTACTTTTTCAGGATTGGGTTTTACCCATGCATTGAATGGTTCCCCCTTGTCGTCTTTCATCATTCCCCTGATATAGGTGGCCTGGCCTGCTTTAAGAAATTCCTGCTGTTTTTCAGTCAGTTCAACGCCAAGCAGTTTTTGTGGAATAAAGAGTTGTTTTTGTTTTTCGGATTCCCCTTCCGGTGCATTTTCTTTCTGCTGGCGGCGGACTTCCTTATTCTCTTGAGAATAGCGGTTACGGTCAAGTCCTTCGTAAGTGAAATCAAACTTTTTGTCCGAAGCATTGATTTGGATATACCCGTCAAAGAACCGGCCTGTGCGGGAAACCATTTTCTCTACCAGCACTTTTTCTCCTGCCCCGAGCCTTTTTTGCTGGTCTTCGGAAAGGACTGCCCCTTTTATTTTATTGGGAACAGAAATGTTTTCTACCGGCAAGGCTTCGAGTTTGTTGGTAA
>CAYWBV010000626.1:0-1981 GCA_964455785.1 uncultured Maribellus sp.
TCGCCTGAATACTTTTCAGGAAAAGCCCGTTTCGGCGGACGTGGAAAGCTGAAATACATGAGCAGGGATATGGAAAAATCGGGTTCAGGTGAATTGTCGTTTCGTTCGGAGAACTTTGCGATTCTTGGAAATGTCAATTATAAGGATTTTGGCGACATTTATGCCGGCGGCTCGCTGGGCTACGAGCGTCCCTCGGGTTACGACGAAACCGGCGTTAACTTGAAAGCCAAATTAAGAATGGCAGAAAACTGGCAGGTGACGGCAGCTTATCAGTATCTGATCCAAAACGATGTGGGCCGCTACGACCAGGTGGCGCAACGCGGCTACCAAACCTATTCCTACGACCCGCAAATCCACCGGCTGGCTTATGCAAAAGGAGAACACTTCAGCAAAAACCCGTTGTTCCGAAAAATAAATGTTACCGTCTCGACACAGCTTTCGGATGAAACCCGGAAAATTCAGAAAGAAAATTCGACAACGTTCACCCGCGAAAACGATGTGGTAAAAACATTTGGGGTTACGTTTGAAAATTATTCCGAAATCAATAAAAACTGGGAAGCGGTAACCGGCATCGAATATTATTCCGACCAGGTGGGCTCGGGCAAAACAGAAACCAACACGGCCACGGGCGAAACGACCGAAAAACGCGGTCTTTATCCTGACAATTCTGAAATGGGAAGCCTCGCAGCTTTTAGCCAGCACACCCTGAAACTGGAAAAATTGCGGGTTCATTTTGGCGGCCGGTTTAACACATTCCGCATCCATTCGGTTGACGATGATTTTGGTGAAGTGACATTAAACCCCAGTTCGCTGGTGGGGAACTTATCGTTCCAGTATTTTACATCGCCCCGGCAGCAGTTTATTCTTTCGGCGCACACCGCTTTTCGCGCACCCAATATCAACGACATCAGTACTTTCGGGTTGTTCGACTACGGCATTGAAATTCCTTCGACCGACCTCGCGCCCGAAAAATCGTTTACGATAGAAGGCGGCTACAAACGTTCGGTTGACCGTTTCTCGCTGGCAGTGACCGTTTTTAACACCCGGCTGAACGACCAGATTGATCGGGTAGAATCAACCTACAACGGAAGCGAATATATTGACGGGGACAGGGTGTACAAAAAAGCGAATATTGCCCGGTCGAACATTTCGGGGGTAGAATTTGAATCGGAGTTTAAACTGAACCCGCGGTTTTCGTTTGTCAATAACCTCACATGGACGTATGGGAAGAACCTCGAAAATGATGAACCGATGCGCCGGATTCCACCGCTCAACGGAAAACTGGCATTACAATATTCAAAATCGAAAGTATTTGGCGAGGTTGAATTTCTGTTTGCAACCAAACAGGATCGGCTTTCCGGTGGCGACATCGACGATCACCGGATTCCCGAAGGCGGAACACCCGGCTGGAATATCCTGAATTTTAAAGCGGGTTATTCGTGGGAAAAAATTTCGGTGAACGCCGGGTTACAAAACATTTTTAATCAGGCGTACCGCATCCACGGATCAGGCATCGACGGTGTGGGAAGATCGTTATGGATAACATTACAGTTTGAGGTTTAATTTTATATTCCAAATCCAATGAATGTTGAAACAAATTCATTTTACAGGTGTTGATAAAGTTCTAAAGTAAACTTGATGAAAAATGTATTTCGAATAATCCTGGCGATTTTGGTTGTGCTAATCGCCTTAACCGGACAGGCACAAAACAAAAAAGACAAACGGCAACAGGCCAAACACCTCAGTTCGTTCGAAGAAAAGAGACTTACCGGCGACCAGCTCCCGGTGATGATGCCATACAACCGCTGGATTGACCCGGCGGGAGAACAGATATATTTTGGCGAAACCGAGCTGGAGAACCATGCGCTCGACTGTGTGCTTTCGCCCGACGAAAAATGGATTGCTGTGGAAGGCCGTTATTCGGTAGTTATCCTTTCTGCCGAAACCCAAAAAATCGTTGAGCGGGTTACATTAAAAGACT
>CAYWBV010000627.1:0-1973 GCA_964455785.1 uncultured Maribellus sp.
TCAGAAAAAAGATTTCTCGTTTCATAAGTACTGTATTTAATATTAGTAGATATTTTCATGATGAAAAAGCGCCGACGCGGGGATTTCCTGCTGTTCGAAACCGGGGCCTTGCCAGCTAACAATATTAAATTTTTTTGCCCCCAACTGAAAATACTTCTCGTCAATTTTATATTTCCCTTTTCTTAAAGCGATGGTTTTAAACCCGCCGCGCAAAAACTCTTTGTCATCCAGATACAAAGTACACTTGTCATTCACTTTAATCGAAAAAGTATAAATACCATCCCTCGGAATATCAAGGTATCCCGAATAAATATATCCAAAATAATCTTCGCGTTTGCGCTGCCCGATGGTGAAATTGGGGAGAATTCCTGTTTCAACCGGAGTTAATTGATCCAGGTCGTTTTCCTCCATCACATGAGCATGATAATATTTATAATTCAGTCCTTTTTTGAAAATGCCACTTCCTTCGTAATTTTTAAAATCCTCAAACTCCAGTTTATTTAGCTGAACGGATACCGGGACACTTGGCATCATCCCATCTTTAAAGGAAGCAAACATGAGGTTTGTTGTTTTGTACAACACAACAGGCGCAGTATAAAGGTTCGACTTATCGGTTGGCCGGCTTCCATCGGTCGAGTAATAAATTCTGGCTTCTTTATCGTCGCATTGTAAGGCTACTGAAGCTTTATCCAAAAAATATTCATCGTTGGTAACGGAATACGGAAGAACGGCAGCAGATTCATATTTTTCACTTTCCGGACGATCTTGTTTTGCAACGCCCCAGTTTTTATTGGGAACTGGTCCCATTTCAAAAGACAGTTCGGAACCGTTTAAAATATCGCTGTGTGCAAACCACGATTTGAGGTAAGAAACCCCGTTCAGTTTTACGGATTGAATGTATTTATCTTCAGCGGAAACATTCTTTGCAACAACTGTAAAATCTCTACCATTTTCAAGATGGATGGTTGCTTTATCAAAAACCGGGCTCCCGATTATATATTCCGGCGTTCCCGGGCAAACCTGGTAAAATCCCATGGCGCTGAGAATATACCAGGCCGACATTTGTCCGCAGTCTTCATTTCCGCTTAAACCATTTGGCCGGTCGTCATACATTGTTTCCAGAATTTGCCTGACCACTGCCTGTGTTTTCCAGGGAGCACCTGCATAGTTATACAAATAAGCCATGTGGTGACTGGGTTCGTTTCCGTGCGCGTACTGCCCAATTAAACCGGTTGCATCAATAGCATTTTCGTCGTGTGCCGATTGTTTGGTAAAAAGCGTATCCATCCAGGTTATAAACTTTTCATCGCCACCCATAAGGTTAATCAATCCATTTACGTCGTGCGGGGCAAACAAACTGTATTGAAATGAGTTCCCTTCCACAAAATGTTCGCTTCCCTCAGAAGGATCAAAAGGTGAAACCCATTTTCTTTCAGAATTTTTTGGCCGCATAAAACCAGTAGCCGGATCAAACAAATTTTTGTAGAACTGAGCCCGGTATATGTAATCCTGAAAATCTTCTTCTTTATGAAGTTGTTTTGCCATTTGAGCCACACTCCAGTCGTTGTAGGAATATTCCATCACCATTGAAACGGAACCGCTTAGTTTATCGGCCGGAATAAATCCCAAATTGCTGTAATATTCAATATTCTCCACGCGTTTTTTCATCGCTTCGAAAGCCAGTCCGGCATCAAAATCGCGGATTCCTTTTACATAACCATCCAAAATTACAGTGTGTGTGTGATATCCAATCATTACTCCGGTATAATTTCCCGCCAGTTCCCACTGTGGTAATTTTCCTCCCACCCGGTATATTTCGAGAAACGTTTTAATCCATTCGTTATAGCGCGCCAGATCGATTACCGAATACAGCGGCATGTTGGCACGAAAAGTATCCCAGAGGGAGAAAACCGTGTAATTATCGAATCCTTCCGCTTTGTGAACCTGGTGATCGACACCGCGATATCTTCTAT
>CAYWBV010000628.1:0-1973 GCA_964455785.1 uncultured Maribellus sp.
TCATCGCTGACCAAAAACGTATTTTGTATTGTGCGGTAAAACAACGGGTAACTCCAGGTGTGGCTGCACATCAGCCAGACCTCCCCGCCAGTTTCAACAACAACTGCAAATTGCCCGTTCAGAAGGGCAGATACACGTTTAAAACTTTCGAAGTTGTCACTGTTCTTTTTAATTAGCCCTGCAAACGCTTCTCCGTCCAAATATTCCCCATTGAACCAGGTAAACCCGGTTACACTGATTTCTTCGCCTGACCACCAGTTAAATTTGCCCAGCCTGATTTTTGGTGTTAAAGCCATAGTTTAACTACGATTAAGGGCAATAAAGTTATCATTATGATTTTGAAAACAAACAGGACAGTGCGTACAAGATTAACTCCCGCCAGATTCAGCGAATAAGCTCCGAGGGCGGTAAAAAAAACAAAACCAACAGCGCTGTACAACCCGATTGCCCAGCCAATATCTTTTAAGACCAGGCCGCCAATCAGAAGGCTTAAAATCCGGGCCGCCAAAAGGAGGATGTTGAACATCAGCGAAATCTTCTGCTTTTCCATTACAATCATCACCGAAGAGAGCGGCGAGCTTAACATCACCACAAAAAGCCACGGGGCGATTAACTGAGCCAGGTAACCCGAAAACTCCCATTCAACGCCAAAAATGAACGCAAACAAAGGTTTCCCCCACAATGCCAAAACCGAAAAAGGGATTATTCCGACCAAAAACTGTTTTTTAAATAAAGAGAACGTCAGTGCAGACAACTCCCGGATATTGTTTTTCAGTAGTTGTGCTTCCTGAACATACACACGCGAAATGGAGCTACTCATCAACTGAACCGGAGTACTGACATACCGGTGGGGAAAAGAATATAAACCCAGTATCGTAGCCCCAAAAAGGGGTTTGACCATATATACGGGAAGCTGGCTGCTGATAAAGTTGAACATTTCGGAAGCCACCGAAAACTTCGGAAAATCGATGTATCGTTTTGCAAGCTGTAATTCGCGCGCCGTAAAACGCAGCGACTCAGGTCCGGCAGTTTCCGGCAGATGACGCGAAAACCAGAAATAAATTGCGGCCTGCGCCAAAACTGCCCCGAGGAACAACCCGGTTTCCGGGAATATAAAAAACAAACACTGCAGGATTCCCGTAATAACGGCCCTCGAAACTTCCAGCTCCGAAAGTTTTCTGAACTGTTTGTTGCTGATATAAATATTCCGCAGTAATTGTACAGCCGCAAAAAAAAACGAATATGCCGGAACAAGCAGCAAAAGGATAACGGTGGTTAAATTGTAATTGCCGGTAACCACGATGTAAACCCCCACAACAAAGGCCGCCAGTAAATTGACCAGCCCGTTTATCTTTTGTGCCAGCCAAAAGACATTTCGTTTTTCTTCAGAGGTTGTACTCAAAATAGTGGCATTTTCGAACTTACCTGTTGACACTATCGAAAGGGTCGAAGCAATGGTAAGATATAAAACAAAAACTCCAAAACTTTCGGGTGAATATATCCTGACGATGACCAGCGCAAAAACCGCGGGAAAAATCCGCGCCAGAAACATCCCGGAAAAAAGACCGATGATATTACGGTAAAACTCGCTTTGTAACATTCTGTCAATCGATTCGCGCAGGGCAGGCATAATCATGTTTCAAATTCTCAGGTAAAAGTAGAAAATTGCCCGACACAACAAAAAAAGACGACTCCTTTAATTTCAACTTTAAAGACTATTTTTGCAACAAATTGCTTTCATATGGATTTTCTTCTCGACAATCAGGAAACCGAAAAAAGATTTCAGGAAATACTCGCTTTAATCAAGTTGAGAAAAAATGGCGATGTTTCTGAAATCATGAACCGGAAGGGAATAAACTACAAATTAAACTGGGGGGTCTCGCTGATTGAACTGCGCGAAATTGCTACCCTGTTTGAGCCCGATCATTTGCTGGCGTTAAAACTGTGGAATAAACAGTGGCGCGAAACCATGA
>CAYWBV010000629.1:0-1970 GCA_964455785.1 uncultured Maribellus sp.
TTGTTGCAGCTAAAAGCGGATGTTTCGCATTCCTGAATGATAACATAGGCTTCCGAACAACCCTCGCCACCGCTGATGCCGACAAGCTGCCAAACATGCTGACCGGCTGCGAGCTCAATTTCCTCCTTTTCGCCCGGATCAAGCGAACCATAATTAACACCGTCGATCATAATTCGCTGCACCGTGTCAAGGCTTTTGTTTTCCAACGATAACGTGCCTTTACCGTCGCAATTTGCTTCGTCGCATGAAAAACTTATAAAGGCAAACATGACCACCAAAGTAAAAACTAAAAGTTTGATTTGTTTTTTCATGGTTACAATTTCTGGTTTTATGGCTCTAAAGATAATATTTATTTGAAGTGTGAAGATTTTGATAAATCAATTTCTTTTGCCGGTATTTTTAAACTGTTTTTTCTGTTTCACACCGGTTACAAATTGGCGCGAGCGGGGCAGTTTTTATTCAATAATATTTTTCAATTCCACCAAATCCTTTTATCATTTTGTTTGCTTTGGTTTTGTCTGTAAAATGGTTCAAACGTTTCTCAAATTCCTCTGGTCTTTTTCTTGCACTTTCGATATACGCAATCCTGATTCGTTTATAGGATTCAGACATTTTCTGAAAATTCTCCCAGGTATTTTTATCCGATTTTAATTTCTTTATAATATCTCCCGGAAAAACAAATTTTTCTTTCGTTACTTTTTCGATGTCTTCAATTACAGACTTGTGAATCAGACCATTTTCAAGCAACCATTTCAGTCGTTCCTTATTCGCCTGCGAATAGGGTGAGTTGTTTCTTCTTTTACAAAAACGTTGTATGGCCGTTTCGTTGTCGAGTGATTTGATTGTAGTGTCAATCCATCCAAAACACAGCGCTTCCTCCACTGCGTCGTTGTACAAAATTCTCTTTTTTCCTGTTTCTTTTTTGGGATATTCCAACCAAATATCATCTCTTGTCTCAAAATTGTTTTCGAGCCATTTTCTCCAATCCTGTCTGTTGGTAAAATATTGGGTTTCTATTGCAGTCATTTCTCCAATTGTTTATCGTGGTCCGGCCATAAAAAGCGGCCCCGGAAGCATGTGGTATATTCCCCGGCTACGGCGCGGGAGCGGGGGTTTTTTTATTTTTAATCAGCATATACTACATTTATTCCATGCCTTTTACTCAAGCTTGCCTGGTCTCCGTTACTGCTAAACAAATAAATATTCAAATCATATTTATTAAAATGCTCTTTTGATAATTCAAAAATGGTACGAAAGCTGATGTCCATTGAGTAGAGAAAAGATAAACTATGCTTGTCAGGCTCCCAGTGCCTGTCTATTGGTTTCCCTGTTCCATCCACTTCTAAATTAAATGGAGGATTTGAAACGATAGTATCCTTCAGGCCAATTGCTTCTAACTTTTCGAAAAACTCATTAGCAAACGCTGTTTTTTCTTCTCCATTAAAAATAATATTCCCATATAATAAATTTCTTGGTGTAGGGAAAACGTCTTTAATGGAACTTGAAAAATATTGGTTATCTGGAATTTCCAATGACACTTTGTTTTCATTAATCGCGAAATTTGATTGAATTGAAAAATCATAAGTTCTAACCGTAAAAGTATAATCTCCCTGGCTAAGTGCATTCTCAGGTATAAAAAAATCTCCATTTGAAATGCATAAATTATCTGTTTGGTTAGGACTTGGAAATACAGGACATTTTCCTTCATCAACTTTACCAATTAAATAAATATCAATATTTTTTCGTTTATTATCAATTTTGTATTCAAACATTAATTCATAGAAATTTTCAAAACGTTGAGCTTCGTAAAATTCAAATACAAATCCTCTTCCTTCTTCTCCAAAGATTTTATGGCCCCACCATAAGCTTAGTCCTTCAGAGGTTAAAAGGGAGTTTTTATCAAATTCGTCTTTCTGACAACCAAATATCAGAATTCCAATTAAGATAAAGCAAATCAATTTTCCATTCAT
>CAYWBV010000630.1:0-1967 GCA_964455785.1 uncultured Maribellus sp.
TGTCTTTTAAACTGTATTTTTTGTTGGCAAAACCGATACCTCCAGCCAGCATAATTACTTTATCGTAGCCGTATTTTTTGAAATTTTCAAAATGTTCGAACGTAAGAACAGAACCATTAATAATGGGTTGGCCGAATTTGTTTCCGAAATCACTGGCGCCGTTAGAGGCTTTTATCAGGATTTCTTCAGGAGTCTGGTAAAGCCAGTTGCGTTCTTCGGTAGCCTGCTCCCACGGACGTTCGGCTTCGGTGCGCGGGTACGAAGTCATATAAACCGCTGTCCCGGCAATTGGGAAACTTCCTTTACCGCCACCAATCCGGTCACGAATTTCACCGCCGGTACCTGTAGAAGCCCCGTTAAAAGGCTCAACCGTGGTCGGGAAATTATGTGTTTCCGCTTTTAGTGAAAGCACCGTTTCAATCTCTTTTATTTCGAAAAAATCAGGTTTGTCCTGCGTTTTTGGGGCAAACTGCTCCACCACCGGCCCCTGAACAAACGAACAGTTATCTTTGTAAGCCGAAACAATTTTATTGGGGTTCTCTTTCGAGGTTTTTTTGATCATCTGGAAAAGTGAAGACTCCATCTCTTTCCCGTCGATGATGAATGTTCCGTTAAAAATTTTATGCCTGCAATGTTCTGAGTTCACTTGCGCAAAACCGTAGACTTCGCTGTCGGTAAGCAGACGGCCCATCTCGTTAGCCACCGAAGCAAGGTAACCAATTTCATCGTCGCTTAATGCCAGTCCCTCTTTTTCGTTATATTCAGCAATGTCTTTTATGTATAAAATCGGATCGGGTTGTTTATTGATCGTAAAAATCGTTTGCGACAGATTTTGATACAACCGCTGTAACATCGGGTCGTGTCCGGTCTTCTCGTTTTCCACCGGGAAAAACTCCTCCATCCTGACAATACCTTCAATTCCCATATTCTGGGTAATCTCCGCAGCATTGGTACTCCACGGCGTCAGCATCTCTTTGCGCGGCCCGACAAACCACCCCTGGATTTCTGTTTCCTGGAGATATTCAGCGCCGGAAAAAAGCCAGACTAATTTTTCGATGTTTACAGGATTCAAAGGTTCTGCGGAACTTACCGCGATAATGCTATTACTTTGAGTTTTAAAAAATTGAATCATTACGCAGGTTGATTTTAAGTAGAACATGTTTTAAAACACGCCACAAAGATAGAAAATTATCATTGGGCGGAGGGATAAATTGATTCGATTAGCATGTTAGTTTTCAACAGGGGAATAGTTAAATAGATTTAATTTGAAAGTGGTTTCATCTTTTCTGATTACTTTGCGCCAAAAATCGGATTTATATGTATCGGTTCATACTCGTTTTATTGATTTTTACAACATTCTCATGCGCGACGGGAAAACAGGCTCGCAAAACTTATATTGGCCAATCTGTAGCCGAACTGAAAGAAAAATTTGGAGAACCTAAAACTGTTTTTGACAGGGAGAATGAAAAAATTTATGTCTTCGAGGTATTAAAAGAATTGGAAAGTACTGAAATCAGCCAGGGAAAACTGACACTCGACCCTATCGTGACACCTCCGGTAAAAAAGACCGAACGTTACTATTTTACGGTGAAAAACGATGTGGTGGTAAAAACCAAATTCGAAGAAGAATATGAACGATAATTTTGGAACATTTTCAGGAAAACCGATTTCAGATTAAAGAATTTTTATAGTTTTGCAGTCTCGATTTTTGAAAATATGGTTTGGATGGCAGCCCGGGAGTTAATCGGACGAAGAACCCGCCAGGCAAGCCAAAAACGTTCATCGACAAATTGCCCAGATGGTGAAATTGGTAGACACGCCAGCTTGAGGGGCTGGTGCCGGTTACGGTGTGCAAGTTCGAGTCTTGTTCTGGGCACGACGAAAAAATCATCAAAATTAAAAAGCGCTTAAAATCAATTTTTTAAGCGCTTTTTGTTTTTACAAGGAAGTCAAAAAAGCACAAAAAA
>CAYWBV010000631.1:0-1957 GCA_964455785.1 uncultured Maribellus sp.
CATTCTTACTGGTGTCACCCTGGTCCGGTAAATCCGGCATGGGAAATCGGGAATGTTTCCATGGTCAATTCATTAAATAATATTTATGAAATGGCTGTTCAGCGCGTTGAAGGTAAACCTTTCACAATTAGCGAATACAACCATCCTTTTCCAAACCAGTACGGAGCAGAAGGGCAACCAATGTTGCGTGCCTATGGAAGGTTACAGGACTGGGACGGCGTATTTCAATACACATACAATCACAGACTTGATTTTGAGCCACAATCCATGACTTATTTCTTTGATATGATTGCCCGTACAGATGTACTGGCCCACATGCCTGCCTGCGCCGCCATCTATTTACGGGGAGATGTGCAAACGGCAAACGAGTCTGTGGTGGCAAAAGTGAACCATTCAGCCTATTTTGACAGCCTGTCCATATCCAAAAAGGTTAGGGTTGGAATCGACGCGGCGGGTTATGATCCAAGACTGAGCTTGATTCATAAAACAAGTGTCGAACTAACAGAAACACCGGTTGAAACAATAATTCCGGGTTCAGAAATAAATAACGGTCAGAAAATAATTACCAGCGACACCGGAGAGTTGACCTGGAACATGGAAAAAGAAGACGCTGGTTACTGGACTGTTAATACAACAAACACGAAACTGTTCACCGGTTTCCCCGAAGGCAGAACAATTGATTTGGGAAGTATTACACTTGAAATCGGGAATACGCGGCTTGGCTGGGCAACCATATCCCTGGTTTCGAAGAATGCCACTGGATTTGGCGAGTCCGGTCTCCCTGCCAATATTCTGCTGGCAGCAACAGGTTTGGTTGAAAATAAAGGAATGGTGGTTGAAAAAACTTCTGAAACAAAAATTAAACTAACCGATTGGGGAACCGGTCCTGTTCTGGCCGAAGGTATTCCTGCTACAATAAAATTTTCTGCCCCGGCTGAAAAAACGGAATGTTTTGCTCTAGATCCCCGAGGAGATCGCAAACAGAAAATCCCGGTAAATAAGGTGGATAATAAGACATGCGAAATTAATATAAAACCCGACTACCAAACCGTGTGGTACGAAATTGTGATGAAGTGATCCTTTATTCTTTCAAATGTATAATGAAATAAAATTTGAAAATCCGGTTATTTATTAGGACAAGTTGATAGATTATTTGAAACATCTGAATTTAAAGTTAATATGGGTAAATTAAAAATTTTGGTTGCTGTAGGTTTTATTCTAACCTTTTTCAACTCAAATGCATTCACAAACTTTATTACCCGGGATGGGGATCAACTAAAAGACGGTAAAAATGTATTTCGTTTTATCAGCGTCAATACGCCCAATATTAACGGGCATTACGATGGTTATAAGAACACCAATCCTGAAAGCGGTTACATCTACGATCCAATCGAACTTTCCTTTGAAATGGAAGCCTATTTTAAAGATATGGTCCAAATGGGAGTTACTGTTATCCGCACCTGGGGAATTACCGTAGAAGATGGTTCGGGCGAGTTTGAAGCCCTGGTTACAGGACCTCATTCCTATAACGAAACCGCTTTCAGGCGCATCGATAAAATGCTGGAATTGTGCAACAGGTACAACATCAGGGTAATTCTTTGTTTGGTTAAGGAAAATAAATTCTGGGGTTCAACCGCTTCGTTTTCTAAATTGTATGGCGGAGAAAATTATTATGAAGACCCGGTGGTGAAAGAAGGTTTTAAACACCTGCTCAAGACTATGGCAACCCGGAAAAATTATTTCACGGGAAAGGAATATAAGAATGACAAGGCAATTTTAGCATGGGAGTTTGGCAATGAAGTTCCCAACAGCAAAGGAGCCTGGATTGCAGAAATGGCCGATTATCTGAAAAACATTGACTCTAATCATTTGATTGCCGATCCGCGCCGTGCAAACGGAGTACAGCAGATGAAAGAAATCGTGGATGATGTGGTGAAAAACTGCCCCAAAATTGATA
>CAYWBV010000632.1:0-1949 GCA_964455785.1 uncultured Maribellus sp.
GAACTGGGAACCGATGTGGAAGCCTGGAACTGGGGCAAAATACACACATTCACGCTGAGCCATCCGCTGGGGGTGGTAAACGCCCTCGACAAAGCGCTGAATTTAAACCGCGGCCCGTTTGAAATGCCGGGGAGTTTTCATACCGTTTGCCCCTATTCCTATTCCTTTAAAAATGTATATAAGGTAAATCACGGGGCATCGCACCGGCATATTTTTGACGTGGGAAACTGGGACAGGTCGAAAACCATTATCCCGACCGGCACGAGCGGTATCCCGGCCAGCGATTTTTACCTCGACCAAACCCGGCTGTACCTCGAAAACCGGTATCACCCCGACCCGTTTTCGATTAATTCGGTTCGCGGGGCAGCTCGTTTCGAAATGAAACTTAGTCCAAAATAAACAAATCATTATTTAAACGGAGATATACCAAAACAGGGGCGTTTCAAAACCGGAATGCCCCTATCTTTGTTTTTATTGGAAAACAGAACGATGAACAATTCAAACAGAATCATTCCTCCGCCGATATACGTGGTTTCGGGTGGCCGCGGAATTTCGGGGAACCACATGGTGCAGGCGCTGCTCATTCAGTACCCCGAAAACAATATCCCGGTCATTATTGTCCCGAATGTGATCAGCGAAGACCATATTTTCGACATCGTAATGAAAGCCAAAGCCGACGGCGGAATTATTACCCACACCATGGTCAATCCCGACCACCGGAAAAAAGTTAATGATCTCTGTGAGGAATTTGGAGTGAGGGTTGTCGATTTTATGGGGCCCCTGGCCAACTACCTCGAGGAAATGATTGAAGTTCAGCCGTTAAAACACCCGGGGTTGTACCGCGAGTTAAACGACAAATATTTCGACCGGATTGAGGCAATTGAATTTACCCTGTCGCACGACGACGGGATGAGCCCGCACCGGCTCGACGAAGCCGAAATTGTGCTGACCGGTTTGTCGAGGTCGGGAAAAACGCCGTTGAGTGTTTATCTCGGAATGTACGGATGGAAAGTGGCCAATGTGCCGCTGGTGAAAGATATTCCGCCCCCCGCAGAACTTTTCCAAATCGATCCGAACCGCGTATTCGGGCTCCACATTGGCGCGTCGCAGTTGATTGCCCACCGCAAAAAAAGGCTGGCCAACTGGAATAACTACGAGAATGAGTCGTACATCGACGAACAATCGGTGCGCGAAGAAATCCGGCAGGCCATGTTTACATTCGACCGCGGCGGGTTTACCGTGATTAATGTATCGAACAAACCCGTTGAGAGCTCGGCCAACGAAATCCTGAACATCATGTCAACCCGGTTTGCCTACCGCGGAAGAAAACTGGAGTCGCCGTACCGCGAACCCAAAAGCGAATAAGATCAATATTGAACTTCCGACAGGCCGTTGACGTTGGTTGACAACGGGTATCCAACAGCTCAAAGATATTTTCCAACAAGTTTCAGCCGTCAGATGACAAATTACAGTCGATTTCTGACAGGTGTCAGTCATCCGATGGCAGATTACAATCGATTTACGGCAAATTATAGTCATCCGATGGCAGATTACAGTCGTTTTACGGCAAATTACAATCGATTTGTGGCAGATTACAGTCGTCCGATATCAAATTACAATCATCTTAAATCGTGAATGAATTCTCCGACTGAGAGGATACGCTCACTATTTCTTTTATTGAATAGTAAGTGTTCAAAATCTTTCTTTTTTATATTCAGATCCACTGATTTTCGTTTCTATTTTGCATTATAAATAGTGCATTTTGGAAACAAAACAAACAATGTCGCCTGAACACATTGATTAAAAAAGAACTTAAACAAACACAGGAGCAGGAAGACAAAAACATACCCCCACCCAGGTAAACCCCGCGGCGGTTTTATCAATTAAAATTTATTCTTCCCGCAAGTTTTTTTCAGATGCCGTGTCTTATTCTTAATTTTCAGGAATAA
>CAYWBV010000633.1:0-1925 GCA_964455785.1 uncultured Maribellus sp.
TCAGTTTCACCAAACCAGGTTCAATAAACAGAAAAAATTACGATATGAAAGCCAGTAGAAAAAGTCTTTTTTCATTTTCAACGACAGAAAGCGAATATTTCAACGACGCACAGGACAAATTCAAATTGGTAAATTGCCCGATCCAGGGGAAACACTGCATAAAACAACTTCCAGCCATTAACAAAAGTTATCTGGAAGCAGAGCAATACAGAAGGAACAAAGAATTCCAGCCTGCAATCAACACGTTAAAAAGGGCTTATTTTACAACCCTGGAATTAAAAGAACCCTGCTGCAGCAAGTGTGTGGACCTTTTTCAGTCATCCATTACTCAATCGCTGGAAGAAATTAAGGATGAGCTACATAAAATGTCAGTCGGGTGGTTTAAAACCAAACGTTATGAATCGAGTTATCTGATGTCGGGTAAAGTTTTGAGGGAATTGGAATTAAAGGACTAAATTTCAGATAAACAAAAGAGCCGCATAATTCAATGCGGCTCTTTTGTTTGTTGGTTGTCCTGCCAGGGCTCGAACCTGGACTCTTCTGATCCAGAGTCAGACGTGTTGCCAGTTACACCACAGGACAATTTTCGGGTGCAAAAATAATAAAAGTTTCAAATAATGTTTTTTTTCTTTTGAAATCTTCTTCGGGCGCCTACCTGAAACAGGTTTTGTGGCACCTTCAAACAAAAATAAAACACCGGGAACACGACTTTTTTTACCGCGACGAGTGGCAAAACTGGCTTGCGAAAAAAACGCTTACCCGGCTCGATGTGGCTTTTTCGAGAGATACGGACCAAAAAGTCTATGTTCAGCAAAAAATTGAACAGCAGGCTTCGCTTTTTTATGAATGGTTACAAAACGGAGCGTTTGTTTACATTTTCGGGGCGGTAAACATGGGGCGCGATGTCCGCCGGGCGGTTTCTGCGGTCATTCAGCAAAACGGGCAAATGCCTTACGACGAGGCCGTTGCTTTTGTTGAAAAAACGGAAGAACAGGGCCGCTGGCACGAAAATTTATACTAAAGATTTCCAACGTTTCCTGCTCTTTGGCCGAACCCGGCGCGCTCGTTAATAAATGTATTTTTTCTTTCGTTTCTTTTGAAGTAGCCTGTCAACCGAGAATTTTCCGCTGCCTAATACAAAAATCACCACCGACAAAAGCATAAAAACAAATGCCAGCTCCTTCACATTAAACGCATCTTTTGCATGAGCAACAAAAAACGCGACAATCATGGTTATCAATATGGGTACTGCCGCCAACCGGGTATAAAAACCAAACACAACAAAAATCCCGCAAACGAATTCAGCAAAAATAACCAGCAGAAAAGAGAGTTTGCCGCCAATTCCGATCAAATCGGGAAACTGGGGCGAAATCTCGCTAAACCCGGCAATCTTCTGCCATCCGTGATAGATAAATAATCCTCCGAAAACAAGCCGGAGCAGAAATGCAGCTACATCTGTATTCAGTGGCCCATCATTTAAAATTTTGTTTTTCATGGTTTGTAATTTTAATTTTCACAATACTGTTTCAAAATTTGCGTACCTCTTTTTTTAACAACACACACTGCAAAAAAGTTGGATGTGCGGCTAACAAGTTTCCGGTTGTTGAGGTCTGCTGTTCGAAATAACATCAGCGGAAATACCATTTTTCAACTTTTAATCGTCCTCCATCCGACTGGTTTGATACTTTTGAAATTTTTCAACGACGCCGATCCGTTCTGCGGGAAGCCTTTGAAATTTTTCAACGAGGCCGATCCAGTTGGCGGGATGCTTTTGAAAAATTTCAACGACCCCGATCCGCTTTGCAGGAAGCCTTTGAAATTTTTCAACGACACCGATCCGATTGGTTTGGAGCCTTTGAAATTTTTCAACGACACCGATCCAGTTGGTTTGATGCCTTTGAAATTTTTCAAAAGCACCCCGCCAG
>CAYWBV010000634.1:0-1924 GCA_964455785.1 uncultured Maribellus sp.
AAGCATAACCCAAAATGATATTTCAGAACTTTGAATACGATTTTGGTCTTTCACCCTTCGTTAAAGAGATTATGACTTTTGAATGTGGTGAAAATTCTGCAAAAACCTATCTTCCCTTTTTTGCAGACGGGTTTCCGGGATTGATGTACCATAAAACACCCAATGGATTGAAGATAAATCCCCATAAAAAATTAATGCCCGAACTATTTGTTTATGGCCAAACGATAATCCCCATCGAATTTGAGATTTCCGGGGAATATCAGATCATTGTCTTTCAACTGTACCCGTTTGTGCTTAAAAGGCTTTTTGGTATTGAGCCAAAGTCAATTACTGACGATTGTTACGATCTGACAAATAATGAAAATTTCCATTTGGACGGTATTCTTGAAAAGTTATCATCAAATTCCGGCTTGTTTCACAAGGTAAATACTATTTCGGAATTTTTAAGCGAATTAACAGATGCCGGGAAGTTACTTTTCGATCGGCCAATCCTCAAGGCAATAGAAATGATTTTGAATGAAAATGGGAAACTGAACCTGACTGACACAGCCAAAGAATTAAATCTCACCAAACGGACCTTTGAAAGGAGGTTTTTTTCGGAAACAGGGTTGTTGCCTAAACAATTTGCAAAAATCATCCAGTTTCAAAGTTCATTAACACAACTAACAGTGAAGGAATACAGTACTTTAACCGATGTGGTATATCAAAACGGTTATGCCGACCAATCACATTTTATCAGGGTATTCAAATCATTTACAGGAAAAACCCCCGGTCAGTTTGCCCGCGAAAAGACAACCTAAAAGTCCGTTTTGTCGTTTTTGTTCTATTTTGCCCCATTCATAACCCCCACCTTTGTATAAAAACATTGGAAGTTATGCAGATACTTATTTTTGGAGCAACGGGCTCACTCGGTTCACATATTGTTGAACAAGCCTTGAAAAAAGGCTATTCAGTAAAAGCATTTACACGAAATCCTGAAAAACTCCGGGTTTTCGAAAATCCGGACCTGTCGGTTGTTCAAGGCGATGTAAACAATTTTTCGGATGTCAGGAACACGATGAAGGAAGTTGATGCCGTTTTTTGCGCCCTGGGCGACGGCGCCAAAGGAAAAGTCCGGGCTACCGGCACCCGAAACATTATAAAAGCAATGAGAAATTCGGGTATAAATCGATTGATCTGTCAGACTACTTTGGGTGCTGGTGATAGTTCGGGCAACCTGAATTTTTTCTGGAAACATGTAATGTTCGGATTTTTGTTAAAAAAGGCTTTCCAGGATCACCAACTTCAGGAGAAGTACATTTTGGAAAGCGGGCTGGATTATACGATAGTCAGGCCGGGCGCTTTTACAAACGATACAATTACCCGAAACTTCCAGGTGGGGTTTGATGGCAATGCCAAAAGTTTAAGGCTGAAAATTTCAAGGGCCGATGTTGCATTTTTTATGCTTGAACAGTTGGGCACGAAAAAATTTGTCGGGAAAACTGTTGGTATTTCAAACTAACAACAATTTCAGGCGTTAAAAAATGGACCGCTAAAGGGCGTTTTACTGTTCTCCCCCGACCCCGGCTCTCTGCCCTTTGCCCCTTGCTCTCAGCTCGTAGCTCGCAGCTTCCCCCTCCCCTTTTGTTTTTCCCGAAAAGCTTACTACTTTGAAACCACTAAAAACCAAACAACTTGAACGACCTCGTCCCTATGGTATTTAACGAAAGGATTTTCCGAAACGACACAGCGCCGCCGCCGGAAACAGTTCAATTATGGCACGGGTTACAAATCGTTCCCCGTTTTTTTATTTTCCTGTTTTACAGGCTGCCCGCCGGGAAAAAGAAATGACCCGTTGAAACGTGGCGCCTGGTTATTTAAACGAGGTAATTGGTCTTCGAAACAGTAAAGTTGGCCTTCGAAACAGTAAAGTTGGCCTTCGAAA
>CAYWBV010000635.1:0-1923 GCA_964455785.1 uncultured Maribellus sp.
GGTCGGTTTGCGAAACAACGCCCGACAAAAGGCAAAAGAAAAAAAGGACAGTGAGAAGTGTTTTAATTTTCATACTGGTTATATTTTTCAAAAAAAGTAAACAATCATACAAATAAATCAAAAAAAAAGAAAAGCTACCCGCCCGGATAGCTTTTCTTTTGATGTATGCCTAATAACCCGGATTTTGAATTAATGATGTGTTTTTGTTTAATTCATCCCTCAGGAACGGTAAAAAATAGGCTTTGTCGTTCCATGAATATTTTTCGAAATATTCGTGTGTAATGGTCGGAATAGTAGCTGTTGTTTTGTCCGGATTTAACTTGTACCGGATTTTAGCTACGTGCGCGGGTTGGTAGGCGTCGGGCCCGATAACCCACCGCCGAACGTCATAAAACCGGTGATCTTCAAACGCCAGTTCTATTCTTCTTTCGTTCCGGCAGCGTTCCATCAAAGCCTCACCCGATTCAGTTACATCCGGCATTCCGGCTCTTGTCCTGACCATATTGATGTAGGTTCGTGCTTCCGGATCTTCACCCAGTTCGATACAAGCCTCGGCGTAGTTCAACAATATTTCGGCATAGCGGAAGAACCGCCATGTCATCGACTGACGAACGTATTGCGCATCATTGTTTGGGTCCAGATATTTGCGGCAATAATAGCCGGTATATGAACCATTCCAGTCTTCAATCGGACTTTTCCGGGTGTCAACGCCATGAACTTCTTTGATGGCATTGGCACTGGCATCCCAAACTTCCCAGACCCCGGTTTGTATTTTATTGTAGGGGTCAAGACCTTTGGCGTCATCCGGACGCACTCTCCAGGAAGCTCCGTTAAAAAGTATGGTTGCATAAAAACGCTGGTCCCTGTTTTTATAGGGTTCGGCTGCGTGTGCCGGATTGCTCCAGTCGAATTTTGTTCCGTCCTTCATCTCGAAATCGTCCACAAGGGCAGCGATAGGTGCATTGGTACCCCATCCGTGATATCCGTTGGGGCTGGTATATAATCCCCAGCGTTGTCCCATAGTCGTAGTAAAGAACTTTACAAATATGTCTTCTTCTGTTGAACGGGAAACAAAAATGTTGGCGATGTTATCGGCAACGGAATCGCCGGGCGCCGGTACTGCTTTATACAACGAGTACAAATTGAGATCGATGACCGCTTTTGCAGCGTTTTTTGCTTTCAACCAGCGTTCAGACTGGCTTCCGCTTGTGTAACCAATCAGTTCGGGATTGGCGTAACCTGCAAACTGATAGGTATTGTGCAAATCGCTCGCTGCATACAGAAGCACCCGCGATTTAAGCGAAAGCGCAGCCCCTTTTGTAGCCCTTCCGTTATTGGCGCCTGTATTTTTTAAGGGCAACAGTTCGGCGGCTTTGTCGCATTCTCCCGCAATAAAATCAATACACTCTTCATACGTGTTCCTCGGAACTGCAAACTCGTCTTCCAACGAATAAACGTCGGTAATTAAAGGCACTCCGCCGTAATCGCTTACCAATTCATGATAAATCATTGCCCTTAGAAAGTGAACCTCTCCGACCATTCTGTCTTTTAATGTTTTACCGTCGACCAAGGCACTGGAAAAGGGAACTCTTTCAACGTTTTCAAAAAATATGTTACAAAACCGCACAGTCTTGTACAAATCGCTCCACGACCTGTATCTGTTTATTCCCCATCCCGGAATGTTATCGGTGGTGATGTTCGAATTGTTAAAGTTCCTTGCATTACTGTTGCCCCTGTAGTGTGCTTCGTCTACATAATTGGCTTTCATTCGCCCGTCTGTCAGCGGCTCATCCAGACGGTAATATATTTGATTTATAAATGTTTCCACTAAAGCAGGATCGTTCCAGACAGCCAATTCTGAAAATTCGGTGGAAGGTTCAGTATCTAAAAATTCATGGTCGCATGAATAAACAATAAAGACAC
>CAYWBV010000636.1:0-1921 GCA_964455785.1 uncultured Maribellus sp.
TTATCATTGAAAAAGATGGTTCGTTAAACCTCAACTTCGATGACGATATTGTAAAGGGAACTTGTATTACCCACGCGGGTGAAATTTTCAACGAACGCGTTAAATCAGTTTTGAACAATTAAAAAAAAATATATGGAAAGCGTATTAACTTTTTTAACTGCGAATAAAGATGCGATATTCATTATTGTTTTATCGGTATTTCTTGGATTCGAGGTTATTTCAAATGTTCCGTCGGTATTGCACACGCCGCTTATGTCGGGGGCAAATGCCATTAGCGGTGTAATTATCATTGGAGGTATAATCCTTGTCGGGCACGCTGAAACAACTTTCGAATGGATTCTGGGTTCTGTTGCCCTTTTTATGGCTACTCTGAATGTGGCCGGAGGTTTTGTGGTTACCGACAGAATGCTTGAAATGTTTAAAAAGAAGAAAAAATAAAGATAAATACTATGATTCTATTAAATACATTGATGCCAGGACAAGTGGTTCTGGAATATAGTTATCTTCTTTCAGCCATTATGTTTGTAATTGGGCTAAAATTGCAAAGCCATCCCGAAACAGCCCGCAAAGGAAACCTTTGGGCTGCCTCTGGTATGATTCTGCCTATGATTACCACCCTGTTCCTGAACAAAAATGTTGCAGGTGAAGGTATTTCGCTGGTTAATGCAATTGCTGTTATTTTAATTATTGTTGCCGGTAGTATTGTTGGGACAATAATGGCACGCAAGGTAAAAATGACAGCTATGCCTCAAATGGTTTCGTTTTTTAATGCCACAGGGGGGGCAGCTTCGGCAGCTGTTGCTTTAATCGAATATATAAAAAATCCCGACCAGGCTGTTCTTGTTGGACTGCTTGGGCTGGTTGTTGGAAGTATCGCTTTCAGCGGAAGTATGATTGCCTACGGGAAACTTGACGGGAAAGTAGGCGATATTTTCTCCAAAATTATGACCTATGTAAACCTGTTGTTCATGCTGGTTATCACTGTTGTTATTTTACTGGTGATTTTTGGTGGTTTCGATGTTCAAACCAGGACCTACCTGGTTTACGGGTTGCTCGTTTTGAGTTTGGTTTACGGGGTAAGTTTTGTTATGCCTATCGGTGGAGCTGATATGCCTGTAGTAATTTCGTTACTAAACTCGCTGACAGGTATTGCAGCCGCTATGGCCGGGTTTATTTACCAGAATGAAGCCATGATTTTAGGTGGTATTTTGGTTGGCGCAGCAGGTACTATCCTGACACTTCAGATGTGTAAGGCCATGAACCGTTCGCTGATTAATGTGATCATCGGTTCATTTGGAGGCAGTGGGGTCAGCAATGCCAATGTACAGGGCAGTATCAAGGAAATCACATTGAGCGACGCCGCAGTTTTGTTAAGTTATTCACAAAAGGTAGTGGTCATCCCGGGTTACGGACTTGCCGTTGCACAGGCGCAGCACATTGCGCACGAACTCGATAATTTACTGGAAAGTAAGGGTGTTGAAGTAAAATATGCCATCCACCCCGTGGCAGGACGTATGCCGGGCCATATGAACGTATTGTTAGCCGAAGCCGATGTTCCGTATGAAAAACTGGTGGAAATGGACGACATTAACCCGGATATGCCGAATGTTGACGTGGCCATCGTGGTTGGCGCCAACGACGTGGTAAACCCGGCTGCTTACGACGATCCGGGCAGTCCGATTTACGGTATGCCGATTATCGACGCCCACCTCGCAAAAAATATCATCATCATGAAACGCGGAATGGGTAAAGGGTATGCAGGAATCGAAAACTTCCTCTTCTTCAACGATAAAACCCGCATGTTGTTTGGCGATGCAAAAGGCTCGATGCAAAAACTGGTCAACGAGATTAAGAGCATGTAGAAATTAGCCAGGAGCATAATGTGAAGCGACCGGAGCTGCAAGATATTAAGAATGCCATT
>CAYWBV010000637.1:0-1917 GCA_964455785.1 uncultured Maribellus sp.
AACCACCACTCCACCATTGATTTCCAATAACAGCACCAATCGCATTTTTACCTTTCTGAAGCAGCTTGCCAACATCGAAAGTTTGATATTGTATTCGTTTCGGATAATGTGTCCAGCCCGGAGTAAAAACTGCATCGCCCACTCTATTTCCGTTAATATGCATAACATAACCACCCAAACCGGTAACAAATACTCGGGCACGTTTTATGTTTTTATCAATGTTTATTTCATTGCGCACCAAAACAGGTCGCGGAGCAACATAGCCTTCTTTATCGTCAACTTTTCCCCAATCTGCCGTTTCGTAATCACCCAGAAATTTTACTTCCTCCCATTTTGAATCGTTATAAGAAAAAGTCTTCCAATCGGCGAATTTTACATTTGTTGTTTTCCAGTCCTTGGTAGTTTTGTCCGGCGAAATATAAACTATACTTCCATCATCAAAAGCTATTTTCAGGCTGAACAACAAACCGCAAGCAGTTCCAGCGTTGTTGGCAGCTTCAATGGCAATTATATTCTCTTTTTCAATCTTGTCGCTCACATCAAACTCATAAACTTCTTGCCAGGTTGTGCCACTTCCCAGTTCAACATTGTTAAAATTAGTCGTAAATTTATTGTCGGCAGTAAGACGCATTATTGCAGATTTAACTTTTTTATTTGAGGGAACAATAAATTTGTTTCTGAAGTAGACAGGTTTGTCAATATTAATTTCTGAAGGATGCCAAATCCATTGTTTCCATTGCCATTTTGTTGCCTCTTCATTGCTTGCCTCAGATTCTGCTTTTTTTCCTATCCAATTCGCATTCCATTCATTTTCAGATAAAATACCCATTTCCCAGGAAGCTGTTTTACTGAATACCGGGGGTCCTCCATGATTATCCCAGATTTTTACTTTCCAGAAATAGGCAGTTCGTGATTTAAGGGGAGAACCGTTGTAAACAACATGTGCAGATTGGTCTGATTCTACTTTTCCACTGTCCCAAATATCGGCATCGTTCCCATCTAATTTTGTTTCACTACTGCTAACCAAAATTTGATAGGCCGTTTGAGTTGTTCCCCGTCTTTGATCAGTAATTTGCCAAAAAAAACGGGGATTTACAATATCTAATCCAATAGGATTTATTTTATACTCACATCTTAGATTGTCAACAAACGCTAGTGGATCTTTTGTACAAGCGTTGACAAAAAGAATCAGTATAAAAATTTTGGCAACTATTTTCATTTATTGACATCATTTATTAATTAAGGCACCCCATTAAACTACCTTCATTTTAATCGGACTGTTATTGAACCTTGGTAAGAAAAATCCGTCGAACCTGCACATTGGCGGATTTATCGTTTTCCACTAATCCAAAAACAAGGCGGTTATCTTCACCGTTGCTCATAGTTACATCCATTAAACTGAATCGTCTGAATTGACCATTGGTTCCCTGGATGATTCCTTTGTATGGATGATTTTCTTCCATTCTGTTGTAAAAATAGAATTCACTTCCGGCGATACTATCGTCACAGGCATATTCAATATCAACGTGATATTTACCATCTTCAAACGGGAAATGGTACCAACGTAGTTCATTTTTAGGATCTCCTGAATTTACAAATCCGGAGACACTCTGTGATTCCCAATCATAGCGAGCTTCTTCACCTCTGATTCTGGCATCGCGTGCGTAAAAGGTAATTTCTTTTTGCGAATCCCTATAACCATATCCGGGTGATACTTTAACCTGCCCCCCATCAATTTCAACTACAATTACGGTATTAAACGTATCTATTGGTTCAACCGGAAGTGAGAACATAAGTTTGTTACTATTTTGCTCAAATTCTACTTTTTTATTATTGGCAAGAAAATAGGCTGATTTGACTTTGTTTTCCAAACCTGCAATTTCAAGCTTTGTCCCTGGCCAATTGACAATGTGAAAA
>CAYWBV010000638.1:0-1916 GCA_964455785.1 uncultured Maribellus sp.
GATTAATTTAAATATTTTATTTGGCATAATGGAATATAAGAAACAAAAAATACAAGATCAGGAGATTATTGCCTGATTAGATAGTGGAGGTCAGCAAATAACAGCGCAAAAGATTTATTCCTCCTCTGGAAAATATTCGTAGATAAACTCCCTGAGCTTGTTTAAGGTCAGCGGCTTATAAATATAAGCCGGAAGCCGGTATTTTTCCAAAGCCGTATTTACATCATCAGCGTTGTTACTCGATGTAAGCATGGCAATTACTATTTTCCCTTTTTGACTCTCGTCCAGATTGTTGTACGCTTCGAGAAATTCCCATCCATTCATCCGGGGCATATTAATATCCAGAAAAATTAATCCTGGTTTGGGAAATGAATGATTATTACTATACTTCCCGGTGGAGGTCAGGTATTCAAGGGCAATCATTCCGTTCATGGCCACTTCCACATGAACATCTATTTCAATCTTGTTGATTAATATGGTGTTGAGATAGTTATTAACCTCATCATCGTCAACCAGCAAGATACAATCCAATCCTTTTAACTTTTTCATTTTGAATTATTTTGAAGGTATCAAAAAATAAAATGTACTACCCGAATCCAGTTCAGATTCTACCCAGATTTTACCATCATGCAGTTCGGCAATCTTTCTGCAATGGGCCAGTCCAATTCCAATTCCGTCATATTCGTCGCGCCCGTGCAGGCGTTGAAAAATTACAAATATCTTTTCCTTTTGGTCAGGAGGGATGCCGATACCGTTGTCGGCCACTGCAAATTCCCAGCCGGCTTTAACTTTTTTTGCCGAAATATCGATTTCAGGGACACAATCCGGCTTGCGGTATTTAATGGCATTGCTTATTAAATTCTGAAACATTAGCCTGATTTCCATTCTCAGGGCGTTTAAAACCGGAAGTTTATTAACCCTGATTTTTGCATTGGAAGATTTTATCGATGTTTCCAAATCACTCACAACGGCGGCAACTATTTCATTAAAATCAATTGGTTCAAATTCAGCATTTTTACCCAGTCTTGCATAATCGAGCAGTCCTTTTACAAGGTCCGTCATCCGTAATGACGACTTCGAAATAAAATTCAGTTTTTTAAGTGTTTCTTCATCAAACTTTTGTTTTTCATGTTCAACCAGAAAATCGATTAAACTTGAAATTGAATTAAGGGGTTCTCTTAAATCGTGAGATGCAATAAATGTAAATTGTTCAAGCTCTTTGTTTTTATCTTCAATTCGTTTGGTGTACAACAGAATGGCTTCCTCATTCTTTTTCCGTTCGGTAATATCAATAATGGAAGCCAGAATAAAGTGAGATTCGTTTTGTTCAAGCGGATTTAACCCAATTTCAATTGGGATTTCCGTTCCGTCTTTTTTAACGCCGAACAAATCCCGGCCAGCTCCCATCGGGCGAGCTTTGGGTTTTGAATAGTAATCGTTGCGAAGGTCAGGGTGATGTTTGCGAAACCTTGTGGGAATCAATATTTCCACTTTTTCACCCATCAACTCGTGCCGGTTGTAGCCAAAAAGTGTTTCGGTTTGTTTGTTCACCATTACAATATTTCCGGAATAATCGACCAATACCATCGCATTCGGAGCCGATTCGACAACCAGACGGAATTGCTCACCAGCTTTTTTCCGTTCGGTTATGTCGATAATAGTGGCCAAAACAAGCGTGCCTTCGACCGTGACAAGGGGATTGAGTCCAATTTCCACCGGAAACCCGGTTCCATTTTTTTTGACTGCAAACAACTCCCGGTTTTTGCCCATCTGCCGCGTAACGGGATGGACAAAATATTCTTTTAACAACCCGGGATGGTCCAAACGATATTTTTCGGGTAAAAGTATTCCCAGATCCTGACCAATTAACTCATTTTTACTGTATAAAAATAGTTTTTCGGCATAACTGTTCAGAA
>CAYWBV010000639.1:0-1907 GCA_964455785.1 uncultured Maribellus sp.
TTCCGAATAAATAGGAAAGAAGATCGAATCCGGTGAGCCGCAGCAACGTGCGTACAATTACCTGCCACAGCCTGGGTTTTGTATTATCCTTTCGTACCACGATGCTCCCCGTGGCCATTTTTCCCGGAGTTTTTCCCAACATCGATTCAAAAAGGATATAATACATCAGAAAGATAAAAAACGTGAGGAGCCGGAATTGCGAACGTACCGGTTCTGTTTGGAGAAAATCGGGAGCCAGGTTCAGTTCGGAGGAGAAAACAATCATGCTGAAAATGAGGTTAACGATAACAGAGAAAATGACTATCAGCAAATTATCGATGATGAAGTGGATGGCTCTTTCGCCCAGTTCAGTTGGCCTTTTCATTTTTTGTTTCTTTCGGGTTTATGATTTTTGATTTTCAAAATACCGTTTCAATTGTTCGTTATGTGGTTATTTTGATTTCAGGATAAAAGTATAATATTTTATGTTTTGCGTCAATAACGTGAATCATTTTTATGTTTTACAATTGAGATGGAAGAGTGGTAACGTTTTGTCCATATCAAACTTTTTAAAGGAATATCTCTGTCTCCCCCTTTTTCAAACCGAAACAAACGAAAGTCTCATTTTTACCGGTATAGAATGTCCCGGTTTTCAGGTCGTTCAGATGGGTTGTTTTTTGGAGGGGAGTGCTGTTTTTTAAACCCGGATTTTTTATGGTTTTGTTTATTCTCAGGGTAAAATCGGGCGCGGCAAACGGCGCTTTCAGTTTTATCGCGTCTTTTTCAACCGAAACGGAGGTTAATTCTTTGGCGGCCCAGTAGCGCGAGATTTCGCTCAGTTTCATCCAAATCAAATGATTGTATTTCTGGTCGAGCCGGCGTTTAATTTCCTTCAGGATGTTGAACCCCACTTTTTCGCCGTTGAAATAAATCCCCGGCCAGTGGCATACCATTACAGCAGGTTCGCCGCTGTCGATTACTTCCACCATTCGTCCGGTCTGTAAATCTTCGGTTATAAACTGATTAACATCGCCAGGCACCAACCCGTCCCAGCCGCCAAACCAGTCGCCGGTACAACCCAAAACAGATACCACGCATTTCGGGTCGTTTGTTTCGAGGTCGGAGGGAAACCGTACCTGCGGCGCCACACTTTTCCCTTTTTCGGTAAACAAATCGCGGAAGTAGTGCGGTATTTCGGCGCCGTAAATATCTCGGACGGCCTGCAATGTGCCCAACGCCAGGTTGTCCTGGTTTCGTCCGCCGTAACCGCCGGGAGTTGTCAGCCCTTCGCACGGCAAGCCGGCCTCTTTTAAAATTTGCAGCGCATACGCCTGGTAAACTGCCAGTTCGTCGGCGCTTTTGTTCTGGCTCCACTCCCAGTTTTCCATAAAATCGGGCGTGGCCTGCGGAAACGGTTTTCCGGTTTTTATGTCGATCACCCGCGTATGACTCACCATTTCGGGGTGAATGTCCCAGTTCGGAAGGATAACTTCGCGAACAAGGTTCAGACTCTCTTCCAATTCGCGTTTAGTCCAGCCCGGAATAAACCGGTTTACCCAGCCGGTGCAGGCGGGGTAGGGTACTATGCTGTATTTTCCTTTCACCCCGTTTTCGATCGTCCACTCACCAAATTCGCGTACAAAACTATCCGGAATTTCGCGCGGAAGTTTCCGCCAGTCCTGTTTGTAATTCTCCGGAAAGACTTCGGCAAACTGCGGAATCCCGAAATGCGCCAGGTTTACCAGTGTGGTCGAATCGTCAATGATCAGACTTACCGGAACCCGGTTTCGGGGATTTACCACTTCTGCGGTGGTTGGTTCACCTGATAAGGCAAAATTCGGGGTAACCGCTACCGCAGCCGCTCCTGTGGCGGCAGTTTTTAAAAATATACGCCGGTTGTAATTCATGGACTATCACTTTATTAGATT
>CAYWBV010000640.1:0-1898 GCA_964455785.1 uncultured Maribellus sp.
CGAGGGATATCCTGCCAATTCATACAGTATGGATTATGGAAAAACCTGGAGTACGCCGGAATATGCAACATATGCCGACGGCAGTGTTATCAAAAATCCAAGGGCCTGCCCGAGGGTTTTTAAAACTTCAAACGGCAAATATCTTTTATGGTACCACAACAATAATATCAAAGGATACAAAGGGCACCGAAACCCGGTATGGATTTCAGGAGGAGTTGAAGTGGAAGGGAAAATCAAATGGTCACAACCCGAAGTATTGCTGTATGGACCTGAAGGGATATTCGGGATGAGTTACCCGGATTTGGTAGAAGAAAATGGAAATTACTGGATAACCGAAACACAAAAAACAGTTGCGAGGGTTCATCTGATAGATAAAAATCTACTCGAAGGACTCTGGAACCAGGGAGTTGAAAAAAGGAATACGAATAAAGGCCTTGTTCTTGAAGAAAGTAAAATTGCCTGATTTAAAAGATGGTTCTTTGTCAATAGAAATACTTTTTGATGTTAATGAATTAATTCCAAACCAGATAATTTTGGATAATACCGACTTGAATGGAAACGGAATAAAAGTCGGAATGACTTCCCCGCGAACCGTTGAAATAACATTACAGGATGGAGAAAAAAAAGCTTCTTTTGATACCGATCCGGGGATGGTGAAAGAAGGAAAAAATCATGTCGTATTTGTTGTCGATGGTGAAGCCAATCTTATTACGTCTATTGTAAACGGAAAACTATGCGATGGCGGAAGATACCGGTTTCAGGGTTGGTCATGGTTCAGTTCTGATATTTCCCTTGTTAACGGGAATGGATATTTTAGAATTGCTTCCTCTTTTGATGGTTCAGTAAAAAAATTGAGAGTTTATGAAAGGCGTCTGACAACCTCGGAAGCAATAAATAACTACCGTTCAGAGGTTATTGATGAATAATAGTGGTGTTCTAATTGGAATAATAAAATTTAATGACAATGATTGGGAAGATAACTCTTTGTTTGATAATGGTATGTGGTGTATTACTGATGAAGGCTCAAAGTCAGGATAGTCTTATTTACTACAATGCCGGCAATTTTGAAATCATTGGTAAAGGTTTTTCCAGTACTGAGATGTTATACGATCGGCTCCCTGGATACTTAAAAGACACTCTGCGCCCTGCTCTTTGGAAACTGAGCAAAAACTCTTCTGGAATTGCAGTACGTTTTTGCAGTAATACAACTGCCATCGGGTTGAAATGGGAAGCTCTTTTTTCAAGTAACATGAACCACATGGCAGCCACCGGTGTTCGCGGACTTGATTTGTATTCGTATGAAAAGGATCATTGGCAGTACATGTGTACGGCAAAACCGGGAGAAAAAAAATCTCAGGTGAACCTGATTTCGAATATGCAACCGGTTGAGCGCGAATATTTGTTATATCTTCCTCTTTACGATGGTGTTGTATCAGTTGAAATTGGTATAGACCAGGGTGCTGCCATTGCCAACCCAAATATATCACAGCCAAAAACAGATCAGCCAATCGTTTTTTACGGAACGAGTATTACCCAGGGAGGCTGTGCTTCGCGACCCGGGATGGCCTATCCTTCAATTGTTGAAAGGAAAATGAACATAGAAACGATAAATCTTGGTTTTAGTGGAAATGGACTGATGGACTGGGAAATCCTTGAGGCAATGTTGACAATTGATGCGTCTTGTTATGTAATCGATTGTTTACCCAACTGCGATATTCAAAGAGTGAACGAAAGAGGTTATAAATTTATAAAACGGTTACTTGAAAAAAATAAAGGAATTCCGGTGGTTATGATTGGAGAGGTGGGTTTTACTCAAAGCTACTTCGACCTCACTATCAAAAATAAGGTGGAAGAGAAAAATCAGGTCTGGAAAAATATTTATGATCGATTGAAAAAAG
>CAYWBV010000641.1:0-1881 GCA_964455785.1 uncultured Maribellus sp.
GGCATCGCGATTAATGGCTTGCTATCTTTATTGAGCCCGTGTTTCAGGGCCCGCAACCAATCCTGATCGTTATAATCTTTTGGTAGGCCACCTTTCCCTTTGGTCAGGTTGGCAGTTTTAACATAGCCAAGTATTTTATCGTTAATCATTACTTTCCCTCCCAGGTTATCGGTGTGGCATTCCCTGCAATTGTACACGGTAAACAAATGACTTCCTTTGGCTATCGAGGCAGAATCGGAAGGTATTTCGATATTAACCGGAGGAAACACAATTGCAGCATCCATAGTATTGTTGTATTTTCGGTTTGAATAAAAATATACCAGAACAATAAGAAATACGATTCCAAGCAGTATATATCCTGCCCATTTGCCTGCTATTTTTACTATTTGAATTATTTTCATGTCTATAGCTTTTTATTTGTTTTCAGAACAGATTTGTTTCATGATGTGATAAATTTATCATGGATAAAGTTTGGCTTTCCCATTTCTTAAATTCAGAATCGTTTTTGAATTTTATTGCCTGGTGAATGTATTTATTTCATCCTGATCGTCGTAGCTGCCATTATTATTGTCGTCGGTTTTTAAGGTCATTGAATTGTTGGAAACAGAGTACAGTGCAGTGTAATTCTGCTTCATTTCCATTAATTCGAGAATATTTGAAAATTCGGCGGTACCCGCACTGTAGTAGGTAATCTTTCCTGTCGGTCCGCCGGAAACCGGATCAACTGTTGTCATTCCTGCGTCGGTTATCGAAATGTTCATTTCGCCATTTAAAACGGTAAAAGTTCCTTTTCGGCCAACCATGTCAATCCATGAACCCGAATCTTCATCCTTCGTTTTAGCTACTTCCGTGAAACTATTTTCAGAGAAGCTGACAATATCCTTAATTGTAAATCCACCATCTTCCGGAGTAAAAGTTCTTTCCATAACCCAAACACCGACATAATCGACAGGTTTTTCAACCGGATCATCTTCCTTACATGAAGTAAAAGCCAATAGGATTGCTACACTGAGCAAAATAAGATTAGGTCTTTCAAAAAAATTTCGTGCTTTCATCGTTTAATTGTTTTAATAATAATGTGTTTTAATTTTAAAATGTATCACAAATTTGTTGTTGTGATTTGCGATACAAATTTAGGGTGGCGAAACGGACAAGGAAATAAGGATTAGGGCTCAATTCTCTGGGTAATAGTACCTAAGAAAATGGTAAAATTATAGGTAGTAAATCATATCATTGTATTGGAAGGCAAAAAACAGGGGGAAAATTGGAAACGCAACTGTATCTGAGAATAAATTTATTGCCGGTTTTCGATGGCAAACCGGAGTAAACTGTTTTTACCGGTCAGGTTTAATTTTTTTGAGATGTTCATCCGGTGGTTGAAAACAGTTTTCTCGCTGATAAAGAGTTCATCTGCAATTTCTTTGCTTGTTTTATATTCGGCAATCATCTTTAATATTTTCTTTTCAGAAGGAGTTAACAATTCAAGCAGATTACCATTTTTTTCACTACGGACCGACTTGTTTTTTTTCAGGAGGTGGACTGATAATTCAGGGCTGATGTACGAATTTCCATCAAACACATTGTAAATAGCTGCAATTACATCGAGTACAGCGTTTTCTTTCAGCAGGTAACCAAGTACGCCAATCTCAAGCGATTTCATAAACAGCGCTTTGTCCTTGTGCATGGTCAACACAATGATTGGCTGGTCCTCTTTTTGTTCCAGTATTTTTTCGGCTGCTTCCAGTCCATTCATTTTGGGCATATCAATATCAAGAACAATTACATCAGGTTTAACCCGATGAAAAGCATCAACTGCCGCCATTCCGTTTGGAGCTTCGGCCACCACGGTCAGGTCCTTATCCGATTCTATTACTTCCCGTA
>CAYWBV010000642.1:0-1873 GCA_964455785.1 uncultured Maribellus sp.
AAAAAATCGACGACGCCCGAATCCGGCAGTTTCTGCTAAAAAGTGTGGAGAAAAACAAAATAACCAAACTGTACCAGTGGCGTGTCAATGTAAATGTTTTGTACGACAACCTGGAAGAAATTGTCAGCGGAGTAAACCGGCGCTGGCTCGAAGACCGGATTCCGATTACCTCCTACCCTGTCATTTTTATCCGTGGCATGAAGTCGAAATACATCCTGCCCGAAGACGAACCGATGATTAAGGAAATTTACCCCGACTCGCGGATTATCGACATCCCTGATGCGGGGCACTGGCTGCACGCAGAACAGCCTGAAAAATTTATGCAGGCCGTAATGTTGTGCTGCTAAAAAATTTCCAGGCAAACATTCCTGTTTTCTTTGCTACAAAATTCAAAAATTGATTTTTGATTTTTTAATAATACATGCGAAAGATTTAATGTCGATGTGTTACCGACACGCAACCAAATTACTTTTGGCGGTATTCCGTTTAAAACTGATAAATCATAAAAATCAGCATCGAATTTCACAATTGCGAAGTTGTTGATCCTTGCAAATTCCCATATTTCAGAGTCAGTGCTGTTTTCAAGACCTACCTGATTGATGTGCCTGGATTCAGGAAAATTATTTTGAAGAAGTTTGATAATTCTAAACGAGATATTTTGATCGAACAATAATTTTATAATGAGATTTGAAGTTTGTGTTCACGATCGGCGGCAAAAAACAGACACGCTGAAATAACTTCGTTTGTTAATTCAGGAAAATCGATTAGAATTTCTTCTACGGTCATATCGGAAGCCAGCATTCCCAAAACATCATAAACCGTAATCCTGGTATTTCTGATACAAGGTTTACCAAATCTTTTTGAGGGATTTATTTTTATTATTTCACTGTAGTTCATATTTAAAAAGTATAAAATGAGTTACCGGTTATACTTCTCTGTAATACATTTTAACAGCTCTTTTTGTTTCGTTTTCAACTGTTTCCATTCAAACCGCCAGCCCCAGTTTCCGGTGGGTGTCCCCGGGGTGTTCATCCTCGATTTCGAGTCCAATCCAAGTAAATCCTGCATTGGCATAACGGCCATTTTGGCCACCGATGCCCAGACCATTTCTATGGCATTTTTCAGGGCTGTTTTTTCCCGTCTGCCCAGGTATTTTTTCACCATTTGTTTTTCGCTTCCCTTTACCGATTGCAGCCAACCCAGCGTGGTATCGTTGTCGTGCGTCCCGGTAAAAACTACACCATTGGTTTCAAAATTAAACGGGAGGTGCTCGCTGGAGGCGTCGCTGGCAAAAGCAAACTGAAGGACTTTCATGCCGGGCAAACCAAAATCGTCGCGCAGTTTTTTTACTTCATCGGTAATAATTCCCAAATCTTCGGCAATCAGCGGCAATTTTCCAATCTGCTTTTTTAAGGTGGCAAGCATGGCGTGACCATGTGCGTGGACCCACTCGCCTTTGATGGCCGTTTTTTCGGATGCCGGTACCGACCAAAACGATTCCAACCCCCGGAAATGGTCAATGCGGATGAGATTAAACATGTTCAGGTTAAAATGCAACCGCGCCATCCACCAGTCATAACCGCGCTCTTTCAAACGACGCCAGTGATAAACCGGGTTTCCCCACAACTGTCCTGTTTCACTAAAATAATCGGGCGGAACTCCACCGACAAATGTCGGGTTCAATTTTTCATCGAGAAGAAAAATATCGGTGTTTGTCCACACGTCCGAACTATCGGTGGAAACATACAACGGCACATCGCCAATGAATTGTACCCCTTTCCCGTTGGCATATTCCTTTAGCCTGAACCACTGCCGGAAAAACATAAACTGAAGGAACTTCCAGTACCCTACTTCCTCTTTTAATTCGTCCTGA
>CAYWBV010000643.1:0-1872 GCA_964455785.1 uncultured Maribellus sp.
GGTTAATCGAGTATTTGTTTGGGATAATTAAGTTTATATTTGGAGATAGTTAATCCAAAACAGAACGGAATGGAAATCAATGAAGAAAAACTGGCTTCTCACGAGAATATCACCTTCCTCACCAAGCATTACAAACAGGATTATTTTACCTCGCCAAGACACTATCATCATGAATATGAGATTGCTTATATTGAACAAAGCAACGGGAGACTGTATGTGGGGAACAATATCGTTAATTTTGGACCGGGTAACCTGTTTATGTTCGCCCCCAGGTTAGTTCATTGTTTTAAAAACCTGAAAACCCGGGATACGGATAAGAAAAAGGCAAAAGCGACCATTATCCTTTTTAAAAAAGAATTTCTGGGTAATTCATTCCTGGAAAGAAAAGAAGCGATACTGTTAAATAAACTCCTGGCTAATGCAGAAGCCGGCATCCAGTTGTATAGTCCCTCGAAGGAAGTGGTCACGTTGATAAGGAAGCTGTCCTTTCACGAAGGATTGAAAAGTGTATTGGACCTGCTTACCATCCTGGACTATTTGTCAAAATGTGAAAATTATAAATTGTTATCGGCCAAGTGGGTAAAAAAATATTATTACCGGCTAAATGACAAATTGATCGGTGAGATATTCAGTCACGTAGAAGCCAATTTCGCCAGCGGAACGGTTTTTAAGGATGCCGTTGAATTATCAGGCATGGGGACAGCTTCCTTTTCCAGGTATTTCAGGAACAGAACGGAAAAAACGTTCACCCGGTACGTGAATGAGATCAGGATCTCAAATGCTCAAAAATTACTCATCAGTTCGGATTTAAAGATCAATGACATTTGTCTTCAGTGCGGCTTTAATAACCTGACCTACTTCAACCGGATCTTTAAAGAGATAAATGCGATTACCCCGAAGGATTTCAGAAAACTCTGTCTGACAGATGGAAAATAATCGTTGGCTTTTTTCGGATCTGAATCATATTGTCAAAAAATCATACTCAGTTAACATGGTTTCATAAATCCCAGGGGAGAGGTTAATTTCACAAAACAAATTGAAAGCGATACTAATCATTAACTAATTAATCATTATGGCTGGAATATTCAGATTTACTTTTGGACCGTGGAATATCCATGAGGGGGCAGACCCGTTTGGTCCGGCAGTGCGGAAATCGAAAAGTTTCCGCGAAAAGTTAAGCTTATACAAGGGTTTGGGATTCGACGGGGTACAGTTTCACGATGATGACGCCGTCCCCGGCATGAACAACCTCAGTCCGCAGCAGATCATCGCCCAGGCGTCTGAACTGAAAAAAGTTCTGGACGACAATGGGTTAAGTGCAGAATTTGTCGCGCCAAGACTGTGGGAGGATGAACGGACCATCGACGGCGGATATACCTCCAACGATGCCAAATGCAGGGAATATGCCATTGAGCGCAGCAAACGGTCGATCGATATAGCCCAGGCACTGGGGACAGACCTGCTGGTATTATGGCTGGCCAGGGAAGGGTCTTACATCCGCGAGGCGAAAGACAGTAAAGTGGCTACCGGGAGGATCGTGGAGGCCATCAATACGATGTTGGGATATGATCCGAAAATAAGGGTTTGTATTGAACCAAAACCCAATGAACCAATGGATCACGCTTACATCCCGACAACGGGTCATGCCCTTGCGTTAGGTTTGCTGTGCACGGATCCCCGGCGTGTGGGGGTCAATATTGAAAGCGCCCATGCCATTCTTGCCGGACTTGATCCGTCCGATGAAATGGGATATGCCCTGGCTTTCAATAAACTGTGGACCGTCCATCTGAACGACCAGAACGGATTGAAGTTTGATCAGGATAAATCGTTTGGTTCGGTCGATCTCCGGAGAGCATTAAATCAGGTCAGGAT
>CAYWBV010000644.1:0-1869 GCA_964455785.1 uncultured Maribellus sp.
GCCGTTTTTGCGGAAACCCTGTGCATCGCGGTACGAGCGGATGGCTTTATCATTTCGGATTACCCGTATTTCGTTACGGTACCATTTACGAGAATCGCCCACATAATCGTAAGTGCCATAGAAATGTTTATAACCAAAAAGTAACCCTTCCACCTCTTTTTTTGAAAGATTTTCGGCCATTGCCTTTTGTATCGCCGGCAGGTATTTTTCATGAACGGCTTCATCGCCCTGGATATAAAAACACCAGTCGAATTCTTTCGGAACAGCATCAAATGCCTTGTCGGTTTCGGCGGCGTAAACCACTCCCCCCTTTTTCAGCTCCTCATTCCAAACCGTATCTACAATCGTTATTTTTCCAGGGGTAATATTTTCAATAATCTGCCTGGTTTTATCATCCGATTTCCCGACAGCCACCACAAAATAATCGCAAACAGGCAGTATCGAAGTTATTGCTTCAACGATGGGAAAATCAAACTTTTCCGCATTTCGGATAAATGTAAAACCACAAACTTTCATACTTTACGAAATTGGAAGACCGGAGTCGGAAGATCGAAGTTTCTGCCGGTAAAAAAAATAGATAAAAAACTCGATAGCGCCAATCAGCATCAGTGTATCTCCAAGCAATTCCAATCCCTCTTCGGTGGCAGCTTTGGCAAGACGGTAATTTTCGTCGTCATACAAAAGCTGCCAGAATTTCGAGCGGCCAAACAACCGGCTAAAAATATAGGTGATCAAAAAACCCGAAAAAACCCAAACCGAGGCCGGAACACTAAAAAATTCGACAGTCGCCTGTTTTATTTTTTTGAAATCTCGGATAACCAGCCAAACAATGGCGGCCAGTATGAGTAACGCCGGGTAAACCCATGAGATAACCAAAAAGTTAAACTCGCGTGCAAACGAAAGAAGGAAAAACAATGAAAGAATGTTGGAAACCGGTTGAACACTCCTCCATCGGTAGCCCAAAACCAGGTAAAACAGAAAAAGGACAAAAAGGATGATTTCCTGTCCGATTTCCACAAATGTTATTTCGCCAAAATAACCCTCTTCCACCGGATGGGCGGCATCGAAAAAAATTCCCTGGGCGATACCGAACATCAGCAGGGAATAAACAACCACACGAATAGCCATAAAAAGCGGATTATAAATCCTCATAAGTTCGTTTTGAAAAACCCAAAATTACATTTTTTCAGCTATAAAAAAGCCGGAATTTTAAACTCCGGCCTTTTGAAAAATCAGATTTGGTCAGTCAGCAGGCTTCAACGCCACACTGATATAATTTTCGAAATTAAAATATTTCTGAAATGCTTTTTTTACCGACTCGGTGGTCAACCCCTGCACCGTGTTGTTATATTTTCCAAAACCGGAAAAATCGCCGTCTTTAATAAAGTAGGTACTACTTAACATGTTCAGCCAGAATCCGTTTTCGCGCAGGGCAATTTCCCTTTCGCGCAACATTTTTTCCTGTGCCTTTTTCAGTTCATCTTCGCTGGGGCCGTTTTGTGCAAATTTTTTAATCTCTGCAAAAACAGCTTCTTTTAATTCGTCCAGTTTTTCGGGTGCAGTACCGTAATAAATTGACACGGTATATTCTTCTTCAGGAAATTTCGACGACGACGGATTGGCTCCGATGGAATAAACACTGCTTTTGTCTTCGCGAATCACTTCGAGAAGCCGGGTGGAGAGAATCCGCCCAACGGCGTCTAGTTCAACCTGGTTTTCCGGGGTGTAATCAAAATCGCCATGAAAAACGATGTACTGGATACTTTTTTCTTCCTGTCCTTTTTTTACCGTTTTTTCAACCACACCGTCGGGGGCGTCGATGTTCAGGTCTTTCCAGTTTTCCTTTTGCGAAGTGGAAAGAATCCCGCC
>CAYWBV010000645.1:0-1864 GCA_964455785.1 uncultured Maribellus sp.
TTAAGGTCGAAAAGTCGCCGAAAATTACCAACCGGACCCGGCTGATTTTTGCCGTCTTAGGGGGTATTTTGTTTGGGTTCGGCTCGCAACTGGGCCGCGGCTGTACCAGCGGCTCGGCGCTGACCGGAATGGCCGTGCTCTCGCTGAGTGGCTTCCTGTCGATGGCGGCCATTTTCGGGACTGCTTTTGCGTTGGCCTACTTCGCCCGCAAACTTTGGATTTAATTAGTAATTGTCATTCATCAATAATCAATTCATATGGGACCACTGATTGTTAACGAAATAATTTCAGAAAATACCAATTTTTTATTGGCGTTCATCATCGGGATTGGCTTCGGGTTTGTACTCGAGTCCAACGGATTCTCTTCCAGCCGGCGTCTGGCGGGTATGTTCTACGGATACGATACCACGGTGCTAAAAGTGTTTTTTACCGCTGCCATTGTCGGCGCAACCGGGCTGCTGTTTATGAGCCTTTTCCACTGGATTGACCTCAGTTACATTTACATCAACCCCACCTACCTCTGGTCAACGTTGGGAGGCGGTGTAATTATGGGCGCCGGTTTTATCCTGGGCGGTTATTGTCCGGGGACCTCCTTTTGCGCGGCTTCCATCGGAAAAATAGATGCCCTGGCATTTATCGGCGGAATGTTTATCGGGATACTCGTTTTTACCGAAGGATACCCGTTGTGGGAAAGTTTTTACAATGCCAGATTTCTTGGATCGCCGCTGCTTAGCGACGTCCTGGGCGCCTCCCGCGGACTGCTGACATTTCTGGTTATCCTGGTTGCTCTCGGAATGTTCTGGGTAGGCGAGTGGGCCGAAAAAAGGTTTGCCCGCGACGATTACAAACTGAATCAATAACAGGGCGCGCACGTATAACAAAAGTCAAAAAAAATCAATCAAATGAAAGCACGATTAATACTGGCATCCACATTAATTCCACTGGGACTGATTATTGCCGCAGTTCCCGAGAATACCACAAAACCATACAAACTTACCGCAGAGCAGCTTCTCGAAGAGGTGAAAAGCGGAACACAGTTTATTCAGCCCGATGAAGTTGCCGACATGCTCGTCGCGAAAGACCCGACCCTGCAACTGATTGACGTGCGAAATGCCGACGAATTTGAAAAATTCAGTTTGCCCGGCGCCATCAACATTCCGCTCACCGACATATTAAGCCCCGAGTGGGAAGAATTGATTAACCAGGATGTAAAATACAATGTTTTTTACTCCAACGGCACCAACGACGCCAACGAAGCCTGGATGATTACCCGCCAACTGGGTTATCAGAACAACTATGTTTTGCAGGGGGGCGTAAACTACTGGGCCGAAACCATTATGAACCCCGAGGCGCCGCCAACCACAAGCCCCAACGAAGAGTTTGCCAAATACGATTTGCGCAAAGGAGCCGGAATGGCGCTGGGCGGGGCAGCGGTTACAACACAACCGGCAGCAGCAACCGGCGGCCCAAAACCTCCCGTTCAGAAAAAGGCTAAAAAGAAAGGCGTGCAGGGAGGGTGTTAAAAAAGTTTGCCCAGACGGCCTTGTGGGAAGGGCCTGCCCGGACAGGAACCCGGATAATCTTTTGGCCCGTCAGGATAGAGTTTTGAGCCAGTCGGATTCATTTTCACAGCTCCCGGATAACCTTTTCAGCCGAACGGGTGTTTTTGTCATTTTGATAAAAAATCGTACTATTTGATGGAAAATCGCAATAACTTGGTGAAAATCCTATCACTTTGGTGAAAATTTCCACCAATTTGGTGGGATAACGTACCAATTTGGTGGAATCACGCACCATTTTGGTGGAACAACGCACCATTTTGGTGGGATAACGCACCATTTTGGTGGAACAGCGCACCATTTTG
>CAYWBV010000646.1:0-1856 GCA_964455785.1 uncultured Maribellus sp.
AGGCCATGTTTATATTCACCATGTATCAACCTGAGTTATTAACAATTGTTGAAAACAGCATTCGATGGAAAATTGCAGGGTTGCGGCTTCTGTAACAGCAGATTAGAGTCGGGTTAGTGTTTGTTAATCCACATCCACTGAAATTTTATCTCTTCTTTGTTCGCCGGAAATACTTCCAGTTTAATTTCGTAAATACCTTTTTCAGGAAAATAAATCTTTCCCAGCCGGTTCGATTTAAAATTATCGATTATCCAGTTGGAGTTGGGCTCACCCACGGTTTTCCCTGTTGGAATAACAGTGTTGACCAGTTCAGTCCCGGCTGCTTTGATTAAAACACGAGACTTATTTGAACTGTTTTGAAAACTATACGAAATATCAACTGTCTTCTCTCCGGGTTCATCAACATAAAATTTCCAGGTAAACAACTGGTTTTCTTTTACAACAACATGTTCAGGAACAGTTCCTTCCCATTCTTTTTTGTTGATTACTACTGATGGGTTGTCCTGGTTTTGGTTTTGCGGTAGAAAGGAAAAACCGCCATCCATGCTTTTTGCCACTAATCGGTCTTCAATTCCGGGGTAATCGCTGAATTCGGCCACAATCACTGAAACGTAAGGATCGGGTTGCAAAGCCGGAAGCCGGATTTTTGTAAAAACGTCGGAGTGCGAAAAATCAAGAGGCGCTTTTTGATTATCGGCCAGGAGGTAAATTTTATCAGGCCGGGTTTTAATTCCGGTCAGGTAAAGTTCTTTGTTTAGAGGCCAGTTGAAAACATGGAGATAAAGATTCGTTCCGGTATTTGTTTTTTTGCAGGTAATCTTTCCCCAGTCATGCTGGTCCTTTGACAAATCAAATGCTTCCGCTCCGTAAACCGATTCTCCGTTTACCTCCAGCCATTTTCCCATTTCAATCATTCGTTGGGATATTTCGAAAGGAACATCTCCGTTGGCGCGCGGCCCGATGTTCAGCATAAAATTTCCGTTCAGACTAACATTGTTGATGAGTGATTTCAGCAGGGTAGTGGTTGATTTCCATTGGTTGTCGGTGGCGTGAAATCCCCAGGAGTGGGCCACCGTTGCCGGAGATTGCCATGGGAATTCCTCTTTTTTACTGCCAAGCTGGTTGTCGCCCAACGTTTTGAAATCAATATCCGGATCTTCTTCTATGGAAAGTCCCAGTCGCGAATTTACCAGACAATTAGGTTGTAATTCCCTTATTAGTCCTTTCAGTTGCAACAACTGGTTTTTGGTGACCACCGTTTCGGAATGGTGAATCCACATGTCGAACCAGAATATGGAAATCTCTCCATAGTTGGTGAGTAGCTCGCGCATTTGCGGAATCACTTTTTCCTGCCAGTATTTATCGTATTCTTCGGGCGAAATCCCTGTCAGCTCTTTATTATGATCCCAGCCAGATTCATGTTCCCAGTCCACCCAGTGCGAATAATACAGACCGAGCTTCATCCCGTGTTTTTTGCAGGCGTCGGCAAGTTCTTTTACAATATCGCGTTTGGGATTGGTATAATCGCCAAGATCATAGTTGCCCACTTTGCTGTCCCAGAGTGCAAACCCGTCATGGTGTTTGGCGGTTAGTGTCACATATTTCATCCCGGCTTTTTTTGCCAGCAACACCCATTCTTCCGGGTCGATTTCATTCCAGTCGAAACGGTCAAGCAATGTCAGGTATTCTTCCTTTTCAATCCTGTTGCGGTAATAAATCCATTCCGCGTAATTATTGTCGTTCCTGAGTTTTTCTCCCTTCCAGAAACCTTCGGCGCCGCTGTAAACACCCCAGTGAATAAACATGCCGAACCGTGCGTCGGTAAACCATTGTGCGCGTTTGTTGGTCCGGCTCTG
>CAYWBV010000647.1:0-1850 GCA_964455785.1 uncultured Maribellus sp.
GGTCTCCCAAAACTGTAAACATCCGGTGGTTTACAACGGCGATATTTTTTCGGTTGCCGCTTTTCTTGAAAAGCAAGGGTTATTTCCGGGGACCACCACCTGGATGCTGGGGCGCGGAGTTTTAATGAATCCGTTTCTTCCGGCTGAAATAAAGGGAATTTTATTTTCGGAAGAGGAGAAACGAACAAAACTGGAGGCATTTCACCAGCGTATTTTTGAGTTGTATTCTGAAAATATGGACAACCCGGGTAACACGCTGAATAAAATGAAACAGTTCTGGAGCTATTTCAGCTACGTTTTTCCGGATCAGCCGAAAAGTTTAAAATTGATAAAGAAAACGCGCGTTATCAGCGATTTTAAGGGTGAGGTACATCGGGTTTTTAACAGTTTTAGGTTTATGAAGGAAAAAGGAAAGTTATGATTTTATCGAATGATAAAATGGACCGATACTTAGAATTCTTATTATGAGGGAAAAGTACTCCGAAAATTTGCACCTTCATCCCGTCAGAAATTCCTGAAAATTGTCTTTATGGATTATTTTGGTTTCAACCTGAACATAGTTTTTTAAAAAAGTAATCGGAAATTTCACTTTGGCGTTTGGGTTCCATTTAAACTCATATACAAACAATTTTCCTTCCCGTTCTTCAATATAATCAATTTCCTGCTGTTGTTTGGTTCGCCAGAAATATTGATTTACAAAAGTTTGATTATAATGGAGATACTTTGTTCTTTCACTGATAAGGAAATTTTCCCAAAGAGCCCCGGTATCCGGTCTCATTGACAATGGATTAAAGTTGGCAACCAGAGCATTTCGTATGCCATTGTCGTAAAAATATATTTTTCGGTTCGTTGTTATTTCATTTCGCAGATTTCTTCCAAGTGGCTGTAACCGAAAAACGATAAAAACTTTCTCAAGCAAATCGATATAGTTGCTTACTGTATTTTTATCAACTTGCAGCATACTTGCCAATTCATTATATGAAACCTCGCTGCCGGTTTGAAAAGCCAGGGCTTTTAACAATTTTATCAAGACCTCCGGTTTTCGTATTCCCTTAAACGATAACAGGTCTTTGTAAAGATAGCTGTCGGTAATTTGTTTGAGAGTTGCATGTTCTGTTCCGTAATTGGTGATTACTTCGGGATACATTCCAAATATCAGGCGCTGTTCCAGTTGCTGGAGGCTCTTTATGTAACCCAAATGGTTTTGAAATTCTTCCCATGAAACAGGAAAAAACTGGTATTCCCATTTTCTTCCGGTTAAGGGTTCGTTAATTTCATTTGCCAGTTCAAACGAAGACGAACCGCTAACAAATAATTGAACTTGTTTCAACTGATCTGTAATTATTTTGAGGGTTAGCCCTATATTTTTTACCCTTTGGGCCTCATCTATAAAAACAACAGTGTGTTTTCCGATGATCTGTTTTAATTTTTCAGTATTGGCGTTTTCAAGTAATTCCCTAATCAACGGATCGTCGCAGTCAAGAAATAATTTATTTTGAAGGTGATTGGTAACCTCGTTCATTAACGTCGTTTTACCCGATTGTCTTGGCCCTAAAACAAGAATTGCTTTTCCCTTTTTAGAAAGAATTGTTTCGAAAAGTTTTCTTTTTATCATGTCCTCCTGTGATTATACTCACCAAAAGTAATAACTTTTGGTGATAATGTTCATCGGATTGGACAGTTGTCAGTAAAGAATTGCAGGAGCAGTGTTGAATTGTATTCTACAAAAAAAGGATAATCCGGGCAACACACTGAATAAAATAAAACAGGTTGTGGCAGGCAATTCCAGGCAATCAGTTGTACGAACAGTTTTCGCGTTCGTACTTTTCCATTAAATCCATTAAAACAAG
>CAYWBV010000648.1:0-1847 GCA_964455785.1 uncultured Maribellus sp.
CTTGACATTAATCATTTTAAGGTCAGAAGCTTGATATTTAGTTTGTCTGTATTAATTGAAGCTGTTTATTGAGGTTGTTAATAAGTTTTAGAAGAAAAAGTTTTTGAAATGTGTATCTTTGGTCGATTGGAAAGGAGAAGAATATAGTAATGGAAAGTTTTATTGTTTCAGCACGAAAATACAGGCCTGATTCGTTTAATACTGTGGTTGCCCAGGCATCCATTACAACCACATTAAAAAATGCCATAAAAAGCAGACAATTGGCCCATGCCTATTTGTTTTGCGGTCCGCGTGGTGTTGGAAAAACAACTTGTGCCCGTATTTTTGCGAAAACAATTAATTGCACCAATCTGACTGATGATGTAGAAGCGTGTAACCAATGTGAATCTTGTAAAGCTTTCAACACCAATCGTTCATTTAATATACATGAGCTGGATGCTGCGTCCAATAACTCTGTAGATGACATTCGTAATCTGATAGATCAGGTTCGGATTCCTCCGCAGATAGGACGTTATAGTGTATATATTATCGACGAAGTGCATATGCTTTCATCTCAGGCTTTCAATGCCTTTCTGAAGACTTTGGAAGAACCTCCGAAGCATGCCCTGTTTATTTTGGCAACTACTGAAAAACATAAAATTATTCCAACGATCTTATCACGTTGTCAGATCTTCGATTTTAACCGTATCGGCGTTGCTGATATTGTTTCTCATTTGGAATATGTTGCAAAAAATGAAGGGGTAAATGCAGAACCGGAAGCTTTAAATGTTATTGCACAGAAAGCTGATGGAGCTATGCGTGACGGGTTATCAATATTTGATCAAATTGTAAGTTTTACAGGGAATCATATTACGTATCAGGATGTAATAACGAATCTGAATGTATTGGATTATGATTATTACTTCAAGTTGGTAAACCATTTTCTTAAAAATGAGGTTGCTGATGCTTTGTTAGTATTTGATGAGATTTTGAATAATGGTTTTGATGGCCATCATTTTATTAATGGACTGAGCAGTCATATTAGAAATCTATTGGTGGCCAAAGATGCCGTTACTGTTCAACTTCTCGAAGTAGGAGGGGAGATAAAAGAACGTTATAAAGAACAGGCTGCTGCGTGCAGTTCTGATTTTCTGCTTGACGCAATGGGAATCAGTAATGAATGTGATATGCAATACAAGTCGAGCCAAAATAAACGGTTACTTGTTGAACTGGCATTGGTAAGAATAGCACAGCTGACTCAAAAAAAAAAGCAGTAACGGAAGGTGATAATAAACTAGCTGATGATATCCTGTTACCAATCTTTACGGACGTAAAAGCAGCTGCTACATCGAGCGCACCTGTTCAAAAAGTACCTCCCAAACCTGAAACTTCTGTTCGTAAACCAGTACGTAAAGCTGCCGGACAAATGCGCAGTCCTTCAATAAAAGATGCATTAGCAGGAAAATTTAAGGAAGACAAATTATCGGCTAAAGAGCAGCACGAAGCTTACATGAAAATTAATGAAATTCGGGAGTTTACTCAGGAAATGCTTTCGGCAAAGTGGAACGAATTCGTTAATAAGCTTGAAGATCGTCCAAATTTAAAGGCTACGCTTTCACGAACACCTCAACTAGAGTCCGAATTTAAATTAATACTAGAAATAGATAACTCAGTGCAGGAGGACCTGATTAACACGATCAGGCCTGAACTGGTTGCGTGGCTAAGAAAAGAGTTGCGGAATTCAAAAATCCAACTGGTAACTAAAATTACAGAAGTCGAGAAAGAACGTCTTATATATACCGATTCCGAAAAATATATGGAAATGCTTAAGGTAAATCCACGCCTTGACCTTCTAAAACAGAAATTTA
>CAYWBV010000649.1:0-1843 GCA_964455785.1 uncultured Maribellus sp.
CTATTTTTCACATCCAATACATCAAAGATCATGGGTGAATTTTTATCTTTATAGAAAAACAACAGTTGCTGTTGTGCTTTTTAAAAATCACTGATTATCTGTTAAAATGAAAAGAATACAAAAGTTATATCACTTGAAAAATTACACCCATGAAACATAAACTTCCAAAACTGGTTCGGGACGATGGTTGGCTGGAACCTTTTAGTGAAACCATTATCCAACGAATTTCAGAAGCCGAAACCAAGGAAAAAGAGCTGACCGGCGACGGAAACTTGTCGGATTTTGCCACGGGGCACCTCTATTTTGGACTGCACAAAACGCCGGAAGGCTGGGTGGTACGCGAATGGGCCCCCAACGCCACCTTTATTTACCTGGTTGGAACTTTTAACCAGTGGCAGGAAGAGAAACCGTATGAGTTTCACCCGCTGGAGAATGGCGTCTGGGAATTAAAACTTCCGCCAACAGCGCTGCACCACGGCGATTTATACGCGCTGTCTGTCCACTGGGCCATTAATTTTGGGAAACGAATTCCGGCCTGGGCAACCCGCGCTGTTCAGGATCCGCATACCCACATTTTTAATGCGCAGGTTTGGGCGCCCGAAAATCCATATCAGTGGAAATACCCCGATTTCAAAAAATCGGACGAGCCGCCGTTAATTTACGAAGCCCATGTGGGCATGGCCGGCGAAGAAGAACGCGTTCATACTTACAACGAATTCAGGGAGCAAATGCTGCCCCGGATTAAAAACAACGGATATAATACGTTACAGTTAATGGCGATTCCCGAACATCCGTATTACGGCAGTTTCGGGTATCACGTGTCCGGCTTTTTCGCCGCATCGTCGAGATTTGGAACGCCCGACGAGCTGAAACAGTTGATTGACGAAGCGCACGGAATGGGAATCGCGGTTATTATTGATTTGGTCCATTCCCACGCCGTTAAAAACGAAATTGAAGGTCTGGGAAATTATGACGGAACAAGGTTTCAGTTTTTTCATGAAGGGGGAAAAGGGGAACATCCGGCCTGGGATTCATACTGTTTCAACTACGGAAAAAACGAGGTGCTCCACTTTTTGCTTTCCAACATCAAATTCTGGCTCGAAGAGTATAAATTCGACGGATTTCGTTTCGACGGCGTAACCAGTATGTTGTATTTCGACCACGGGCTGGGAAAAGCTTTTACCCACTACGGTGACTATTTCGGCCCGAATGTCGATCACGAAGCGACTACCTATTTCAGGCTGGCCAATAAACTTATCAAACAGATAAAACCCCACTCCATTTCTGTTGCCGAAGACATGAGCGGAATGCCCGGTCTGGCTGTCCCCATTGAAAGCGGCGGTTTGGGTTTCGATTACCGGATGGCGATGGGAGTTCCCGATTTCTGGATAAAAATTATCAAGGAAAAAAGAGACGATGAGTGGGATGTGGGCCAGATTTTTTACCAGCTCACCTCAAAGCGTCTCGACGAAAAGGTGGTGAGTTACGCCGAATCACACGACCAGGCGCTGGTGGGCGACAAAACCATCGTCTTCCGCCTCATCGACAAGGAAATGTATTTCAGTATGCGGAAAGACCAGCCCAATCTGATTGTCGATCGCGGAATTGCACTGCACAAAATGATCAGGCTGGCAACCGCTACTACGGCCGGTGGCGCCTATCTGAACTTTATGGGGAATGAATTCGGGCACCCGGAATGGATTGATTTTCCGCGCGAAGGAAACGGCTGGTCGTACCGCCACTGCCGCCGGATTTGGAGTATTTCGGAAAACCCCGAGCTCAAATTCCACTGGATGTACGATTTCGACAAAGAGATGATCCAGCTTATCGGCGAAAATAAATT
>CAYWBV010000650.1:0-1838 GCA_964455785.1 uncultured Maribellus sp.
GTGTTATTCAAACATGTCTCTCATTTTCTCGAAAAAACTTTTTTCGGCTGCCGTCGGCCCATCCTGAAAACCAGGTGAACTCATCAGTTTTTCCAGCATCTTTTTTTCTTCGGCGCTGAGTCTTTTCGGAATCCAGACGTGCACCCTCACCAAAAGATCGCCTTTTCCGTAACCGTTTACATCGGGTATTCCCTTTCCCCGGAGACGTAATATTTTTTCAGGTTGGGTGCCTGCATCGATTTTAACTTTCACTTTTCCTTCCACTGTTGGTATTTCAGCGGTTGTTCCGAGTGTAATTTCGGGGAATGAAAGGAAGAGGTTGTAAATTAAATTATTTCCGTCGCGGATGAGTTCCGGGTGGTCTTCTTCGTCGATTACGACCAGTAAATCACCGTTAATTCCACCGCGTCTTCCGGTGTTCCCTTTTCCTGAAACGTTGAGTTGCATCCCTTCGCCAACTCCGGCCGGTATTTTAATGCTGATAACCTCCTCGTCGCGAACAATTCCTTCACCGGCGCAATAGGTACACGGGTCGGTAATAATTTTTCCATCGCCCTGGCAAGTGGGGCAGGTGGATGTGGTCTGCATCTGGCCGAGCAGTGTATTGCTGATTCGGGTTACCTGGCCCGAGCCGCGGCAGGTGGTGCAGGTAGAAAATGATGAAGCGTTTTTTGCCCCGGTTCCGTTACAATGCGAACAGGCAACATATTTTTTTACTTTGATTTTCTTTTCAACACCACTGACAACCTCATTCATGTTGAGGGTTACCTTTACTCTCAGGTCGGAGCCACGGCTAACACGGCGGCCGCCCCGGCTGCGGCTTCCGCCAAATCCTCCGAAACCGCCAAAATGACCGCCAAAAATATCACCAAAGGCCGAGAAAATATCTTCGATATCAGAAAAACCTCCTCCGCTAAATCCACCGCCGGCAGCGCTGCCCACCCCGGCATGTCCAAACTGATCGTACCGTTGTTTTTTTTCGGGGTTGCTCAGTATTTCATAAGCTTCGGCGGCTTCCTTGAATTTTTCTTCCGCTTCTTTATTGCCCGGATTTTTGTCAGGATGATATTGTATCGCCTTTTTTCGGTAAGCTTTTTTTATTTCTTCTGGAGTTGCGGTTTTGCTTACCTCGAGTATTTCGTAATAATCTCTTTTGGCCATTTTTTGAGTTGTGTTTTTTAATCTCCGATTACTACTTTGGCAAACCGGATTACCTTTTCATTCAACGTATAACCTTTTTGCACCACGTCAACCACTTTCCCTTTCATGTTTTCTTCAGGTGCGGGAACTTTGGTAATGGCCTCGTGCAGGTCAACATCGAAATCCTGGTTCAATGCGCTGATCTCCTTTACATTATTTTGTTTCAGGAATTCAGAAAATTTATTATAGATCAGTAACGTACCCTGTTTCCCGGCGTCTTCGTCTGCCACATTTTTGAGTAACCCAAGCGCGCGTTCAAAATCGTCGATAACCGGCAAAATACTAACCAAAACCGATTCGCCTCCCGATTTTATCAGTTCTGCTTTTTCTTTGAGGGTGCGGCGGCGGAAGTTATCGAATTCGGCCTGCAACCGCAAATGTTTATCGGAAAGCTCTTCCAGTTTGGCCGCCATTTCTTCGATGACAGCATCTTTTTTATCTTTTTTCAATTTTTTCTTTTTCTCTTCTTTATCGTGTGTTTCTTCATCTTCAGTTATGGGTTCATTATTAATTTCTTCTGAAATCGTATTTTCTTTCTCCTGAAGAGTTTGATTTTCCTGAGTATCGTCTTTTTTAGTTTTTTCTTCTGCCATTTTACAAAAATTTTATTGCAACCTGCTTTATCAAAAAATTTGCCA
>CAYWBV010000651.1:0-1602 GCA_964455785.1 uncultured Maribellus sp.
TTCGGAGCAAGTTGACCCCTCTGATTTCAGAGCTTCAGATTTTGGGGCAATAGTTCGTGAAGCTTATTCACTTTGTAAGCTGGGATAACTTCCAGTACTTTTTTAAGCCATTCAAACGGATTGACATCATTTTTTTTACAGGTTCCAAAAAAGGAATAAAACATGGCAGCCCTTTCTGCTCCTCTCTGCGAACCTGCAAACAGGTAATTCTTACGGCCAAGGGCAATGGGGCGGATGGCATTTTCAGCAAAGTTGTTGTCTATTTCCAGCGAGCCGTCGTGCAGGTAGTTCATCAGGTTATCCCAGCGGGGCAGGCAATATGCAATTGCTTTTCCTAATGGCGATTTGGGCAAAACGGTTTTCCATGTTTCCACCATCCATTTGCTTAGCTCGTTTAGCTGAGGAAGTGATTTTTCAAGTCTTAGATTATACCTTTCTTCCGGGGATAGGTTTCCTTCTCTGGCTTGCTGTTCAATGGAATAAAGCTTTTGAAACATGCCCATGGCATACGCGGCCTTCTCTTTATCGTATGGCAACGCTTTTTCAAAACCCCTTCTGGCATGCGCCATACAGTTGAGGTGGGTAATGTTTTTTCTTTTCCCGATAAAATCGTAAACGGTATAACCATCGGTTTGGAGGTAACCGCTAAAGTTTTTTAATAGTTTTGATGGTCCTTCCCTGGATCGGCCATGCTGATAATCGAAAAGGACGGTTTTTTCAAGCGGCGAATGATAAATCCAGTGGTACCCGCGGTGGGTTTTCCTCCCAGGGAATTCCGATGGGGCTTTTTTTGTTCTGTCAAGTACCTGAATTGGTGTTTCATCAACCTGCAAATAGCCTTGCTGCAATACCCTGTTCCTCAGGTTTTCATAAAGTGGCCAAAGTAAACTGCATACCGACTCCTGCCATCCGTTAATGGTCGATGAAGGGATTTTTACATCTTCGCGTTTAAACCGTTCGATTTGACGATAAATGGGCAGGTGGTCGACAAACTTATCGATCATGACCTGTGCCAAAAGTCCGGGACCTGCCATGCCTTTTTCAATAGGAAACACCGGCAGTGGAGCAATTACGCCTGAATGTGTTAATGTTTCTTCGTCTTCTGCTTTGATGTATTTGGGCCGGATATACCGTTTAATAAAAAGTTTTGCCGGAATAAGTTCTAATTGGTCAGTTACTTCTTTACCAATGCACTTCATGCCGGTGGTGTTTTCTTCGGGCTCAATTACAATTTCTTTTACCGGCAGATGGGAAGGAAGGGTCATGCGCCCGGGATGGTTGACCCGTTTGGTTTTTGTGCGAACATAAGTGATGATTTCCTGCTGCTTTTCCGGTGCTGGTTCCTCCTCTACATCAAAAGGTAGTCTCATCTGGCTTTCATCGTTATTATGAATGTAGCGCTCCCGTTTGGCTCCGTACAACAAACGGTTGAGCTGTTCTACCCTGACCTGTAAATCAAAAAGTTTTGATTCCAGTTCAACGGTTTTTGATTCCAGCTTTTCATTCAGCAACTTCAGCTCTGAGTTTTTTGATTCCAACATTGCTTTTTCGGACTCCATCTTTCTGGTGGCCCCCAAAAGCGCTTCAAAACTCATATTTCCC
>CAYWBV010000651.1:1612-1837 GCA_964455785.1 uncultured Maribellus sp.
GGTGCTGTTGACATACGTCAAAAATATTGTAAACACAGGCTTTTTGAAAGAAAAACCAAGGGAAGTTATCAAGATATTTTTTGGATAAATATTGGGTTAAATATTTGGCTGATAACGTTTTCTTTTCTGCACATTTTCTATGCTCAACCCATCGATAATCATCACCAGTTTAGCATAATCCAGCACAATGCTTCCGGCTGAAGAATCGTAGCGGGGGAGTTCAAA
>CAYWBV010000652.1:0-1827 GCA_964455785.1 uncultured Maribellus sp.
CGCTGCTCGATTTACGCGACATAGTCCTGGCCCGGGGATTCGAAACGCGGGAAGAAGAGATACACTTCTTCAAACACCAGAAACCCCGGGTTTACAGTAAGTTTATTTACTACGGCAAACTGTTCCGGATAATCTGCCGTCGGCCGGTGAGTACGGCTGAAATACAAAAGAAATATTTTTGCCAAATTCTTGAAACGATTGATAAATACTACAACGACAACATCGAGTTTTTCCAGTACTACAAAAGAGGGCTGACCTTTCTCGACGATAAATTTTATACGAGGGATAACACAGAAATCCCACCCAACCCGGACAACCTTCATTTTTTAATAGACAAAAGTTTTACGACAATGCAGGATTATACCACATCAACACTGATGGCCCACGAATTACTGACCGAATACATCAAAACCGAACTGGACAGGCTCGACCAGCCGGAATTATCCCAAACATCAGAAGACAGCCGGATTGAATCCGTCCTGACCTGGACCGAAAGCAAAACCGCAATGACAGAACTGATTTATGCCCTTCACAGCAGCGGGGCCATAAACAACGGCACTGCGGATATCAGGGAACTGGCGTGTATTTTTGAAAAGGCGTTCAACATCAGCCTGGGAGATTTTTACCGGATATTTGTCGAACTGCGCAACCGGAAAATTGACAGGACCAAATTTCTCGATACGCTGAAACGTTCACTGCTGAACCGGATGGACGACGCCGATGCAAAATAACCCCTCAGCCGGGCAGGTAATAAAAAGCAGAAGTTAGAAGATTCAAAAAAACGTATTAATTTTACAGGACAAAATGAAATATATAGAGAAACGAAGATAAAGACATAATAAAAATAGAAGAGCGTTACCTTTTATTCTTGATCTGAAAAACCGCTAATTTTTAAGTACAACTGGAATATAAGTAAAACGCCCACGTATTGCGTGGGCTTAACTTATTTGTTGTACAGGCGTTTAGCGGCGCCTCAGATCAGATAATGTTACTGTCCCACGCTCTTTTTATGTAACCATCCGCGGAGGGGCAACCGGATTTCAAAAAAACCACAAAAATGTACCTTAATCAAAAAAACATTAAAAACGCAGATATCATCGGAGCATCCATGTATTGTATCTTTGGTGAACCGGTAAAAGACTGCCCGTTTATTCAGGCTCAGAAATTAAATGATGCAAAACAGCAAATAGCCCAAATCGAAATTTTATCAGAGGAAGAACAGGAATCGCTGAGAAAGTATCACCGGGAATGTATAAAAAACCGCCATTCGGAGCTTTCAAAGCAGACTGAATCAGAATTAACCAAAGCCGGTTAATCTTTTTTCTTTTCTGTTTAATCATAAAAAACACCCATCCTGGGTTTATACTGGGGAAAAACCCGGTGACAAGTTTTCATATTTGGCAGGATTCAAAATAAATCAAAAAAGAAAGAAGTTATGCCAACAGAAATTGTCACCACGGATGATTTGCGGGAGTTCAAAATTGAACTGCTAAAGGAAATCAAACAACTGTTTGCCGCCCACCATGGGCAACCCTCGAAAAAGTGGCTGAAATCCTGGGAAGTAAGGAAGCTGCTGAACATCTCCCCGGGAACGCTCCAGAACATGCGTGTCAACGGCACATTGGCCTATACCAAAATCGGGGGAATGATGTTTTACGACTACGAAGACATCAAAAAGATGCTGGAAGAAAACCAGGTAAAAAGCCGGTTTGATTTTGACCGCCGGCGATGAACTACATCCGGCACCAGAAGGGTCTGTTTGAACGGTTTGCCGCAGACAAAAGGCTCAGCCCGTTCCATATCAGCCTGTACATGGCCCTGTTCCAG
>CAYWBV010000653.1:0-1825 GCA_964455785.1 uncultured Maribellus sp.
GGTGACGGAAACCTGATTATCAGAAACGGAAACAGGTCCGACACCATTCCAAGGGGCAGTAACGCGGTTTTTGGCCCGAAAAACGATCTCGCTGTATTTCATATCAAACAGCCTGTACAGATTATCCGAAAAGCCAAAAAAGATAAAGTAAAAACGGAGGAAATGCCAAAAGACAGCCTTGGAATTTATGTTTTTAAAACCGGGTCGGTCGTAAAATTTCCTCATTTAAAGTCATATAAAGTCCCCGAAGAAAAAGGCAGTTGGGTGGCCTTTTTAACAGAACCCGTGGAAACGCCGAAGGACACTACCCAAAACAGTTCGGAGAAAAAGGAAAAAAAGGAGAAAAAACAACCTGGAGATAATTTGACTTTGTTTAAAGTGCAAACCGCCGATACTATACTTTATAAAAATGTTACCGAATATTTTTATTCGAAAAAGGGAGGCGCTGTTTTTTTTGTGAGTCAAACGGAAGATTCGGTAAAAACCTGGTCGAAAATTCACCGTTTTAACACCATAACCGGGACAAATGATGTAGTTTTTGAAACGGAAGGATGGGTCAAAAATTTAGTCAGCAGCGAAACCGGAGACAAATACGCATTTTTATTTTCGCAGGACACCATAAAAGAGAAAGTTTATTCACTTTACCTCGGCGCAGAAGGAAGCACGCCCGCCAAAATTGTGGATGGTTATAGTCAGGGAATCCCGGTGGGTTGGTCGCCAAGCGAACATGGAAACATTTATTTTTCAGAAGACGCCACCAAATTATATTTCGGAACGGCTGAAAGTCCCGAACCCGAACCAAAGGACACGTTACTTGACGAGGAAAAACCCAAACTCGACATTTGGAACTGGCAGGATTTGAAACTTCAGCCGCAGCAAAAGGCAGAAGTGGAAAAGGAAAAAAAACGAACCTATCTGGCGGTTTGGTATTTAGGGCTTAACCGCTGTGTACAACTTGCCGACTTGATGATTGAACAGGTTTCGCCTATTCAAAAAGGAAATGGAGATATTGCCCTCGGAACCGATGAAACTCCCTACCTGCGTTCTTCAGGTTGGACAGGAAAACCAAGCCGCGATTATTATCTGATTGATCTTCAGTCGGGAATTAAACGTGAGGTGATTACGGATAAAACGTATGTCCGGTTGTCGCCACAAGGGAAATACGTAGTTTGGTATGAACCTGCCGACAGTAGTTATTATGCCAAATCAACCGATGTAAACGTGCTCGATGTTGTTCCGTTAACCAAAATGGTACCGATCAGTTTTTTTGATGAAACGAACGACAAGCCTATGGATTCAGCGCCCTACGGAATTGCGGGGTGGAGTCAGGACGACCGGTTTGTTTATATCTACGATCGTTATGATATCTGGAAGATCGATCCTTCGGGCGGGCGCGTACCGGTTTGTATTACCAAAGCATTCGGGCGGAGAAATTCGACACGACTTCGGTACATACAGTTGGATAGTGAGTTGCAGTATATCCCGTCGAACCAGCCGCTTTTGTTAAGCGCTTTTGATGAAAGGACCATGTCTCAGGGATTTTTTAGTACCGATTTTTCAGCGGTAAAAGATCCGGAACTGCTGGTTATGGATAAATTTTATTTCGCCAATATCAAAAAAGCAAAAGAAGCAGATAAAATCTTATGGTCGAAACAAAATGTAAGCGTTTTCCCCGATTTGTGGACCAGCGATCTGAAATTTGAAAACACCCGTAAAATGTCGGAAGCCAATGCACAACAAAAAGATTTTATCTGGCCAAAAGTTATTATGGTTGACTGGAATTCGTTTTCGGGAGAAGAATTAAAGGGGCTTTTATACCTGCCCG
>CAYWBV010000654.1:0-1822 GCA_964455785.1 uncultured Maribellus sp.
ATGCCCAACTCCCCTGCCTCGCCGGAAACAAACAGGTAAATCCCGTTGGAAGGCGCTTCGGTAACTGTTTCAACCGTTAGCGACAGGCCAGTGATTTTACTCAGTTCGTCAGCCAGGTACTGCCCGGTTTGCTGCAGGCCTTCCTGCACAAAAATTCCGGTCGAACTTTTGAGTATAAAAGCTTCGCCAGTTGAAGTTACCGAAACCGGCTTGGGAATAAAACTGGTTTTTGCGAGGTCGGTAGGGGTTTTGGGCGTGCACGACAAAAGAGCCAGTGTAATTGACATGGCCAGCAATAAAATGGTATTGATTCTCATGATGTTTTTAATTATTTGAATTGAGGGAGTAAAATTATGGAATATCTGCTAAATGGCAATACATTAAAAAAAACAGATGGCTGTTGCAGATGTACAAATGGCTGCTGTATAGAACAGAATAACAAATGCACAAATGCAGATGGCTAATCTATAAAGCAGTATTACTATTGCCTTAATGCAGATGGCTATTTTATAAAACATCATCACTATTACATCAATACAGATGGCTATTTCAAAAATATTTATGGTTATTACATAAAAGCAGATGACTGTTACGGATGTATGTATGGCTGTTATCTAAAACAGGATGATTAATTCTACTTTGACAAACTGGCCTGAAACCTGATTTTTCTTCTTTTTACCCCGCCCCTAAAGGGTGAAAGAAGAAAAATCAAACTGAATATACGCCGTTTTCATTAAAAAAAATCAGGCGAGAGGAAAAGTAAAAGAACCTCTCGCCCGTGTATTTTAAAAATCCCCCGGAAGGGAACATATCTTTCGCCCGGTTTCAGGGCCAAAAAGTTGATTTGCCGCTTCTTCTTTCCTGACTACAAAAAGTCCGTTCATTTTCCGGTCGCCTGGCAAAAAAATCAGGGCTTTGTCTGTGGCCGGGTAAACCGAAGGGAGCTAACCTGTTTGTACTGAGTACTTGTAGCGCCAAAAACCGATTTGATGTATGCTTTTACGGCGAAGGCTTTATCGACGATACCGGTTGTTTTGCTGTAAAGCAGGTCATCGCGCTGGCTGCGAAGATTGTCGAGGGCAATTTCGGCATTCAAAACGGCAATGTTTTTTGTTTTCAGATCGAGATGAAGCGCTTGCAGCGAGACAAGGGTCAAATCGGTTTCGTTGGGGGTATATTCGGAAATGGTTTCCAGCAATCGTATCAGTGCGTCGAAATTTTCGATCCGGCTGGTAAAACTCATCTGCGATGAAGACCGGGTAACGACCTCAGTCCCTTCGCCAACGGCAGCCTGTTGTTCTTCTTCCGACACCCTGGGAGTGGCCCGGCGCCCCTGGATTTTGCGGATAATCGAGACCACCTGTCCGATGGTTTGTTGCGCACATCCCGACGACTTCACCGCATTGCCGATGCGGGTTGTAAGTCCGCTTAACGGCTCAAAAGCGCTGTTGCGTTCTGTAACTGCGCCCGACAAAACTGCCCTGGCGGAAAGAACGGAAGCCATAATTTGTGAGGCTTCCTGCGAAGCAGCCGTAATTGATCCCACGGATAAAGCCCGGTTTACGGGGTTGTAGGCGGCGCCGAAAGAGGTGCAGCTCAATGCCAGTTGTTCAAAATTGGCCACATTTTTGGCATGGCCTGTTTCAGATGTTGATCTCATAAGTAAACGTTTAATTTGTTAATAAATAGAATGATTTATTTTGTTTGAGGACTACATGGCGATGTAAATATAAAAATTGTGCGTTTTGTCATGATTTCAGGTTTTTTAAACGTGTTATCTTGTTATTGGTTAAATTGATAGCCCTAATTTGAAAGAAAAATT
>CAYWBV010000655.1:0-1821 GCA_964455785.1 uncultured Maribellus sp.
AAATCAGGGGCTTCTTTCACATAGCTTTGAATATTTCCGATAATTTTATGGCTTTCTCTTATATTTTGAATCACCGAAAAACGATCGTCGTCAAGCAATTCCTTCACCCTGACAAACGCCGATTTAATTTCTTCGGCGTGGGTAAGTTTTTCCAGTTCCGCTTCCAGTTCTTCCTGCTCGCCGGCAACTAATTTTGCTTCCTCCAACTGGTTGTACTGAAACTGAAAATAATCCAAATCAGCGCTGGCTTTTTTCGACTTCAACAACAGTTCTTCCAGGTTCTTTTGTAACTGTACATATTCTGCATACCGGTTTTTGTATTCCTGAAGAACCTTTGCAGAACCCGAAACCGTGTCAATCAAATCGAGTTGGAACTTCTGGTTTCCAAGTTCCAGATTCTGGTGTTGCGAATGAATGTCGATGAGTGCCAGCGCCAAATCATGAAGCGTTTTCAGGGTTACAGGTGTGTCGTTAATAAATGCTCGCGATTTTCCGGATGGTGTAATTTCGCGGCGTAAAATAGTGGTCGGATCATAATCCAAATCATTTTCATCAAAAAAACTTTCCAGATGATAATTGCCAATTTCAAAATTACCCTCAACAATACACTTTTCGTCCTTATTTTTCAGCACCGACAAATCGGCCCGGTTTCCGAGGATTAAACCAAGTGCGCCCAAAATAATCGATTTCCCCGCACCTGTTTCTCCGGTCACCGAATTTAGTCCCGAATGAAATTTAACGGAAAGTTCATTTATCAAAGCATAATTGGAAATGGTCAATCTGGTCAGCATCCTATTTCGAAATTAAGTACAAAAATCCGGTTCCAGCGTATTAAAAATTCAAAATAACAAAAGTAAAATCAATACAATTATCATTTTTCGGAAATGTAATTGGACTACCAAAAATAATAAAACAAATAAACCGTAACCGTTTCAGATAAAAATTGATTGGTTTGTAATTTGAATTTCAAAGGTCAGAAGCCTTCGTTTTCGGCAATCTTCTCGTATTTGTTCCCGTTTGAGGGGTCCACCTCATTTAAAATGGCCATCACCCTGTTTCGTTCATCAGGATATGATTTCGAAAATACATTAACCAGTTCGTCGGCTTTCGAATCGAAAAACATTTGCAGGATATAAATATTCGGACGGCGGCGGAAAACATTCTGAATATCGCGCAGCGATTCAGCAATATTTGCCCTGCCTTCTTCGAGACGTTCGCCCATCATATCGAGCCCTCTGCGATGATAAGTGTACATACAGTTACGGTAAGCAGAATATGATTTATTCAGGATATTTTCGACCAGCCAGTAACGGTTTCGTTCACTCTCGAAAGCTTTCCAGCCCTTTTCCCGGGCGTTTTGCGAGTTGTTGACAATGGATTGCGCTTTTGCAAAATAGGGCGTACCACCTTCGGGAGAAAAGGTATCGTAATCGAAACCGAGAATTACGTAGGCGTAAAATGCCATAATATTGGTGAGGTTGTCGCGGTTTGAAGTTTCATTAAATTCCAGCGGCTGAAATTCCACATACCGGCAGTGAAAGTCGTTGTCTTTGATGTTTAGAATTGTAGTTTCGTAACTCGAATTAAAAACAGGTCGGGTGAGCTGAACCTGTATATTTCCCTTAAATTCATCGGCCGAAATTTGTTCTTCCAACCGGATAAGAATATTACATTTTATCCTCTCGTCGTAAGAATAAACATGATCGGTCCATTTCCGGTTGTTCATAAATTCGTACAAATCCGATTGCATGGTACGAAAAAGGTTCTGGTTGGCGCCCTTTATTTTTTGTGCCGACACGGTAACATTACACCTGAGTTCCT
>CAYWBV010000656.1:0-1821 GCA_964455785.1 uncultured Maribellus sp.
GCCTGATCCATTTTTCACGAAACGTTTTCCCGATGATTTTGATATATTTGTCAGTGCCTTAAAATCAAAATGAATCAAATTATAACATTATGAAAAGAGTTCAACACCTGTTTTTTTTGTTTGTTCTTATCGCCGTATTCAATGCGGGCAGTATAAACGCTGAAGTAAAACTTCCGGCCATTTTTGGCGACCACATGGTTTTGCAGCAGCAAACCGACGCGGCCATTTGGGGAAAAGCCACGCCCAACAAAACCGTAAAAGTGGTTACCTCGTGGAATAAAAAGAGTTACACCACCACTTCCGGCAAAGAAGGGAACTGGAAGTTAAAAGTTTCCACCCCCGCTGCGGGCGGACCATACTCGATTACCATTTCCGACGGGAAAACACTGACGTTAAACCATGTTTTGATTGGCGAAGTATGGATTTGTTCGGGCCAGTCGAACATGCAGATGACCATGCTCGGGTATTTCAACCAGCCTGTAATTGGTGCGAACGAAGCCATTGCCACCTCGGCCAACGACAACATCCGGCTGTTTACTGTAACCCGTGAAAAAAGCCTCGAAGTGAAGGACGATTTTAAAGGTGAATGGCTGGAATGTGTCCCTGAAAATGTAGCGAATTTTAGCGCCACCGCTTATTTCTTCGGAAAAATGATCCAGCAGGCGCTGAATGTTCCGGTGGGGCTGATTTGTTCGAGTTGGGGCGGCACCCGCATCGAACCGTGGATGAGCGAAAGCGGGATTAAAAACTACGATTGGGTTACCCTTCCCGATAAAAAAGCAGAAGGCGATTTTTCGGTACAGTCGCCAACCGTTTTATACAATGCGATGATAGCGCCGATGGTGGGTTACGCTTTCAGGGGCGGTTTGTGGTACCAGGGCGAATCGAACCGTAACGAACCAAAAGAATACGAAAAACTGATGTCGGGGCTGGTACAAAACTGGCGCGATGAATGGGGAATCGGCGATTTTCCGTTTTACTATGTGCAGATTGCACCCTACGATTACGGAACATCGGGTTTGAATTCGGCTTATCTCCGCGAAGCGCAGTTAAAAGCTGCCGACGACATTCCGAATATGGGCATGGCCTGTGTTATGGATGCCGGTGAAAAAAGTTGTATCCACCCGGCCATGAAAAAAGAATCGGGAGACCGCCTGGCTTATCTGGCGCTTGCAAAAACTTACGGTCAAAGTGGTTTTGCCTGGTCAGGCCCGGTTGTAAAGGAAATGGTGGTGGAAGGCCCGGTTGTAAAACTTACGTTCGACCATGCCAAAAACGGCCTGACCACTTTTGGAAAAGAACTGGTGAACTTTAAAATTGCCGGAGAAAACAAACGTTTCTTCCCTGCAACCGCTACCATTACCAGTAAGGGGATTACACTGTTTTCGCCGCAGGTAGAAAAACCGGTGGCCGTACGTTATGCTTTCGACGATTTTGTGGTGGGCGAACTGTTTAACACCGAAGGATTACCGGCTTCGTCGTTCCGCACCGACGACTGGGAATATTAGCCGGTTAAATTTCAGATAAAAAAACGACCTGTGTTTCAACAGAACAACACAGGTCGTTTTTTTTTATCATTCGCCGGGCAGAATGAACCAGTGTAAGGTACTTTAAGCCACGTTACTTTTTATATCTTGTCCGTATTTAATGATTTCATTTACTATTGGATTGGTAATATTAAAATCTTTCTCCCTAAATGGATGTGGTTCAATCCGACTATCAATCTTCCTTCTTAACCGCATCAAATCCAACTGCATATCAATCAGATTATTATAATCTTTAAAAACAACGGCAATATCAATATCACTATCTTCATTGTAA
>CAYWBV010000657.1:0-1820 GCA_964455785.1 uncultured Maribellus sp.
CCAAAAACAATTGTTAGTTTAATTTCGGAAATGATAGAACCCTATCATGGAATTATCTACGACCCTTGTTGTGGTTCGGGAGGTATGTTTGTTCAGTCAATGAAATTTATTGAAAGCCATCACGGAAACAAAAAGGAAGTTTCCATTTACGGACAGGAATATACCAAGACAACATACAAACTGGCAAAGATGAATCTTGCTATCAGAGGTATTTCTGCAAATCTTGGTGAAAAAGATGCTGATACATTTGGCGATGACCAACACAAAGACCTGAAAGCCGATTACATTATGGCTAATCCGCCTTTTAACCAAAAAGATTGGAGAGGCGTAAATGAATTGCTTGATGACCCACGTTGGAGAGGTTATGACGTGCCACCTAAGAGCAACGCCAACTATGGTTGGATTTTGAATATGGTTTCCAAACTTTCCGAAAACGGAGTTGCAGGGTTTATATTGGCAAATGGTGCATTGAGTGGCGGCGGCGAAGAATACAAAATTCGAAGAAAGCTGATTGAAAACAATTTGGTGGAAGCCATTGTAATTATTCCGAGAGATACATTTTACACAACCGACATCAGTGTTACTCTTTGGATTTTGAACAAAAACAAAAAAGCAAGAACAGTTGAAATAAACGGCAAACAAAAGAACTACCGGGACAGAGAAAAGGAAATATTGTTTGTTGATTTAAGACGTTGGGGTCAGGAATTTGAGAAAATGTTTGTTGAATTAACCGAAGAAGAAATTGCCAAAGTTGCCGTGAATTACCATAACTGGCAACAAGCCGATTACAAGAAAACTTACAAAAATGTGCCTGAGTATTGCCACTCTGCCAGTTTTGAAGAAATACAGGCAAACGATTTTTCATTGGTGCCGAGCAAATACATTGAATTTATTGACCGAGACAGCGAAATAGATTTTGACACCGAAATGAAACGCATACAAAAGGATTTTAAAATCCTCTTGAAAGAAGAAAAACAATCGCAGGAACAATTGATTAACGCTTTTAAAACTTTGGGCTATGAGTTATAAGCGTATTGGCGATTATATTCATTTGGTGGACAACCGCAATATGGATTTAGCGGTTACAAACTTATTGGGTATAAACATTACTAAGAATTTTATGCCATCGGTTGCCAATACTTCTGAAACAGATTTATCAAAATACAAAATCATTCAGAAAGGACAATTCGCTTATAGTGCTATGCAGGTGGGCAGAGATGAAACCATTCGTTTAGCTTTATATGCAGAAGAAAATCCTGCAATTATTTCCCCTGCTTATTTAGTGATTGAAGTGAATGATGAAAATGAACTGTTGCCCGAATATATGATGATGTGGTTTCAAAGACCTGAATCAGACAGATACGGTTGGTTTATTAGCGATAGCAGTGTAAGAGCAAGTTTAGAATGGGAGCGTTTTTGTGAAATACAAATCCCCATTCCTGATATTGACGAACAACGCAAATTTGTTGCTCTTTACAATGGTTTAATGACAAACCAAAAAGTGTATGAGAACAGCTTGGCTGATTTGCAGTTGATTTGCGATACATACATTGAAAACTTGATTAAATCCGAAGAGCAAAAAGTGCTTGGAGAATATATTGAGCAATCGGATGAACGGAATAATGATTTGCAAATTGACAATCTTATTGGAATAAGTGTGAACAAGATATTTATGGAAACCAAATCCAATAAAGATCAACTTGACTTATCGAATTATAAAATAGTTCGACCACGGGAGTTTGGATATGTTTCAGTTACTTCAAGAAACGGAGAGAAAATTTCAATCGCAATTTTAGACGGAGAAGCAGGTCTTGTTTCCA
>CAYWBV010000658.1:0-1817 GCA_964455785.1 uncultured Maribellus sp.
CAAATCCCAGTCTTTTTGCATTCGCGAAATTGTTTCTGAACTTTTATCAATGCTTTGCTGAATGTCCTTCAAACGGAATCCGGCAGACGACTTACTCCGGTTAAAAGCCTGCCGTTCGCTTTCAAGCGCCGTAATCTGTTTTTCCAGTTTAGCCTTTTCCAGTAAATCGGTATTGCCCGAGAGAATAGCAACATATTCTGAAAAATTCATACCTGATTTCTCGTCCAGGCTACCTTCATCGATGGTTCTTTTACCAAGGCTATTAGTTTTTAACTGGCGAATGAATAGCTGTTTGTTATTCAAGAGGTTGAATTTGTAGGAATCCAGGCTTTTCTCAACCGCATAGATAATCACATCCACCTTGTTATCCGCAAAGAATTTGGCAATCTCGTTGCCTTTCCGGATAGCCCGTCCTTCCCGTTGTTCCAGGTCGGATGGCCGCCAGGGAGAATCCAGGTGATGAATGGCGACCGCCCGTTTCTGTGCATTAACACCTGTCCCAAGCATATCGGTCGAGCCGAATAATACCCGAATACGGCCTTCGTTCATCGCTTCAATCATATTTTTTCGTGCATTCTCTGTTTTTGCTTCCTGGATGAACCGTATCTCGTGAGCGGGAATCCGATGGTCTTCAACCAACTTTCGTTTTATTTCGCTGTAAGGTGTCCATTCGCCGGGCTTGTAAGTACCTAAATCGGAAAAAACGAACTGGGTTCCTTTGTAATCGTTGTACTGCCTGTAATAAGAAGCAATCTGTGATGCACAGTGCGATGATTTATTGTCCACGTGGTCATCGTACTGCGGACTTATCATCCGCATGTCCAATGACATTTTTCGGGCATAGTCGGTTGCAATCAGCATTTTTGCTCTTTCTTCCTGATCCGAGAGCGGTGGCCGCCCAAGGATTGTTGCATCGCCATTTTTTGCAAATGCAACCAGTTTTTGAATAAACTGTTCCTGCTGCGGTGTTGGGGGGATGTTATACAAAATTTCGTTCTTTTCAGGGCGGTCAATCCCAATATCTTTTGCTGTCCGGTAATCGGTAATCTCATTGTAAAAAGCTGCCAGTTCCGGGACTTTGATAAAATACCGGAATCGTTCTTTCTGGACAATCTCGTTGGTTACTGAAAATTCGTAATCGATTGTCTTTTTTGCATATACTGCAGCCCAGGCATCGAAGGTTTTAATCTGTTGACGTTCCATTTCTTTGGGGCGGAGGTATTTAAACAGGAGGAATAACTCGGTCAGAGAATTGGAAATGGTTGTTCCCGACAGAAAGGTTGCTCCCAAATCTTTGCCAGTCCGCTCCTGAATTGTTCGGATGGCAAAAAGCATATTCAACGCTCGCTGACTGCCCTGTGGATTTCCCATCCCGGCAACCCTGTCATGCCGGGTATTGAACATCAGGTTTTTAAACCGGTGACTTTCATCGACAAACAAATGGTCTATTCCCATCATTTTAAAATCAACCACATCATCTTTCCGGTTTTCAATGTTGTAGGTGATGAATTTAAGAGTTGCTTCAAGATTTTGCCGCCGTTTTACCAAACCTTTCAGCATTCCACGCGAAACTTCGCCGCCTTGTCTTCTTACGATTTCCAGGTTTTCTTCAACGCTGTCAAGTTCTACCTGCAAAATTTGCTTTTGAACTTCAGGCGACTGTGGTATCATCCCAAATTGTTCGTGGGTAAGGATAACCGCATCCCATGAATTGTTTTTGATTTCATTGAAGATTTTCATTCGTTTATCAGGGCTAAAGTCCTGTTTCCCCGGATACAGGATTTTGGCATGAGGGTAAGCTGTTCTGAAGGTTTGGG
>CAYWBV010000659.1:0-1816 GCA_964455785.1 uncultured Maribellus sp.
CATGACGAATCGCAGGACCTTGCTTAAAAATTTTCTTTTGCTTCCTGTTTGTTTTCCGTTGATTGAAAAACCAGGATTGTCCGGGAGCCTTTTGGAGGATGAGGTTTCCGGGCCGGAGGAATCGGATTTTTGTAAAAGACTAAAACCGGTTGGCCGGATTCTGGAGGAAGAAGGTTTTTACGTGTGGTGTAATTCGCCCGTTTATGGGAACGACGGGAAAGTGCATGTATTTTATTCGCGCTGGCCGGAAAAATATGGGATGGGCGGATGGATTCACCAATGCGAAATTGCCCGCGCTGTTGCCGACTCGCCCGAATCGGAATTTCGGCACGTGGAAACGGTACTGGCGCCGCGCCAGGGTTTTTTCGATTCCACCACCTGCCACAATCCGCACATTCAGTTTACGGATGGAAAATACAACCTGTTTTATATGGGAAATTCAAACGGGAAAACCGACACCAAACGGATTGGGCTGGCCGTGGCCGATTCTCCTGAGGGGCCGTGGAAAAGGGGAGACGAACCGATTCTCGAAACCGGCTCTCCCGGCGAGTGGGACGACCACTGTACCACCAACCCCGCTTTTTTGAAACACCCGAACGGTGAAAACTGGCTCTATTACAAATCGTGGAATACTCTGGAATATAAACAGGCAGAAGGGAAACCGATTCGGGGAAACCGGAAATACGGGCTGGCTATTTCGAAAACAGTGGACAGCGGCTATAAAAAATACGAAAATAACCCGGTTATCGATTTTTCGGGTCTGGGGAACAACGAGCAATTGGAGGATGCGTTTGTGTGGTACAACGACGGTAAATTTAAGCTCATCGCGCGTGATATGGGATTTTTCGACCACAATAAGGGATTGATTTTCGAGTCGGCCGACGGAATTCACTGGGGGCGGCCCAAAGTTGCCTATCACGAGGCCAGCCGGTATTTTGATCAGCCACCTGCACCCAAACATTTGTCGCGCTACGGCCGTTTCGAAAGGCCGCAACTGCTGACAAAAAACGGCAAACCCGAATATCTTTTTACCACCACTCAGGGTGGAAAATTCAACACAGCCAGCGGATTTGTATTTAAAATCGAAGAACAACCAAAATGAATCGAACTAAAGACCACCGTCGCCTGATTGAATCTTTATTTCTGCTGATTCTTTTTTCGGCATGTAACCCGGCGCAAAACCATTCCGAAAAAATCGATCGTTTTGCGCTGGTCAACCGTCACAATGTTGTTGTCAACCTGTTGGATTCCCTTAACTCTCTTTCGGTAGGCAACGGCAAATTTGCGTTTACCGTCGATGTCACAGGCCTGCAAACATTTCCGGAAAAGTATAAAAACGGGGTTTGTCTCGGAACGCAGAGCGAGTGGGGCTGGCATAGTTTCCCGAATACCGGAAATTACCGGCTCGAAGAAACCTACCAGTATTTTGAAGCAGAAGGCCGGAAAATCCCGTATGCCGTTCAGTGGAACGAACCAGGCAGGAAACAGGAGGCCGCCAATTATTTCAGAGCCAATCCGCACCGGCTGCACCTCGGAAATATCGGGTTGGAGCTTTACAAAAACGATAAATCGCCGGTCGTTCCTGATGATATTTCTGAAATTAGTCAGGAACTGAACCTTTGGAAAGGGGTTATCTCGAGTGAATTCGAGGTGGAAAATGAAAAAATAAAAGTGCAGACAAGTTGCCATCCTGAACGCGATTTGATTGAAATCAGGGTTAATTCTGAACGGATAACCAAAGGGTTGGCCGCCATCAGGATTAAATTTCCGTATCCCACGGGAGGTCACGCCGACGACGCTTCCGACTGGAACCATC
>CAYWBV010000660.1:0-1814 GCA_964455785.1 uncultured Maribellus sp.
GGGTAATTTTTACAATCTTCGGGGAAATGTTGATAGCATTTCCCTGTTGTTTTTTTTATGAATTAGCTAGTTCATAGGCAATTTAGTATTAGTTCATTTTATAAGACTTTATTTCTTTCTCTCAATGATTATTTTCTGTTTCGAAAATGTTCCGTCAGGATTCTTAACGCGTGGTAATGCCCGGTAGTTAATTGGTGTTGCAACCGACAATAAATCAAGTATCTGAAAAAGTGGCTCATCAATAAAGGTTACTGTATATTTATATTTCTCCACCTCATTGTCAACCTGTATTTCTACATTAAACATTCGGCTTAACTTTTGGGCGACCCGGTCTATCGGTTCATTATCGAAAACCAGCATCCCATCTTTCCATGCAATGTATTTATCAACCTGCTCCATACTTGATTTTACACTGCCTGTATTCTTCTCATATATGACATGCTGACCGGGTATCAGTTCTTTCAGGGTTTCAATATTCCCGTTGTTTTTTATTTCCTCCACCAACACTTTCCCTTCTACAAGTGTGGTAGCAATGTTATTGTTCTCTGGGTATGCATTAACATTAAATACCGTACCTAATGCCCTAACATCAATACGGCCTGTTGTAACCACAAAAGGTTTATCAGGATTGCGGGTCACCTCAAAATAAGCTTCACCGGTTAAAGCGACACCGCGGGTCTCTCCACAAAAATTTTGAGGATATTTTATCCGGCTACCATAATTAAGATGAACCACTGACCCATCCGACAGTTCCACAACTGATCGTGAACCAACCGGCGCTATCACTTCCAAAGAATCGACAGTTACAGTTGTAATTTGATTCGTTAACCGGTTGTTTTCAGAAATTGTGTAAAATAAGAAGGCCAAAACCGGGATTAAAATGATAGCTGCAGCTTTCGATATCCATCTAATTAACCTGTTACTTTTTATTTGAATCGTACGGGGCTCTTCAATATTTAGTTTATGGTGGATTTTATCAAGGAGGGTATTCAGTTTCTCGTCTGAAACAATGTTATCCTCTTCTTTAAATTGTTGCCAGTCAATCCTTCCAAGCTTTCTACTTTCAGTGAAGAAGGATTGTTGCTTCATCCATTCAAAAACTTCTTCAACTTCCTGTGAAGTACAACAGTTATTTAAATATTTTTCCAGCAGTTCTTTTGTCATTTTTCTTTTTCTGAACGGGACCTCAATATTACTGAGGCCCCGAATAACTAACTAACTAAACTATCAAATAATGATATGTTTTACAAGTTATACAACGAGGAAAACAAAAAGTACTAATAAAACTGAATTTATTTTGACTAAAGGAATAAACTAATAAATAATCCACTAATTAACAGACCATTATCAAGTTTACTTTTTAAAAAAGAAAGTGTTGTTACCAGGTGGTTTTTTACTGTTTGAACAGAAATTCCTAACTTTTCCGCTATTTCTTTATTGCTTAATCCTTCTTCGCGGCTTAGTTGAAAAATCTCTTTTTGACGGGGCGATAATTCATTTAGCAGGCCCAGAAACTTCTGCTTTAATTCTTTATAATGAATTTCATCAGTAAGTTCGTAGGTCTCGTCAACGTGTTGAAGCGATTTTACATGTTCTACATATTTTTGTTCGGTAGCCCTCTTTTTTAATAGATTTACCGTTGCATTGTGGGCTATAGTGAACAAAAAAGATTCAAAAGATGAGTAAATATTTATTTTATCCCGGCTTTGCCAAATTTTTATAAACACCTCCTGAACTATTCCTTCCGTATCTGCTTCCTGCTTTATATATCGAAAAACAAAACCATACAATCTTCTGGAATATTTTTTATAGAT
>CAYWBV010000661.1:0-1813 GCA_964455785.1 uncultured Maribellus sp.
CTGTTGGAACAGGATTCGTAAACCTAAATCACGATGAACTTGTTGTGAAGCTAATAATTTATACTTTTGCACCGTTTTAATTTAGAAACAGTATCATTCATTGGAAAAGCATAAAATAATTGATGTCAGGCATTTGACGGATTCGGCATTTGTTTTACGGCTCGAAAGGAACGGGTTTTCGTTTCAAACAGGGCAGTTTATGATGCTGGGCCCTGAAAATGGGACAGAACAAAGGGAGTACTCGGTTTACAGCGGCGAGAACGATCATTTTCTCGAAGTGTTGGTCCGCGAGGTGAACGGAGGGAAAATTTCAAATAAACTAAAGCATGTAAAAACTGGCGACACGCTAAAAATGGACGGGCCGTTCGGTTTTTTTAAGTTTCACCCTGAAATGTTTCCTTCCGGAAAATTTTTGTTTGTGGCTACCGGCACCGGAATCAGCCCGTTTCACAGTTTTGTCCGCACGTTTCCGGATTTGGACTACCGGCTGATACACGGCGTACGTTACGGGAACGAAGCTTACGAACATCAGGATTTTGACCGGGAAAAAGTAACCTTGTGTACGTCGGGCGATACCTCCGGCGATTTCGAAGGCCGCGTCACCGACTATCTGTTCAGCCAGAAAATCGACCCGCAGACCCACTGTTTTTTGTGCGGCAACAGCGAGATGATCCACGAAGTATTCGATATTTTAACCGCAAAGGGAGTACCGGTGTCAAACATCTATTCTGAAGTTTATTTTTGAAAAAGAAGACATGAAATACCACGTCATTACATTGGGATGCCAGATGAATTTGTCGGACAGCGAGCGGGTGATTTCGGTTCTCGACGAGGCCGGTTACACCTGGACCGACAACGAGGAAGAAGCAGGATTGATTGGGATTCTGGCATGTTCGGTGCGGCAAAAAGCCATCGACAAGGTGTATTCGCGCATTTCGAAATGGAACAAATGGAAAAACCATAAAAACCTGATCACCTTTATTTCGGGGTGTATTTTGCCCAGCGACCACGAAAAATTTCTGAAACTTTTCGACATCACTTTCCAGATGAAAGATTTGCCGAAACTTCCGGAGATGATCAGCCACTACGGCATAACCACACCCACCCACCTCAACGCCGGAATCGATACGCACAACAAAAACATCGAACAGTTCTGGAATGTACAACCTTCGTATCAATCGAAATTCGAAGCGTTTATTCCCATTCAGAATGGCTGCGACAAATTTTGTACGTTTTGCGCTGTGCCCTACACCCGCGGCCGCGAAGTTTCGCGCCCCTCAAAAGATATTCTGGCCGAACTGGCGGTTTTAGTCGCACAAGGATTTAAAACCGTAACCCTGCTGGGGCAAAACGTCAATTCGTACGGGTTAGACAAAAAAGGGGAGGAAATTACTTTCCCCGAACTGCTGCGGCAAATCGGCGAAATGGGAAACCGCATGAACAAAGAGTTCTGGGTTTATTTTACTTCGCCACACCCGCGCGACATGACCGACGAGGTGATTGAGGTAATTGCGCAGTACCCGGTGCTGGGAAAACAAATCCACCTGCCCATTCAAAGCGGCGACGACAAGGTGCTCATCCGCATGAACCGCAAATACAACGTGGAACGGTACCGCCACATCGTGGAAACCATCCGCAGGGTTATCCCGCAGGCCACGCTGTTTACCGACATCATCGTCGGATTTACGGGCGAAACCGACGAGCAGTTTGAAAACACCCGCCGCGCCATGGAAGAGTTTAAATACAACATGTCGTACACCGCCATGTACTCGCCGCGGCCCGGGGCTACCAGCCACCGCTGGGACGACGATGT
>CAYWBV010000662.1:0-1808 GCA_964455785.1 uncultured Maribellus sp.
TACACCGTTACCGGCGTTATGCCCGATTTCCCGCGCAACTGCCATTTTCATCCCGAAATTCTTCTTTCGTTCGACGATCCTGCTTTTTACAGCGACTGGTTTTACACCTATATTTTGCTGAAAGAGAACACGGATGTTGAATCGGTTACGGCAAAATTTCCCGCATTCAAGGAAGCTCATATTAAAAATGCAGAATCCCGTGATTCAGAAATATTTCATCTGCAAAATGTACACGACATTCACCTTAATTCGCACAAAGACCGCGAAATAGAACCCAACGGCGATGCCCGTTCCATAACGATTTTAACCATTGTTGCTTTCGTGTTGATTATCGTAATTTCGCTCAACTATATCAATTTCCAGATTGTTTCGGTGTTGGAGCGGAACGCCTTTTTTACTGTCAGCAAAACCTTTGGGGCAAAAAGCAGGTCGTTTGTAGCGCAACTCGCCCTCGAAAGCCTGGTCCTGGTCCTTTTTTCGTCAGCAGTTTCGCTCGCCGCTTTTTTGCTGGCCTTGCCGCTTCTTGCTAACTGGCTTCATATTGAACTGATTCTTTCACTTCGGGAAATGGCTGTTGTTTATTTTTCGGCGCTCCTGTTTTTTAGTGTTGTAACAATCGGGTGCAGCATTTACCCGGTTTTCCTGTTAAAAACCAAAGGGAAACTAAGCTCCCTCCATATTTTCAACTCAGGAAAAGAGGCTGCCAACGGCGAGTTTTCTGTTCGGAAAGTGCTGGTTATTTTACAGTTTGTCGGCGGAATTTCGCTGATAATCACCACGTCGGTTATTTTCAAACAAACCCAGTATTTGTTGTCGAACCGTATCGGAAACGGGCAGGATAACATCATCAACCTGACCAATTTACCGCGGGTGGCGGTGAATAATTACAAAACCTTCAAAGAAGAACTGTTAAAACATCCTGAAATTCTGGATGTAACAGCCAGTATGGAAGAACCGGCCGGTGAAGTGATGGACGCTTTTACCTACGAACTGGAAGGAATGGATGAAGCGGACAAAGGAAAAGATATTTACGTGTTAACTACCGACGATAATTTTAACCGGTTTTACGAAAATAAAATAATCGCCGGCGAAGATTTTGCGGAACACGGAGACAATGCCGGTAAATATTTAATTAACAAGGCGGGATTAAAATTTCTCGGATATAACAATCCTGATGAGATCATCGGAAAACGGTTCAAATACAATATTCCTGTACCCGAAGGATTTTTTACGGAGGGCCACATCACCGGAGTAATCGACGATTTTCACATCACCTCGATGCAAAGCGACGAAAAGCCAATGCTGATATACAACCAGCCCTATTTCAACTACTGCGTGGGAATAAAATTTAATCCGGTTCAGATAAAAGAAACGCTGGCCACATTAAACTCAGTTTGGTCGGAAGTAAATCCTAACTTTGCGTTACAGACCTGTTTTATCGACGATTTGTATTTTCAACTGTACGAAAACCAGATTCGCCAGAGCCGGTTTTTAAGCCTGCTGGCAGTTGTGGTACTTTTTATTTCCAGCCTCGGGCTGTTTAGTATTGCGGTTTACAACATCCGCAAACGCACCAAAGAAATCGGCATCCGCAAAGTAAACGGCGCCAACACGGGAGAGGTTATCTTTCTGCTCAACCAGTCTTTTGTAAAATGGGTGATTGTTGCCTTTGGTTTTGCAACGCCGCTCACCTGGTTTGTTATGCAAAAATGGCTCGAAAATTTTGCTTACAAAACCAACCTGAGCTGGTGGATTTTTGCCGTCGCCGGAGTTGTTGTGCTCGGAATTGCTTTATTAACCGTTAGTTT
>CAYWBV010000663.1:0-1805 GCA_964455785.1 uncultured Maribellus sp.
ACTTTTCCAGCTTTCAGATACTGTACAAACAGCCCGTTTTCGGGATCGCTCCACAGCGGGCCGTCGAAAAAATTACCCGGACAAACCGAATTCACCTTAATTTTATAAGGCATCAGTTCCAGCGCAAACGACTGAGTCAGCCCAATTCCGCCAAATTTTCCGCCGGCATACGCAAAGTTTTTGTTGCTGCCTTTTAAACCCGATTTCGAATTGATCTGGATGATGTCCATAAAATATCCGGGTTTGTATTGGTGCTGGATTTTCATCACTTTCTGGGCATATTTCGAACAGAGGAAATAGCCGGTGTAATTTATTTTTGTCATCAGTTCGAAAGTGGCCTGGTCCATTTCGTCGAGACTGCCGGCGCGTAAAATCCCCGCGTTGGAAATCATCACGTCGAGGCCGCCAAAATGTAACACCGTTTCGCGTACCAGATTTTCAACCGAAGCTGCTTCGGCCACATTCACTTTCACAAACTGAGCTTTGTTTTTGGTTCCTTTTGAATTTAATTCCCGGGCAAATTCCTTCCCTTTCTCTTCATTTAAGTCGGCCACAATAATGTTGGCGCCTTCCTGAAAAAGGATTTCAGCGATTCCGGCGCCAAAACCCTGAGCAGCGCCGGTCACTACCACAATTTTATTTTCGAGACGCCCCTGCGGTTTTCCGCCCAGCGACACTTTTTTGCGGTAGTTTTCCACCTCCCAGTTTTCGATAAACGCCACCTGCTGCGACGTCATCGGGTGCTGCCCGCCAAAGTTTTCAGAAAGTTTGCTGATTTGGCAGAAGTCGTTGACCATATCTTTTAAATAGCCCACCGAAACCGGGGAATCTTCGGCAACAACCGCCCCTTCATTCCGTATAAAAATAATTTTTGGCATCACCCCGCGGCGGTTTTTGAACTCATTTATTTTTGCCTGTACTTCGCTGATTATTTCTCCGGAAGAAGAGTTGTTTTCGATAAACAGATATTCCGACAAACCATACACCATCTGGTCGGGGTTAAACGGGCGGGCGATTCCGGTTTCAAACGTTGTGATGTTGGTGATATAATTTGAAATCCACGAACTGTTAAAGACAGTGGTTACTTTTAATTTTTCTTCGGAAAGCAACATACGGACGGCCGGTAAAACATCAGCCATTTTTTCGGAAACCGGAATTTCTTCCGAAACGGGGAACTCCTGAAAGGCGCCTTTTAGTTTTGATTCGACGCCGGCATAAATTTCGTTAATTTCCGAGACGGTATCGGCAGCCACAAAAATCCCGTGGTTTTGGATCAGAACAATTTGCGGATCGCAGCCAAACTTTTGATTGTATTTCCCGATTTCTTCCGCAATAATTTTGAACAGGACAAAACCCGGGTCGGAATAAGGAACGAACAATACTTTTTCTCCAAAAATTTCCGCCGTTTTTTGTTCGGCGAGGTTACTGCACATCAACCCGTTGACCAGCGTCATGTGGGTATGCACTACAAACCGGTAGCTGAACAGGTTGTGCAGCGACGTTTCGACCGATGGCCGCAGCCCGGAGGTTGGGTCGATACGGGCGTTCAAAAGCGCATTTTTAACCTGTTCCTCGCGGGTAGCCGAATCGTCGGAGAATTTTTGGTTCGGAATGTCGTTCAGTTTCCGGCGGTCGAGTACACAAAACCCGTTCTCTCCGATGTTACCCAGGTTGACGCCACTGGCTTTTATCCAAAGTTGTTTTTCGTCTTTGAACGAAGTGTTTCCGCCGCCGGCAATCACATATCCTTTGTTTTGCCCGTAAAAGCGCGAAACTTCTATTAAATCCTTTATTTCCGGTTTCAT
>CAYWBV010000664.1:0-1801 GCA_964455785.1 uncultured Maribellus sp.
CAGCAAGTTTTTCAGCAGTGTTGCTATACAGGTTTATGGCTTCTTCCGAGTCTTTAATAAATTGAACAACTTCTTTATTTCCTTTTAATTCAGCGGGAACTTCAATTTTGAATGGTGGAAGCTTGCCTAACGAAGAAGGGGAGTTGCCACAGGAAGAAGAAAGGAATATGGCAACTGCAAAAAACAGAAAAGTAAGTTTTGTTTTCATTTTATGATTTTTATATTAATATCTGAACCTTGAAATCCCTGCTGATACAAGGATTAATCCAAGTACAATTCCCAGCACAATATATACCCCGATAATCACAACCAGACTGATGATGAAATAGTTGGTGGTTTTTTCGCGGCTCACTTTTGTAATTGGTTCAAATCCGGTATATAACACATATAGACTGTAAAGTCCGGTTAGAATGCCCAGTACCGCCAGTGAAGGGACGATATTGAAAATACCTCCCAGCATGGCAGGTGTGTATGAGTAAGCCACCAGTTTAACCGCATCGTTAAAACTCAGAGTGGTGTCAAATTTCGGCGCCAGCCAACTGATGACCCACCCGCTGATGGGAATTCCGAGAAAGAGGGTCAGAAAACCGTTAAGCGCCTGGTTTAGTCCCCATTCAATGGAGTGTATCCTTCCTGCAAACGGAACTCTTGTCCCAATAAAACCATAGCCGATAAAAGAGGCAACAGCCGAAATCAGCGCCAATGGTAAAACATACGATACCAACAAACCTTGTATGGTTGTTTCTTCGTTTTTAATTTCTTCCCAGATTGTTTTTGGCTGAAGAATGATATTCTTTGCCCTGTTGATTAAATTTTCCATGTTGTTCTTTTTTATAATTTGATTTGGTGTTTCAAAGGATTTAATGCCAAAGTATTGTTAATGGTTCTTGTATTTTTCCCAACCTTTCCTGAGTTTTTCTTCCGAAATTTTTGGGTCGAGTATTTTGGCGGCTTTAACAAATTCTTCGTAGCTGGCAGGTTTGTTAATTGTTTCAACTGCCCACAACATTTGCTGTTCCTTTGTCATTTCGTCGTCGGCAGCGGTAATTGCCACTTTTTTGCCATCGCTGGCATGCATTTTATTGTAAGTTTCCTTTATTTCCCTTCGGCTGGAATTGGGTTGTAATTTTAAAACGATTGCTTCAAATTCAGCGTACGACATATTCATCAGGTCGTTCATTCCGTTATTGATTGCCTTCTCCGCTTCGTTGTATTCATCGGTTTGTTTGATGGCATCGTCAAGCGAACCCTGCTGCTGATTGGTATTTGTACCCGGGTCTCTGTCGGCTTTTATGTAAGCATCGATGATTTTGTAAGCATCATTTTTGTCTTTCGATGTTGCTGCCCCTCGCGTGAGTTCCTCAATTGCATTGTCATGTTTTGCCCTACGTTGTGATTCTGAACTTCCGTCTTCGTATGATTTGTAATACTCGATAAGTTTTAGCGTTGCTTTGTTTATTTCATCGGGTGTAACGTCGTTTTTCGATTTTTCCTGTGCATTTGCAAGCTGAATAGTTACAGCTAAAAGAAAAATAGCCAAAATCAGGTTTTTCATTTTCATTACGCTACCGATTTTAGAATTTTACAAATTCAACCCTGCGGTTTTGGGCTTTCCCCTCGGGAGTATCATTTCCTGTCATGGGTTTGCTTTCTCCAAATCCTTTGCAGGTGAGGCGGTCAGCCGAAATTCCGAGTTCAGTCATTTTCTCCATCACAGCTTTTGAACGGGCTTCCGAAAGTCTTTGATTCAGTGTATCTTCTCCGTCGCTGTCGGTGTGGCCTTCAACCGAAAATTTCAATT
>CAYWBV010000665.1:0-1790 GCA_964455785.1 uncultured Maribellus sp.
AATTATCGCCCGAAGAGGAAAAAGTGGTTGATTTAATCCGGCAAAGCGGCGAATTATTTATCGACCAGGTTTCCTCGGAATTAAAACTGCCCGTCAGCCGCGTTTCGTCCCTGCTTCTTAACCTCGAATTCAAAAATGTACTGTTGGCATTACCCGGAAAGATGTACCGGCTGAGGTAAGCCTCTATGCCTCGTTCCAGACTTGAACCTGCCTCTGCCAGAAGAAGTTAATACATGAACGTGTACCCCTGTTCAAATTTTGTTTTATCTTTACGAAAAAATTGTGATGACGGATTTAAAATTATATAGCAGGATTTCATCTTTACCTGAATCATTAAGAATGGAATTAGTCGAATTTATAAATACTCTTGAGTCAAAGAGGAAAAGGAGTAAATTCGAAAAAAGGAAAATCCGGACTTTTGGTTACGCAAAAGATAAAATTGTCTTGAAGCCTGGCTTTGATGATCCCATTGACGATTTTAAAGAATACATGTGATGAAAGATAACTATTTCAAAAGTTACAAAGTTAAAGTTTTGTGGTAGCTCTTCAGTGAAAATGTACCGACCGAAATAATCTTCATCCGCCAGAACCCACCATTGAAAATGGTTTGTATTTGACGTTCAGAAGTATATCTTAAGCACCGGGCAATACCGGTTGCCATTATAAACGGGCTGGCGGAATTCCGTAAAGAGTCTTTTTATTATTTGTAAAGGTGTTTCAGCGATTCAATAAGATTACTTAGTTCTGCAAATGTTTTGTTGCTGTGTTTCTGAAAAATGGCATCATGAAATGTTTCAATTTCTTCGAGGGCAGGCAATGCTTTTTTCCATTTGTTGTCGCTGATAGCGGTTAAAAACATGTTTCCTTCTTCTTCTATTTTTTTCAGCGATTGTTTTAATGTCTCTTTTCCCTGTTCAGATAAAACCAGAAGTTTAATCCGCTTATCCGATTCATCCTGAATCTCGTACAGCAGCTTGTTGTTGATCAACCGGCGTATCGTATCCATTCCGGTGGTATATTCCAGGTGAAAGTGGTTGATGAGGTCGGTCTTTTTTACCTTTTTCATCACGTCAGCAGTTTGAAGAAATAAAAATTCAAGGCGTGTATTGATCATCATTTCCCTGAGCCCTTTCCGGATATAAAATTCATGAAAGCGGGCAAGCCTTGCAATGGTTTCCAGGAACCGCGTTTTTTCGTCGGCAGGATTGTAGCAGCTCAGTGGCAAATCGGCCTGCAACGACTGCGGTTGTGGAAGGTCGGTGTCCAGTTCTTCGTCGCATTTTTGGATGATCCATCTGGCAAAGTCGCGGAGGTGAAAAGCTGAGTGCTGTTGCTCGTATTCGTCAAGTAGCGCAATAAGCTGTTTTAAAGCATCATATTTATTCTTCATTAAATCAAATTTGAGACAAAAATATAAAAAACATTCGTTATGTTTGTATCGTATACGATGTAATAAATATCGTATACGATTTATTTCATTTATAATCGCTATAAATGGAATATTTTTTTTGTAGGGTGTTCCAACAAGCTGTCCGACCACAAAGAAGACAGGGTTTTCGGACAGAGAGTAATGGTAAATAATTAAATATAAAACAGATAAAATCATGAAAGAGTGTATTGTAATTACTGAACCAGATTATGTGCGGCTAAAAGGGCTGATTAATGCTGTTCAAAAGCAAAAGGGTGCCGACAACCATAACCTGACCGTGCTTTTAGAAGAACTTGAGCGGGCAGAGCGTGTGCCTGCCTGTGAAATTCCACCCGACAGGATTACCATGAATTCGGTAGTG
>CAYWBV010000666.1:0-1780 GCA_964455785.1 uncultured Maribellus sp.
ACTTCTATACGGTATTGTTTGGCGTTTCGCGTTCGCTGGGAGTTTTGGCTTCGCTTATCTACGACCGTATTTATGGCCTTCCGCTTGAACGTCCTTCATCGTTTCCGTTAAGCTGGTTCTACGAAAAAGGGAAAGGATCAAAAGCACCGTGCTAAAATTAAATTCAAATTGTACAAGAGCTGGCAAACAAGCCGGCTCTTATAATTTTATTCCATGAAACTGAACAGTGCTATTAATAACCGCTGGAGCCCAAGATCATTTACAAATGAATCCATTACCGAAGAAATGGTTGATCTGTTATTTGAAGCGGCACGCAGGGCGCCTTCTTCGATGAACGAACAACCCTGGAATTATTTTTACGTCAGGCGCGAAAACACAAAAACGTTTGATGATGTTGTCAACCTGCTAACCGGAAATAATCCCATCTGGGCCAAAAATGCGCAACTGCTGATTATTTCGGTGATGAAAAAACATTTCGAATACAAAAACAGGCTCAACGGAAAAGCCCTTCACGACCTTGGCGCAGCAAATATATCCATCGCCATACAGGCAGTAGAAATGGGATTTCAAGTGCATCCAATGGGTGGTTTTGACAAAGAAAAAGCAACTGAATATTTAAAACTCGATGCTGAAAACTTTGAGCCTGTAGCCGTTTTTGCCGTCGGGTTTCCCGATGTAACCGAACCGCTTTCAGCAGATACCCGTCAACGTATCGAACAACATCAGACAAGAAAGGAATATAAGACGTTTGTTTTTCAGTTGAAAGATTAAATGGGCTGGCTTTCGCCGGTTATCATCTTTCGGTTTGAATAACCCGTTCCTCTGTACCCCTTTTTATTATTCCGCCTTAAATTACACCTCCTCTAAAGTCACCCCGATTTGCTCAAATTTACCGACCAGAATATCGGGGGCAACGGGACGGTGGTTTTTGGTGAGCACCGATGTGATACGCGCATTTACCATCAACTGGCCATCGGTTTTTCGGACGACCTGCTGGAGAAAAACGACACGCAACCGGCCCTGTTTTCCCATTTTCAGCCGCACAAAAAAAACATCGCCGGGTCGCAGCGGAAATTTGTAATCCAGTTCGGCGCGGATAACCACCGCATCGATTCCGTCGTTGTGCAACTGTGCAAAATCGAGCCCCGCCTTGTGCAAAAACCGGTGTCGGCAATGTTCGAGATAATTCTGGTAAACGGCGTTGTTTACAATCCCCTGCAGGTCGCACTCGTAGTCGCGCACCTGCATCTCCAGTTCAAAATCAAAATCGTTCATAAAATAGTATCTGTATTTTTTTGAGCCATCCTGAAAAATCAGTTCGCCTGCGGTACCATTTTCGGATATCCGCCAAAGGTTTTGACCAGAAACCGGTGAAAACCGTGAACACTTTTTACCGGATCGGCAAACATCATCACACATTTTTTATAAATCAACGGAATCCCGGCGTCTTCAATGGTTTTTACCGCTTCCGGCGTGTCCGATTTTTGCTGAATCCACACCATTCTTATCCCTTTTTTTACGGCCGCAGCAGCCACTGCCGTGCTTTCGTGTTTTGGTGTGACAATCAAAAGGCGGGATACACCGTCGGGGAGTTCGTCAACCGAGCGGTAACACTTTACGCCCTGGATTTCGTCGGTATTCGGATTGACGGGATACAACTCGAAGCCCTTTTCTTTGAGCTCTTTAAAAATGGCGCCGCCAAATTTTTTAGGATCGCGCGATACGCCGGCCATGGCCATCTTCCGCGGTTCGAGGAAGTTTTGAATTTCGTTTAAAGTAG
>CAYWBV010000667.1:0-1765 GCA_964455785.1 uncultured Maribellus sp.
ATAGCCGTAACCTTCTGAAACAGATGGTGCACGATGACCGTAACCACCTCCGACAGAAAAATTAAATTCCTTGACATCTACATTGTAACCTGCATACAGGCTTGGCAAAAATCTTGTTTTTTCCTGTGATGCTCCCGGATGAAAAATCCAGTTGAAATCTACATATTTTGAATGGTTGTAATTCAACCCTAAAGAGCCTCCGAAATTTACCTGACTCTTTTCTGTAACCTCTAAAGAATTATTTACCGAAAGTCCTGCATATTGGGTAGTAACCCAAGGCCAACTGTAGGCAAACATTGTTCTTTCGCTTCTGTCCTGCGGATACATTCGCATTTCTGCAATTGACAAATTATCATACGCATTCAGTTGTACTTCAGAAGAATAATTGCCTTTCTTTAGGTTGATTTTAGAAACCAATCCGTAAGTGGTACTCCAACCGGGCATATCCATATGAACCAGATTTTCAGGTCGAGTGGTATCGTCCATATAATGTTCAATCGCATTGAAATAGATTTTGGAATCCCAAACCCGTATTAATCCCTCTTCAAATAATTGCTTGTACGAAACTGAAGTAATCAAAGCTCTCGAAAGCCATAAATCCATTGGAAGTGCAGGATAACCCACATCGTTCGCTTGGTCAAAAATAGCATCAACTCGCAAAGAAGACAACTCACTTGTTTTGTAAGCTAATCCTAATGAACTGTTGAATTTTTTGAATTGTGAGTGATCGACCTCATCGTTGTTTCCATCAGAATAATTTTCGGCTTTTCGATACGAAATACTTCCGTCAGCGACGAATTTATTACTAGAAAAAGAAATATTTCCGAGATTGAAAAACTGCTTGTTATTGAGTTCAAAACCAGATTGATACGCTCCTTTCCATTCTTTGTAGTCGGTAAATGTGGTGTTTTTTCGTTTTAAATCGATGCTTCCTGCAACCGTTGAACCGTGCATACCGCCTTCTTGTCCCGATTTTATATCAATTGTTGAAAGATTATTACTTTCCACATACGAAGTAATCGGATCCATTTTATCGGTACAAGCTCCAAAAACGTGCATTCCGTCAATAGTAATCGTAGAGCGTTCACTGCTCATATTGTTCAGCAAGGGTTCCCACGCATAAGCTCCACGTTTTATAAAACTTATCTGATCCGATGATGCCAAAAATTCATCAACAGTAATAGCCATTTTCATATCGGTTTTTATTTTGTCTTTAACCGAAATGATAACGAGCTCTTCTAACTCAGCGTTTAGACTGTCAATTACTGTTGTATCATTCTGTGAGAATGCTGTAAATCCGAAACATAGCAATAATAATTGTAAGGTCTTTCTCATAATATCAGAATAAAATATCAATATGTAATTCACTTTTTGCTCCTTCAACTCCCGGAGTGAAATCAGTTGGAACTTCCGTTCCTTTAATGAGTTCTCCATCTTGATTCAACATCATAAAATTCAAAGTCCAATTTCCAGTCATTGTATAATTAACCACTCCATAGTACAATCCGTCTGCTTGCTGGGTTAAATCAACATTGTTAGGTGAAGAATGATTTCCCATAGATGGCTCAGGCATTCTCGGGTCTAAAAGCAAGGTGTAATTTTCTACTTCGGAATACGAAAACTGTGATGGGTCAGGAAAAGTTTCTGCTGGTTCGGTAGGTTGATTGTATACGTAAATTCCTGCTACCAATTCGTTTTCGGCTACCTGTGGTTTTTGGGGAGCAACCAATGCAATAAAATATTGTTCTGAATCATTTCCTGTAAA
>CAYWBV010000668.1:0-1763 GCA_964455785.1 uncultured Maribellus sp.
CGCGAGCCTATGCTTTCGACCCTATCCCAGAAGGTCTTGACCCAAAATACCATGAAAAAATAATTGGATTAGGTTGTCAGATGTGGGGTGAATGGATTCCCACTGTTGGGGACATGCATTTTATGGTATTCCCGCGAATAGCTGCCTTCGCAGAAGTTGGATGGTGTGAGAAGGAAAACAAAGATTTTGGAAGGTTTAAATTGAACTTACAAAACCTGCAAAAACATTGGGAAGAAAGGGGAATCTATTTTGCGCCGGATTCATTCGTCGAAAAAAATGAGAATAAATAGAACCTCTAATCTCCCAAGAGAGTTTTAAAATTTTTTGAAAAAAGTTAAATAACCGAACCGATGAACAAGAACTTTTCGCGCAGAAATTTTATAAACCTAACTTCCTCTGGTTTATGCGGACTTACACTCGCGGGAATTCCTGTAGCCGCCAATATCAGGTCTGATTTTTCTTCGATAAAAGGAAATTTTAATCCTGAAAATACAACCAACCTCATTGGCCCTTATGGTGAATGGGCTGCAAAATCAATGAGAAAAGAGTTGCCTGCATTGTCATTCAGAAGAAAAGAATGGAAGAATATTGAAAAATGGCGAAAGGAAGCGAAGAAAAAGGTTTACGAACGGCTCGCAATGCCTGATTTGGGTGAAACGCCAAAAGTAAAAATACACAAACAATACTGCTACGATGGATTGCAGATTGAGGAAATCAGCTGGAATTTACCTTACGGTCAGCCTGTGGAAGCCATTGTATTAAAGCCGGAAGGTGAAAATAGACCATTGCCGGGAATTCTTGCCTTTCATCATCATGGCGCTGATAAATATTTCGGAAAACGTAAAATCACCAAAACAGCTGATACTCGCCATCCTTTTGTTGAGAATTCACAACAATTGTATTATGATGGTTTAGCATGGGCCAATGATATTGCAAAGAGAGGATATGTTGTGCTGGTGCACGATGCATTTCCTTTTGCCAGCCGGCGGGTATTGATGAAGGAAGTGCCCGAACACTTAAGACAAGGGCTAACTGACAACAATCCGGAAAACATAGAAAACATTGAAGCATACAATGACTGGGCAGCTGAACATGAACATGTTATGGCAAAATCGCTGTTTTGCGCAGGAACAATCTGGCCGGGAGTGTGGTTTGCAGAAGATTTAAAGGCCCTCGATATTCTATGTTCGCGCGATGATGTTGATGAAAACAAAATTGGCTGTGGTGGACTTTCGGGAGGTGGTATGAGAACAGTATTTATTGGCGGGCTTGATGCACGCATAAAATGTGCAGTATGTGTTGGACTGATGACAACATGGGAAGACTTTATGCTGAATGTTTCATATACCCATACCTGGATGAGTTTTGTTCCGGTATTGCCACGGGAACTCGATTTCCCTGAAATTTTTGGATTGAACGTTCCTTCTCCGGTTCTTGTATTGAATAACGAACAGGATCCACTGTTTACTCTTTCGGGTATGAAAAGGGCTGATGAAATCCTTCAAGAGGTGTATAAAAAAGCCAATGCTTCCGGCAACTATAAATGCTCTTTTTATCTGGGAGGGCATAAGTTTGACAAAGAAATGCAGAAGGAAGCCTTTGATTGGTTCGACAAATGGTTGAAATAATTTCTTAATTTAATACTCGAGTTTCAACTTGGATTAGAGCGTATAAAATTAGAGTATTATTCTCTTATAAAACATAGTTTCGAAAAGTGCATAATTACTAAAAGCAAGAAATATAGCTATCTGTTAAGGATTAAA
>CAYWBV010000669.1:0-1754 GCA_964455785.1 uncultured Maribellus sp.
AATATACGCTGAAAGCCTTTAAAGAAGTGCGGGATAAACTTCTCGCCGGGAAATATTCGAAAACCGAGATGGCGAGCGTAGAAGTAGATATGTAAAGACAGTTTCAGTTTTATAAAACAGAGGCGGACTAAAAAATAGTCCGCCTCTGTTTTTATTTAAATACATGAAGATATTTGTCGTTGTTGTTTCACTAATAGTAGTTATTATACTTCGTTGACCCCGAGGATCGGGATTGGGTTTTCATCGTCGCTTTGGTTTAAAACCGCCTGGTAAAGTGTTGCAAATGCGGCGTGTATCCACATTATTGAGATGAGGACACCAAAAATAAAGGCGATTACTCCAGCAATAATCAGGAAAAAGGAGATAATGGCCATAAAAAAGACCGTCCAGCCAAACCCGCGCGACATCTGCCAGCTCTTTTCGACCGCTTTCATGGGCTCCATATTTTTGTCCATCACCAGGAAAGGCACAAAAATCAGGCGGCACGCGATGATGATCCCCGGGATAATCAGCATCACAAACCCAATCATAACCAGTGCAAAAACAATCAGGTTGGCCAAAACAATGTTTAAATATTTTGTTCGGAAACCATCAAAAAGAAGTTTTAAATCGGCTTCTTCGTCGCGCATCGCTTTCAGAAACAAATATTTCTCGCCATATTTAATAATGGGCATTAACAAAAACGAGTAGGCAAGACCAAACAATATCACCGGCAACATCACCAGCATAGTCAATGCAAAATTGTGATCGGCTTTCCAGGTTGCCCCGGCAGGTCCGTTGAGAAGGCCGACAATAATTACCGCAAGAAACAAAGGCAAAAATGCCTTATCAAACATTTTTTTCCAGGCGTAACCAAAACTACCGCCGATACTGGGGCTCAGTTTGTAATACTTTTCACTTTCCATTTTTTTAAATTTCTAATTTCTGTTTTCTGTTGATTGTGTGACCGAAGGTAAATGATCTAAAAAAAATAATCTTCCAACTAAAGTATGATTTTGAATAATCACTACTTTGGTAGTTGACTTTAGTATTTCTCGTAGTTTACTTTTGATACCACTACCAAAGTTGAAACAGATGATAGTTGAATACCTTTCGTTTACCGTTACCTTCATCATTTCATCGGGTCTGGCTGTTTTGGGGATACTGGTATCCTATCAGTTGTACCAGACGGAAACAAAACCCGTGCTCCAAACCCTGCTCTACCAGCAAATATTTATTTTTTCGTTTTTCATATACGGAATCTGGGGAAACATTATTATTCGCGAAATTGTAGCCGACCTGAATTTAAACGCCGAACTAAACAACAAACTCGCCATTTTTGTGCCGGTGCTCGGGATTCCTTTTTTAACGGTCAGTTGGTTTATGCACTTAAAATTCGGGTACAACCTGGGCGGTCGTCCAATTTCGAAAAGCTTTATTTACAGCTACTTTCTTTCTTTTATTATCGTACTCCCGGCAATGGGATTTGTTTTTCAAAACGGAATCATTCAAATACCCAAAAACCCCGATCATGTTATCATCCGGGGTATCCTTCTGCTAAACCTTGTGGTGCAGCTTGGTTTTGTTATTCCACTTCTTTATCCCAAAGAAAATACTCTTTTAAAACAATTCGGGGTGAGTAAAAAAATCATTTTGTTGTATATCGCCTCCGTTTTGATTTATTCGGCGGGATTGTGCTTTTTCGACCTTTTCGGGTATATTTCAACCTGTGTAACGATACTGCTTTTGTTTGCTGCGCACACATTTTTCCCGTT
>CAYWBV010000670.1:0-1753 GCA_964455785.1 uncultured Maribellus sp.
ATGTTTCACATTCACAAAAACATAAAAAGCGCCGGTTGGCGGAACTTTAATGTCGAACCCCATGGTTTGCAGGCGGCCTACCAGGTATTTTCTCCTTTTGTTGTAGGTAGCTTTCATCTGTTCCACCTCCTCCCCTGCCGACCGGAGCGCTGCAATCCCGGCCCGCTGTACAGTTGAACCGGCGCAGATAAACAGGTTTTGCTGCAGTTTCTGCATGGGGCGGATACATTCCTGCGGGGCAATCACATAACCCAACCGAAGGCCTGTCATGGCATACAATTTCGAAAAACCGTTCAGCACAAAAGCATTGCCGGTAAATTCCAAAATGGAATGGGCGCGGTTTTCGTAAACCAATCCGTGGTAAATTTCATCGGAGATAACCGGAATGTTCATTTTAACAATCTCCCGCATCACTTCCGGTGAAAGCAAATTTCCGGTGGGATTCATGGGGCTGTTAATGATTATTGCTTTTGTTTTCGGGGTGACACGTTTGGCGATCTCCTCCGGCCGGTACTGAAAACCATCCTCCTCGTAAACCGGTACTTTCACCGGCTTTGCGCTGAGAAACCTTATGAAGTTGGCATAACAGGCATATCCGGGGTCGGAAAGGATAACTTCGTCGCAGGGTTCGCACAATACGCCCAGCGTGAGCAAAATGGCAGGCGAACTTCCGGAGGTAACGATAATTTGTCCGGGCGAAACCGTCACTCCATATTCACGAAGGTATTTTTTTGCTATTTCTTCGCGTAGTTCGGGGTCGCCCAGGCTGTGGGTATAGTGTGTACGTTTTTCTGAATATGCTTTCTGTACCGCTTCGGCAACACAACCGGGAACGCAAAAATCGGGTTCACCCACTTCGAGATGAATCACATCGATTCCCTTTTTTTCCATTTCAGCCGCTTTTTCAAGCACTTCCATCACAATAAACGGGGTAATCTCCTGAGCCTTTTGCGTAATCATCGAACCCATTTTTTGGTTTTTGCGCTAAAGTAAACAGAATTCAAAAGGTGAACAACATCCTTTTTCATTAAATCACAGATTATTTATCCGGCAAAATAGCGGGCCGTTTGAAGTGCCTGGTTTTGATAACCTCCGCCGAACAAGTAGTAGTGGTTCAGAACGTGGTACAACTGGTACAACCGGTTTCGGGTTTTCCAGTCGGCGGGCAACGGGTTTACCTCGTTGCAGGCGGAAAAGAAACGATACGAAAATCCGCCGAACAGTGTGACGATGGCAAATTCCATTTCACGATCGGCATAACAGGTGGCCGGGTCAATCAGCGCCGGACCTCTTTCGGTTATCATATAATTTCCCGACCACAAATCGCCGTGAATAAGAACGGGTGTTGAATGGGCAGGAAGCAGCCCGGGAATTTTGTCGAGCAGTTTTTCGTAAACATGGATCTCGGCTGTTGGCAGCGGCCTTTCCTTTTGGATGAGTTGCAGCAGGAAACCGATCCGTTTATCCCTGAAAAAGACGGCCCAGTCGTCGGTCCATGTGTTGCACTGGAGGGTAGCCCCGCAGTAATTGTCATTGTAAAACCCAAACCGTTTGTTTTGATACAAATGAAGAATACCCAGTCCTCGGCCCAGTTTTTCGTCGTCGCCGGGTTGCGCCGGACGGGGCGGCAAATACTCCTGGACGAGAAAACCCGGTGAGTCGCCGGTTGCTTTGGCGGCGTAAACTTCAGGAATCGCAAGTTCTCCTTTTGCCGCTTTTTTTAATTCGGCCAGACCTTCTGCTTCGCGCAAAA
>CAYWBV010000671.1:0-1752 GCA_964455785.1 uncultured Maribellus sp.
CGTTCCGTAAACGGGATAAATCAATTTTTAAAATTTCCATAGTTCTTTTTTTTATTGATGAATATTAGGTTGAAATTAAATCGTTCAAAAGATTTGTTTAGGGGTTGTTGTACCCGTGCGAAGGTTTCACCGGGTTTATTTTTGAACCGCCGTATCCGTACGACGATGTGCCTGAGACCAATTTGGGGCCGTCGTACCCCTCCGAAAGCTTCCCTGCGATCAATTTGGCGTCGCCGTACCCGTACGACGTTGTGCCTGCGATCAAATTGGGGCTGTCGTACCCGTACGACGATGTGCCTGCGATCAATTTGGAGCTGTCGTACCCGTACGACGATGTGCCGGAGTCCATTTTTGCGTCGTCGTACCCCTGCGAAAGTTTGCCGGGGATTATGGGGATGCCGCCGGAGGTCCCCGAAAGCCCCTTTTTCTGCTTGTTTTTATGAATAGGTATCTGTTGTTTCACGGTTTATTTTTCAGGTGATTATTTTTTGCGGGTGCAGGGCGGTGGGCCAATCACACGATAAAATCGTGCGGGAGCAGGGGGATTAGAAATATGTTCTCATCAAAAGCATAATAAAATTTTTTTTCACTTTTATAATTTATAGTTGAGGTTAAAATAATGATAAATGAAAAGCTCATACAAAGTAGCGACATAAAGTATCATTTTTTCATGACTATTTCTATTTTAAAGGTTTATTAACATCTGTAAGAAATACTTGATTCCAATCTTCCCAGGGAAATGGAATTCCCATAGCATTATGGGCCAAAGGACAATCTACAAGTTCAACTTCTCTCAGTTGCCGAAATTTGAATCTAATTTTATATTTGTATCTTAAAGAATCAGGAAAAAAAAAGGGACCTCCTGTAAAGCTATCATGTCCTAATTTTATAACACCTGGAGGAAAATTGAAAATATCCTCAGACAAAGAAAACGTGACCAGAGAATCTCTATTATTCTCAAGGATAATGCAGAAGTTCCTTGTTTCTATCCCATTACACTGAAACGAGCCAACAATGTAACCATCCACGAACTCGGAATATTCTTCATCTTTTTCGCACCCTGCCCCCAGCAGAACCACACAAAGCGGCAACAGGAGCAGGAAAGAAGCATGCTGTTTAAACTTTTTTATTTTCATTTTTTTTAGTTGTTAGCCGCAAGCCGCGAGCTTCGGACTTGTGTCTTTTAAATTTATTTTCCATATTCTTGATAACCGAAGTTACCAGGTGTGAGAGCAATAGACGGGCTGGCCAGGCTTTGCAACCTTGTTGCTACTTAGACCTGTTTTTTACGTTTGTTAATTTTCATAATGGTTATTTTTTTTAAACGTTAAAAAGATGGTACTGATTGTAAAAAGGTTGCGTGAAAAAAACATGATTTTTAGCAGGTTATATGGCGTTGGGGTACGGGACTTTGGAAAAGGTTTTTCCTCATGAGATCGGCGTTTTCAGATAAACCTAAGGAATCAAAAACCGCGAACTTTTATCCGTTCGGTATTATCAAAACCATTCGTTTCGTGCGGATGGCTTTTTTTTCTATTTTTTTGAAAAAAAGCCGAAACATCGGTGAAACGGGGCGTAATCATTTAATTAAAGGTCAAAACAAGCTGCGGCGAGCCGTAATCATTTAATTAAAGGTTAAAACAAGCTGCGGCGAGGCGTAATCATTTAATTAAAGGCCAAAACAAGCTGCGGCGGGCCGTAATCATTTAATTAAAGGCCAAAACATCAGTGTAACGGGTTTTTGCATTGCAA
>CAYWBV010000672.1:0-1751 GCA_964455785.1 uncultured Maribellus sp.
TCGCAAAACTGGACCGACGGAATGGTTGAAGAATTCAAAAAAAGACGGGGTTACAATCCTGAACCTTTTTTTCTGACTTACACCGGACGGGCCGTTGAAAACCTGGAAATCAGCGAGCGGTTTTTATGGGACCTCCGCCTTACCTGCCAGGAACTGCTGCTTGAAAACCATGCGGAGTTTGCCCGCGACTATGCACATAAAAACGGGTTGGAACTGACCATTGAACCTTATGACATGAACCCGGCAGGCGACCTTGATTTGGGCGCAGTTGCCGATGTAATTATGGCTGAATTCTGGAGTGAGCAGTTTGGATTTGATACCCATTACGCGGTCGTCGAGGCGACATCCATTGCCCATGTAAAAGGCGGGGCGGTGGTGGGCGCCGAAGTTTTTACTTCCGATAACAACGAAGCCTGGCAGCAATACCCCGGGTCAATGAAAGATCAAAGCGACTGGGCGCTTGCCATGGGCGTCAACCGCTTTACCTACCATACTTTTGCGCATAAACCGCTGGGCGACGATTATCGCCCGGGAATGACCATGGGGCCTTACGGCGTTCACTGGGACCGCGGGCAAACCTGGTGGCCCATGGTGGGGGCGTACCACGAATACATCAGCCGCTGCTCCCACCTGATGCAGCAGGGGCAGGCCGTTTCCGACATTCTTTACCTCACTCCCGAAGGTGCGCCCATGATATTTAATCCGCCTGCCGATGCCCTGGAAAAAAATGGCAGCACCCCCGATAAAAAAGGGTACGGATTTGATGGTTGTTCGCCCGGAATGCTGATGGAAAGAGCGGATGTTGAAAACGGGAAAATTGTTTTCCCGGGAGGAACTTTCTACGAAATCATGGTGCTCCCGGAGTATAAAACCATGACACCCCAACTTCTGGAAAAAATTGTTTCGCTGGTTGAAAAGGGTGCTACAATAACAGGCAACCCTCCCGTACAATCGCCCGGGTTGACGGATTATCCGGCCTGCGACGAAAAAGTAAAAATGCTGGCCGAACAACTCTGGGGTTCGTTTCAAATTCCTGAAAAATTAACGGAGATAAAACACGGAAAGGGCAGCATATTCCAAGGCGGAAACCTCAGGAATATCAATCCGGAGTCCTTGTATCCTGATTTTGAGAGTACGGTTGAAATCCTGAAACGATTAAAAATTCCGGAGGACTTTCGTTCGGCAAACAACAACATCCGGTATGGGCACCGCAAAACAGCAGACAGGGATATTTACTTTGTGGCCAACCGAACCGGGTCGTACCAGACCACAGAATGTATGTTCCGGGCAAAAGGCAAGCCCGAACTATGGGCGGGCACAAACGGCGAAATAAGCAAAATCGCGGAATATTCCGTCAGCGACGGGATAACAACCATCCCACTGGAATTCCATCCTCACGAAAGTTACTTTATCGTTTTCAATAGCGGGAAATCAGGAAAAATAGCATCAAAACAAAAAACAGGAAACTTCCCGGTTTTTACCGAATTAATGACGGTTGAAGGCCCGTGGAATGTATCGTTCGACCCTAAGTGGGGCGGACCGGAAGAAATTATATTTGAAAAACTGCAGGACTGGACAGCACATGAAATGCGGGGAATAAAGTATTACTCCGGAATTGCCACGTATAAAAAATCGTTCAATTTCCCTGAAACCGAAGACAGCAACTCAAAATACTACATCGACCTTGGTGTGGTGAATGATATTGCGAGGGTAAAACTAAACGGAAAAGAGGTCGGGGTTGTTTGGTGCGC
>CAYWBV010000673.1:0-1747 GCA_964455785.1 uncultured Maribellus sp.
GGATTTTACAGTTTTTAGCCGAAACCCGTTCGTGTATCACCGGCGACATTTCGGACGAGTTGCCGCTGGGAAGGACAACGGTTAACCAGCATTTGAAAGAGTTAAAAAACGTCGGGCTGATTCAGGGTCACATCGATGGGGTTAAAACCAATTATTGCCTCAACCCGGCAAAGGTAGAAGAGCTGCAGGTTTCTCTGCAATCTTTTTTGGAAAGTATTCAAACCAAAAATTATACATGCAAATAAAATGAAGATATTGATCTTGTGTACCGGAAATTCCTGCCGCAGCCAGATGGCGCACGGTTTTTTGCAGTCGTTCGACAGCCGTTTGGAAGTGGCTTCAGCAGGAACCGAAGCTTCGGGAAAACTCAATCCCAAAGCAGTGGAAGTAATGAAAGAGGCTGGAATCGACATCAGTCACCATACATCCGATTCGGTTGATTTATACCTCAACGATGAATGGGATTACGTGATAACGGTTTGTGGCGGTGCAAACGAAAATTGCCCGGCTTTCCTTGGCAAAGTAAAACACCGGCTGCACATCGGTTTCGACGATCCTTCTCATGCCAACGGAACTCCGGAATTTATTGAAAGCGAATATTACCGGGTTCGGGATGAAATAAAAGAGGCTTTTTGGAAATTTTACGAAGATAATTTGAAAATGAAATAATTTGATAATTTGAAGATTAGCAAATACGGAAGTTATGAGAAACGACAGAGAAAATGTGATTGTAAACCTTACGCTTGAGTTTGCATTGGAAATAATTGAGTTTTCGGAACTACTGGAAGAGAAAAGAAAATTTGTAATTGCCCGACAATTGATAAAGTCAGGAACTTCAATTGGCGCAAACGTTAGGGAAGCACAAAATGCAGAAAGTAAAGCTGATTTTATTCATAAAATGAAAATAGCTGCAAAGGAAGCTGATGAAACAGAGTATTGGCTGATGCTTTGCTCTTTATCTCAGACATATCCAAAGAGTCCGGTTTTACTGGAGAAACTGAACGTAATCATCAGGATTATTGCGAAAATTATCAGTACATCTAAAGCTGATTAATTCAATCTATTTTCAAATTTTCAAATTATATCATTTTCAAATCAAATAATTTTCAAATTAATAAAATGAAAGCAGAAGATTTAAAAGGGATTGTTAAAGAAAAATACGGCGCTATTGCCGGTCAAAGTAAACTGATGGCGCAACAGAGTTGCTGCGGTGGAACAGATTGCTGCGGTGATTTGGAGTTTAGTATGATTGGCGACGAATATACCAACGTGGAAGGGTATAATCCCGATGCCGATTTGGGTTTGGGTTGCGGTCTGCCTACGCAGTATGCCGGGATAAAACAGGGCGATTCGGTTTTGGATTTGGGTTCCGGCGCCGGCAACGACTGTTTTGTTGCCCGCACGCTGGTGGGAGAAACCGGAAACGTAACCGGTCTTGATTTTACGGAGGCCATGATTGAAAAAGCAAAAAGTAACCTCGCAAAAACAGGATTTAAAAATATCGGATTCGTTCAGGGCGATATCGAAAATATGCCTCTCTCCGATAATGCCTACGATGTGGTTATCAGTAATTGTGTACTTAACCTGGTGCCCGATAAAGAGAAGGCATTCTCCGAAATCTTCCGCGTGCTGAAACCCGGGGGCCACTTTTGTATTTCGGATGTGGTGCTCACCGGCGAATTGCCTGCCGGATTAAAAGAAGCGGCTGTACTATATGCAGGATGTGTGTCGGGCGCCCTTCAGAAAG
>CAYWBV010000674.1:0-1741 GCA_964455785.1 uncultured Maribellus sp.
ACACGGAAAGGTAACCCTTAAAACAAGCTGTTCCGCAACATATAAACGAAACGGCCGTTAAAAACCGCCGATCCCATCCCCGGAATTTAAAAACTAACAAACCCAGCCAGGGCATACACCAGCGCTGCCTGCCAGTTAATGGCAATTTCGTTGTGGCTGTACGACTCCTGCTCATCCACCCAGTCGGTGGCCGAGTGCCCGCCGCCCACGAGGTAACCCGGCCAGGGAGCTTCGGTGTTGTCGGCTCCCGAGCGGCGGTCGTGCGGGTTTTGGGGCGGGTTCAATCCCAGTCCCGTAACATACGACCGGTTGTAGTAGTTTTTCCCAAAAAGGTGGTCAACAACTCCTAACGCAGTTTCCGGATACTCTTTTTTAGGCTGAATACGGTGAGCCACCCGGAGGTTGACCACCTGGCGTGCAACTGTTCCGTTACAGCCCCAGTAATAACGGCTGCCCAGCGGGCGCGAGTAAACATCGGAGCGCGCCTTTTTCACCAGTGTATCTGCATTTTGCAGGATGTTGTTTTTGATGGTGGTTTCCATCGTGGCATTTTTCCCCTGCCGTTTCGAAAGCGCATAGGTAAACATCCCGAGGTTGGAAACGCTGCTCCAGTCCCAGTTTTCTTCTATTTTGAAGTTGATATTGGCGGCGCGTTTTTCAAAGTCGTCGCGGCAGTTATCATTCCCGGTGGTTTCCCACATTTCGGCGGCGGCCCACAGACGGTCGTCGGCGTCGCCGGTCTGGTAACCGCCGGTTTTAAAATCGCCCTGAACAAATTTTTTCTCTTCCGGGTTGTCCAGCAAAAAGCGGTAGCTCACCCAGGCGGCGTCGAGGCATTTTTGGGCGTACGCCGCGTCGTACGGTTGAAAATAGCGGGCGGCCATGGCCATCATCGCTACAAAATCGGCGGTGGCAGCCGAACTCCACTCCGTAAAATATCGCTTTTCGTGATCTTTATCCGGCATAATAAACCCGGAGAAACTGGTGCGGGTAAGTTTATGCGATACGCGTCCCGAGCCGTCGGGGTACTGCATTTTCAAGACCCAGTCGGTTTCCCATTTTATCTCTTTCAGAAAATCAGGGAAGCCGGGGGCGGTTTCCGGAAGTTCCAAATCCATGTTTTTCAACTGCGGCTGAAAGTGGTCCCAGGCCATAAAAAGAAGACCCACGGTAACGCCCGCATTTACGATGTATTTTCCGTAGTCGCCGGCGTCGTGCCAGCCGCCTGTGCCGTCGCGTTGTGAGTTGGTTTTCCCAAGGTAGTCTTCAAAACCGTCTTCCAAATGACAAATCTCCTGGTGATAGTGATTTCCATTATAATCTCCGTGAACCGCCGTTCCGCAACGCCACAGATAAAACGCCCGCATACTGGTTTTGGCGGCAAAGTTGAACACATCGTTTCCAATTGTGAACGGGATGGACTGGCCAACTCCCGGAACTTCCAAAACATATTCTCCCGCGGTAACGACTTCCGAAAAATCGGCCCGCCACACCTTTTGGTTAACATCTTTTTGAAACGCAGGGCCGGTTGTTTTTCCTGAAAAAACCTCTTTCCCGGTTTTTGTATCGACAATTCTGAATACGCTGCATTCGGTGGTTATTACTGCGGTCTTTTTGAGTTCCGGCAGAAATCCCAGCGAATTGAGATGAATGGAGCTTGTCTGCGCTCTTGCGGTAAAGAGGGAAACGAGAATAACGGCGATGGAAAGAATTTGTTTTTTCATTTTTTGGTTCCTTGTCT
>CAYWBV010000675.1:0-1738 GCA_964455785.1 uncultured Maribellus sp.
CCGTCGCGGTGCTGTTTCCACATCCGGATGGCGCCGGTAAGCGAAACCGCGTACAGTACCATAAATGAGGTAAAGTAGAGTGGGGAAATGGCTTCCACCGTGTGCCACGACGAATATTCAATAATAAATTCCGCAGCCTGTTCAAAAAAAAGTGCGGAAAGGAAATAAGCAACAAAAGCAACGCTGCTCCCGATAAAGGTTAAAATGCACAAAGCGCTCAGAAAATCAGGCCGTTCTTTTTTATCCATAATTTTAACTTGAAACTCGTGGCCTGCCTGAATACGAAGTCGGGCAGGCCACGCAGCTTGTATTAATTGTTCAAAAATAATGGGTTTTTATCAGCTTTTTCAACAAACGGCTGTATTAAAATGTATTACTTTTGAACTTTCAAATTTAATTTCAGCAAAAATGAAGAGAGACGACTTGGTTTTTGATATTATCAGGAAAGAACGTGATCGCCAGTTGGGCGGGATTGAATTAATTGCTTCGGAAAACTTTGTAAGCGAACAGGTTTTGGAAGCCATGGGTTCGGTAATGACAAACAAATACGCCGAAGGATATCCGGGGAAACGATATTACGGGGGCTGCCAGTTTGTGGATATGACCGAACAACTCGCCATCGACCGTATCAAGGAACTTTACGGCGCCGAATGGGCCAACGTACAACCGCACTCGGGCGCACAGGCCAATGCATCGGTGCTGAGCGTTGTTCTGAATCCCGGCGATACTTTTCTCGGGCTCGATTTATCACACGGCGGACACCTTTCGCACGGATCTCCTGTCAACTCTTCGGGTATATTATACAACCCAATTGCCTACAATGTAAAAAAAGATACGGGCCTGGTTGATTACGACCAGATGGAGGCGCTTGCCCTGGAACACAAACCCAAATTGATCATCGGCGGGGCCTCGGCATACAGCCGCGACTGGGATTACAAACGGATGCGGGAGATTGCCGATAAAATTGGCGCAATTTTAATGATCGACATGGCGCATCCGGCGGGTTTAATTGCTGCCGGTTTGCTGAACAATCCGCTGGAGTACGCACATATTGTTACTTCAACTACTCATAAAACATTACGCGGGCCGCGCGGGGGAATCATCCTGATCGGAAAGGATTTTGAAAATCCGTGGGGTATTACCACTCCCAAAGGAGTTGTCCGCACCATGTCGTCGCTCCTTGATTCGGCAGTATTTCCGGGCCAGCAGGGCGGGCCGCTGGAACATGTGATTGCTGCCAAGGCCGTTGCTTTCGGCGAAGCGCTTTCACCCGAGTTCAAAGAATACCAGAAACAGGTAAAAAAGAATGCACAGGTGATGGCTCAGGCTTTTATCGACCTGGGATATAAAGTGATTTCTGATGGGACAGACAACCATTCGATGTTGATTGACCTTCGTACGAAATTCCCTGAAATTACAGGGAAGCAAGTGGAAAATACGTTGGTAAGGGCCGAAATTACGGTCAACAAAAACATGGTTCCGTTCGACAGCCGTTCGCCGTTCCAGACCTCGGGCCTCCGTGTGGGAACACCAGCCATTACGACCCGCGGGGTAAAAGAAGATTTGATGTCGGTTATCGTGCAGTTAATTGACGACGTCATTTCCAATATTGAAGATGAACACACGCTAAAAGTGGTGGGAGAAAAAGTTCATCGGCTGATGAAGGACTTTCCACTGTTTGCGCAGTAGTTCGAAGTTCCGGGTTCAAAGCCTGCCCGGACGACTTCGGTCGGACGGG
>CAYWBV010000676.1:0-1716 GCA_964455785.1 uncultured Maribellus sp.
CGCCTCCAAGGGTTGGGTTAGTTGGATTATTTATCGTATTTCCGGCCTCATTTTCAATTCGATAATTGGATGTTGTTTGTGCTGACGCAGGGTTGAGTGGTTCGTTAAAAGCGGCAGTTATTGTATTACTAGATTTGATAACGATTGTTATAATATACGGGCGGTTGGTACTAATATTATTTTCGCCGGTAACAGCACCAACCACATCAAGTGTTTTCCCCGGATCGACATTAAATTCGCCGCTTTCGTCCACTTCCATGTCGTTTAATACCAATACATTTTGAGATGACTGGACATTGGCTCCATCTTCAACAATCAGATTGTAAAACGAGATGTCAGTCTTTTTGCCGGTCATGATTTGACTTCCATCGCCGTCAAAAATAAAAGTGCTTGTACCCGGATTAAATGTTCCGCTGTTTTCAAATGTTCCGCCGCTAAAATAGATGGTGCTGCTTCCTGCGTTTATAGTTCCACCCGTGTTGGCGATGGTAATATTGCCTTCGAAAGTAATATCGCCCCCGTCAGCATTCAATATCCCGCTGTTTTGAAAAACTGCATCGCCCGTTACACTAAAATTTCCATTTTCGACTTCGATGCTTCCACTTTGCTGAAATGTGCTGTTTCCTTCTACCTCGATAGCTCCCCGACAGGTAATTTTCATAAAACCGGAATTGCTTACTACGGAATTACCTTTAAAAACAACGGTTCCATTATGGACCTCAATACCTGCGTCTCCTTGTGTATTTGTTGATTGATAAAAAGAAACTAATGCATCTCCGCCATATAACCGGCCATTATTCTCGATAAATGCAGGAATAAAAAAATCGATGGTTCCACCCGATAAAACCTGAGGTTCAGGGGTTTCAGGTGAGCACACCGGTGGATGATTTTCGGGCGAGGAAGGTGACATATAAAACCTCCCTCCGCTTCGGATTAAAACCTGATGTTGGTTGTTTGAAAGGTTACCCTGAAAAACAAAATTACCAATTCCCCCATCAATAGTGCCATAAATATTGGTTTGTCCGTATATATTGATGTTCCCGCCGGTTACATGAAAAAGTTTTCCGGATGAAAGCTCAAACCCGTTTCCGAGGTTTATGCTCCCGTCTGAAAGCCTGAGTTCGCCGTTTACCAGAATTTTGGATGCAGAAGAGTTGAATGTTCCATTGTTGGTAACTTGTATCAGCGAACCGGTATATCCCATGGAGAATTTGTTCCCGTCAAATTGTAAAGTCCCACTATCTATGTACAAATGTCCATTGTTTCTTATATCAAGTTCTTCCGAAATAGTGAGTTTCGCATTGTTGCTAACTGTCAACTCTCCATTGGACCAATCGCTCAGATTGATCGTTTTTACCGTTGCATTTTGAGTAATGACTGGATAGGGTTTGGGTGAAACAGAGCCTATTGTAACGGTTGAACCGGCATTGGGTATGGTCCCTGTACTCCAGTTACCGGCTTCGTGCCAGTTGTTGTTTACATTTCCGGTCCAGGTTTGCCCATTAACAGCCTGGACTGCCAAAATGGTCAAAAAGAAAAAAACAAGGCGCATCCGCAACTTGCCCACGAATAGATTAAATATGTTGAAACGGTTTTTAAACATATATCGAAAGATTCTACTGTTGTTATCTGTATTTTTATCAAAAAGCTTCGAAACGCAACGCAAAAATAATGCAAAATTATGTAATTATCTGATAAAAAGTTAGTTAATTATTT
>CAYWBV010000677.1:0-1714 GCA_964455785.1 uncultured Maribellus sp.
GGGAGTTTGGCTTCGAGCGCTTTTAACGAATTGAGCGAAAGGATAGGTTTGGGTTCGTTCTGCAAATACACTTTTACATAGTCTTTCAAACCTTCGATGTACTGGATCTCGTTAAAATTGATTCGCCTGATTTTGTATTCCGATTTCAGGAACAGAAATTCATTATTGGCTTCAATTTCTTCATGTTCGGCGTTATGTTCGAGCCGGATAAGTTTTTCGGCCTTTTTGGCGGCTTTCAGAAACTCTTCGTAACTGAACGGTTTCAGCAGATAATCTACCGCTTCGAGTTTAAAACCTTCCAGCGCATATTTTTCGTAGGCGGTTGTAAAAATAATTTTTGGACGGTTCTCCAGAATCCGCGTAAACTCGATCCCCGAAAGATCGGGCATAAAAATGTCGATAAAAATCAGATCGACCGGGTTGGCCGAAAGGAAATCCATCGCATCGAGCGGGTTGTCGAACGAAGCCACAGGTTCGAGAAATGGCGTTTTGGCAATATAGCCGTTTACAAGTTGCAGCGCGAGGGGTTCGTCGTCTATAGCAATGGTCTGTATCATATTATTCCCGTTTTAAATCGATTTCAAGTATAACCGAAAATTCACTTTCTGTTTTTGAAATTTTCAGATTGTGTCTTTCCGGGAAAAGCAGTTCCAACCGTTTTTTTACATTGTCGAGACCAATTCCTGAATGTTTTTCCTCTAATCCGTTGATGGTTGCCTGCGTCAGACTGTTGTTGCATGTGAACAGGATTTTGTTTTCCTGAATGTCCATCTTTATGTTGATGAATGATTTTTCGCGGTAACTGATGCCGTGTTTAAACGCATTTTCGATGAACGGAATAAACAGCAGCGGCGGAATTTTCAGGTTATTGTCTTTTTCGGGCATTTCGATTGAAAGGTCCACTTTCGGAGAAATCCGCAGCCGCATCAGATCAATGTAGTGGTTCATAAAATTGATTTCGTGGCTCAGTTTCGTTTCGCCGTGTTCCGATTCGTATAAAAGGTAACGCATCAGCCGCGAAAGTTTCATCACCGCCTCCTGCGCATCAGTGGTGTTTATCTCTATTAACGAATAAATATTGTTTAATGTGTTGAAAAAGAAATGGGGGCTTACCTGGTTTTTCAAGAACGCCAGCTCCGAGTTCAGCTTTTCCTTTTCCAGTTCCTTTTGCTTCTTCTCGTTTTCTTTCAATTTTTCCATCACGCCCAAACCAATGGCAAAACCAGACAACAACACCGAGGAAAGGAAATGGTTAAAGAAACCGAATGCTTTCATCGGCGGACGGAAATTTTCATCTTTTCTTCTTATATTTTTCAGAGCTTCCCGGAATTGTTCGTCGCGAATCGGATCAAAAAGAAAACGCTCCTCAATGAAATTAGTAATCAAATGAGTCGCAATGATTAAACCAATCAGTATCAACAGATAGGTTAATTGTCTTTTCTGAAGAAAAAACCGGGGTACCAACCACAAATAACCGACATAAAAAATGACTCCTGCCGATAAAGTGTGGAGATAAAATTCATACATCCTGTGATTATTTCCACCACCAAATGCGCTATTAAGATAGAGTGGGATAATTATAATGATAATCCAGGCGATGGCATGGAGTGTCACCATGATTTTTTTATCGGATATAAATAGGAATTTGGCCATTTGATATGTTTTTTTCAAAGATAATTATTTCAGTGCCTTTTTATCAACCTAAAACCGTTTC
>CAYWBV010000678.1:0-1707 GCA_964455785.1 uncultured Maribellus sp.
GAATCGGTCAGTGTTTCAATGTAATAGGAACCTGCTGAAGGATCGGCAATTTTATCGAGGTGCGATTCTTCTTTTAAAAGAAGCTGCTGATTGCGTGCAATCCGTTCCGAAAAGTCGGTTGGGGTTTCATAAACAGCATTAAACGGTAAAACGGTTACCGAGTGAGCGCCTCCCAACGCTGCCGACATGGCTTCGGTTTGGGTGCGAAGCATGTTTACATACGGGTCGTAAATGGTAAGGTTGAAAGTGTTGGTTTCGCTGTGTGCAACCAACTTTGCTGCACAGTCGCATGCCGGATTGTAGGCTTTTACAATTTTTGCCCACAACAAACGGGCAGCGCGCAATTTGGCAATTTCCATAAAATAGTTGTTGCCGACGCCGAAGTTGAATTTCATTTTTTTTGCAACTTCGTCAACACTTAAACCAAGTTCGGTAAGCTGAGTAAGGTATTCAGCGCCTTGAGCCAGTGAAAATGCCAGTTCCTGAACGATGGACGAGCCGCTGTTGGCAAACCATTTTCCGCTCACGCCAATTACCCTGAATTTGGGAAGCGTTTTGGCTTTTTCGAGAATTGTTTTCAGGTTTGAAAAAGCATTTTCTTCCAGTTTGCCTTTTAAAACAAGTGAAGCAATCGGGTCGATGGAAGATGAGGCAACCACTTTTTCGTTGTCCCAGGTTCCTTCCGAAACATATTCAGCAAATTCAGCCGCGCAATTGCAATTGTCGCAACCGCAGACGAAGTTGATCTCTGCAGCTTCAACACAAATGTCTTTCAGTAAAATGGCCAAACCGGCTTTCGAAATTTTTTCACAACAATCGAAATAAAACCCGATTGAAGTAACTCCTTTTCCTAAAATACTGAGCGCTTTTTTATTTGCTGCTTCAAGGTCACTCACATAAATGTCCTGGCGTACCAGCCAGTCATTGTTATTTTTTTTGTTACCGCGGACGAATGGAAACTCGCCCGGCAGGTTGTCTAAATAGTTTAAACTTTCGAGATTTTCCTGGCGGTAATACGGCCGGACATTAAATCCCTCGTATGTTCTCCAAACCAGCGCCCTCTCGTAGTCCTGACCTTTTAGGTCGGCTTTGATTTTGGCTTCCCATTCTTCTGTGGTAACGGGTGCAAAACCGGTAAAAAGTTTTAGTTCTTTTTCTCCCATGTTGAAAATTGTTTTTGAAAATCGAGGGGCAAAATTAGCTTAAATAAAAGATTGGCTGCCTGAATAGCTTCTGTTTTTAACTGAATATTAACAAATTTCACATTTATCCGCCATTTCTAATTCGAGGATCACAAACTTTTGTGATTATTTTTTTTTGAGGGAAGTTGATTTAACATTTTTGAGGATGATTTTCAACTTAATTCTTTTTTGTTATTAACAAATATTAACATTTAGTTTAAATTATTTATTATGATATATTTAGATATTTTGAAAATAATATTGTTTAAAAAAATACAATTTTTTTTAAACAAAAATTGTTTAAGAATGTCTTATTGTTAGTGAAACAAATTGAAAACAAGAAAACAAAAACAGAAAATCTGGAAACAATCAATTTTAAAGAATGAAAAACAAAATTAAAAACGTAAAAAAGATGAAAACAAATTTCAAATTTATTCCGGTTATCCTTCTCGCCGTATCAACCTTATTTGCTGGTTGTGAAAAAGAAGATGAAATGGTTCAGGTAGATGAAAAAAACATTGTGGAG
>CAYWBV010000679.1:0-1707 GCA_964455785.1 uncultured Maribellus sp.
ATGTAAAGATAATTCTTTTGTGTATTGCCTGATTTTCAAGCCTGGCTATACCGCTTGTGTATGCCCGGCACGTGCACACTTTACTGTAAGTCCAGGGAAATGCCGAAAATACAAATTCCGGGAGGTAAACCGTAACGTGAGGTTCGGAGTTGAACGATGAGCAACCGTAATTATGCAATCTTGAACTCTCCGTCCATTAGCTCAACATTGAAATTAACTTTGGCTTTCAATGCACTGAAAACACGCAATATTGTTTCAATCGTAACGTTTTTTGCGTTCCGTTCAATTCGTGATATTTGAGATTTCTGAACTCCAATTAATTCTCCCAATTGTGATTGGGTTAGATTTCTTTTTTGTCTGGCTTGTTTTATCATTTCTCCCAATAAATCAAGTCGAAGTTCGTACTCATACATATCACGCCTCTCTGTTCCAACTTTGCCCAGATGCTTATCTTTCGCCTCTTCTAATGTGTAGATTCGTAATTTATTATTTTCCATGACTATCATTTTTTTTGTTTTTCCTCAAAATACTGTTTCATAATCGCCTTTGCTTTTTCAATCTCAGTTTTTGGAATCTTATCCGTTTTTTTGATAATTCCGTGAGTTGCAACTACCAAAGTGTCTCTATTTTCTGTCTTGTCCCAAAACGATAATAACCGATAATAAGTCTTTTTGTATTTCGACCTGAATTCCCATATCGTTTCATCAAGTTTTTTAAATAGCTCCGGATCATTCACATATTTTGCCTTGTCCATGTTGTAAAGAATCTTATCCTTTGATTTTTCATCAATTGTATCGAGAAAATCCCATACCTCTCCAAGTAGAACGACATTAAACTTTTGCTTCATGCTTTATGATTTAACGAAACAAAGATAAACAGAATGTTCTAATATATGGAAACTTTTTTTAGATGAAGTGGCTGTCTTTTTACTATGGTTGTTACTGTAAGTCCAGGGAAAATACCGAAAATACAAATTCCGGGAGGTACACCGTAACGTGAGGTTTGGAGTTGAACAGGCGGCTGGCACTGGCTGGCTTAACGGCTCACCGGCCATTGACTTGATTAGCGGTTCGGCTTTTATTTTTTCTTTTCATTTAATTTGTCAATAAGTTCTTTAGCAAGTTCATCAAAGTTGCAATCCAACGTATTTGAGATAATTGAAATTGGAGTTTTATACTTTTTAAAATTGCTTTTTAAAAGTCTACGCTTAAACCCATTTGTTTGCTCTAAATATTTTTGATTGTCTCTAAGAAATACTAGTAAAAATGACGTTGATTGATATTCTTGTATTTTTATTTCTTTAATATCCGACCATTCTATAAGCCCCACACTTGACATATTTGAGTTGTCAGTTATACCAATTTCATCAATTGATAATCCTGGTTTATTGTCAAATAATTTTATAATTCCATATCCAAAAGTTGTCCCAAAAAACAACACTCCCAAAATTCCAAAAATTTTAATGAATAACTGATAGAGAATATTTTCACCATTAATTGAAAAAAGCATAAAAAATCCACCAGTCACAAATAATAAAGAAAATACTGTTCCTATTATTAGTTTAGTCTTGCTGTATGGTATTTCTATTTTATTCATTTTTCATTGTAATAGATATTTTTTTCTGTCTTTTTAAGCTGACCGCTAACGGTCACTTATAAGTTGTCGGGGCGGATTTCGGGGAGCCTGCCCGTCCCTGTCCGACTGAAT
>CAYWBV010000680.1:0-1706 GCA_964455785.1 uncultured Maribellus sp.
GGCTGGACTGCTGGCTTTGGGAATTGCCCTGCTGACGGTGAGCTGGCAAAGCTGGAAAGCCGCAACCCGCAATCCGGTCGAAGCGCTGAGGTATGAATAGGAGACGGGCAGAAATCCGGTTCGACCGGCTGATCTGAAGAATGGATGAGTATAACAGTTTAAGGGATTGCCTTTTTAGTTACATCAAAAATTCATCAAAATTGTCGCGGTGTATTACTTTGAAGATGCCGGGGGTGTAGTTGTTTAAGAATTGTTTTGGCGGTTTTACCCGTGCATCAGGATTCCACTTGAATTCATATGCTGAAATCTTTCCTTCGGATTGTTCAATAAAATCAATTTCTTTCTGCTCCCTGGTTCTCCAAAACCAGTAATTCACCCACTTATTAGAATAATTCAGGTATTTGACCCTCTCAGAAACAAGATAATTTTCCCATAGTGCGCCTACGTCAGTTCTGCTCTCCGGCTGATCAAACCTGGCAATTAATGCGTTTCTTATTCCATTGTCAAAAAAGTAGATCTTTTTACTGTATTTCAGTTCATTTCTCAGGTTCTTGCTGAAAGAACCCAGGCGGAAAATGATATAAGTTTGTTCCAGTAACTGTACATATTTTTCAACCGTCTTCGAATCTAATCCACAAAGTTGCCCTAATTCATTATAGGAGACCTGCGAACCGATCTGAAAGGCAAGAGCCTGCAGAAGCTTTAATAGCTTCTCGGGTTTTTTGATCTGTTCCCACATCAGGATGTCCTTGTACAAATAACTGTCAGACAGTTGTTTTAAAATTTCCTTTTCTGACCCTTGATGAGTAACGACGTCGGGATAATAACCATAAATCAACCGGTGCGGGAGGAGCCTTTTTTCTTCCAGCAGTCCATGATGGTTAACCATTTCGGCGAATGAAAGAGGAAATAGTTGATATTCCCATTTCCTTCCTGTCAAAGGCTCATTCACTTTGTTTGCCAGGTCGAACGACGAGCTTCCGGTGGCGATCAGTTGTACTTCCGGTATCGAGTCAGTGATTAGTTTTAGTCGCAATCCGATATCCCCGATCCGTTGCGCTTCATCGATGATTATATATTTTTTCTTTCCAATAATTGCTTTTAGTCTGCTTGATGAAATGGTCGAAAATAGATTTTGGACATCCAACTCATCTGCATTTAACCAAAGTGTATCGTCCCTGTCCTGAAAGAGTGATTTTAAAAGAGTTGTTTTGCCGACCTGACGCGCCCCAACCAGAATAATCGCTTTTGATTGATTTAGCTTTGACCGGATGGTGGTTTCCAATAGACGTGGTATCATTTGCAATAGATTAGTGAATCAAAAATACAACTTTTTCGGATTACATTCCAAATATGATTAAACTTTTTCGGATTATATACGCCATTTTTAAAATAATCACTCATAGATTTTGTCCGTATTCAGGAGGATTGACTAAAGAAGGTTGACAGATGAGAGAAGGTTTAACATGTAAGGGTTATAATTTCATGTGTTTATTTTTTCAATTTAAGTTCGTGCAATTTCCGTACTACACTGGAATTCTTTAATTTAGTACACCAACGCATGGAACTCCCAAATAATCATTTTCCTGTGTGAGCAAAGTTTTGATCATGGTCGTTTCATCTGTTTTATTCCTACACTGGTTCTCTGTTCGGGCAAATCCGGTTGTCACCTCAAACTTCCTGTTAAAGAATTTCACATTCCTTGT
>CAYWBV010000681.1:0-1705 GCA_964455785.1 uncultured Maribellus sp.
TTCCACTGGAACTTGAATGACGTATTTTGATCCACAGCTCCATTTCCGGGAACGGGATCATAAATGGTAACCCAGCCTACGTCGTTTTCATCTTTTAACAAGTAAAAGGTCAATGCCGTAGTTTCACTTTCATATACATGCACACTTACCGTATTGCTTAAGAAGTCTTTTTTACGTGCCGAAATGGAAACTTCGCCTTCAAAAACCTTGTTAAATTCAAATTTACCTTCGGCGTTGCTCAGGACACTCGAACTAGCCGGTGTGGTGGAAATCAGCACTCCTTCCAGAGGGGTGTAACTGTCTCCGTCGAGCACCACTCCCGACAAGGCGCCAAACTTATCGATATCTATTTTGTCTTCCTCGCATCCTGCAAAAAAGAATACCAGGAAACATATGTTTATCCACTTTAATGTTTTCATTTTTAAAAATATTTGATTAAAAATACATGCGTAAACCTAACTCGAATCCCCAGAAATTATCGTCGAAAGAGCCTTCGCTGGACCCGTCAAACGAATCGAACAGAAACTGATTAAAAAAAGCTCCGCCCGTAATTGCAATTTTATTGGATAAAAGGTATTCATTTCCCGCGCCAAAGGTCAGGTAGGGCAACAGCTTTTTATCCGAAATTCCGACATTTCCGCTAAAGTCGAACAAACCTCCTGCTCCTGCTTTTAAGTACGGGGAATACTTATCGTAAGTATTTGCCATAAACATCAGGTTCAGATTTCCACCATATTCCATTGAACCGTAAATATCCTGGATATGGATTGTTTTAGGGCCAAAACCTGCTTCAAGGAAAAATGATTTGCTCAGTCCAATACCAAATGCCAGTTCACCGCCCGGGCGAATTTTACTGGTTGAATAATCGCCATTGTACCATTGACCGGTTCCCGTTATCGACAGATATGCTTTTCCCCTGTATTTTTGGTCATATTTTCGTCCCAATAAGTCTTCTTCCAGGTTTTTACCTTTCTCTTTCAGGTAATTCTGAAATTGCGCGGAACGGATGTCGGTAGAGTCTTTCAGGGCCCAGATACTGTCGAAGACCCCTTCAATGATAAGTCCTTCAATTCCTTTTTCTATGGCCTCGGTTATCGCCATTTCAGTGGGTTCATTATAGGTAAATCCGGTCTCTGCTTCAAGCAAACGTTTGTATTTTACATACCTGAACACTCCCATTGAAACCTCCTGCGACAGGATGGATTTGGTCGTATAAATGGTCTTCAGTATTTTTCCGTTACTGGTAGAAACAGCGCGTAAATATATGGTTACACGATCTTCGCGGTATTGGGCGGAGGCATCGGTGCCAAAATAACGTACGCCTGCTCCTCCGGTAAATAGATTGGTTTCGTACGAAACAATTCCACCTTCAATCAAAACTCCTGCAAAAAGCAGCGGGGGCAGTAATATTTTTCCGCCTCCTTCATATTGTTCTCTGCTCGAACGGATTATCTGGCGCTCGTTCAGCAGGTTACTGATGTTTTCCCTCTCGATGGGAATAAACCAACCTGATTCCTCCAGCGCGCGAATCAATATATTGGTAGCTCCCTGTGTAACGGCCGTTGACCAACTTGCCCCTGTTTCCGATGGTTTGTATTGTCCGGTTTGATCCCTGAACTTGTAAACCGCCACAACAATTTTTTCCTTGGGCTCGGGTAAGTTGAGCAACTCTTTTTTCATCGGGGTTTCAGGCCCAAGTTCAGCT
>CAYWBV010000682.1:0-1703 GCA_964455785.1 uncultured Maribellus sp.
TTTTCTAAATCTTTTATTCTTAAAGCAATGCTAATATAGTACAAATATTATTTAGATCGTCTTCATTTTTAAAAATTTATTAATATTTGTTAAAATTTACTTTTATTCACTTTGTAAGTATCTGATTTATAAAATAGAGTAAAAATTGAATATGTTATACAATATCAATCGATTTTTCGAACTGGAAAGAGTTTCATTCAACGCCCTGAAAGAGTTGAATTTCCAAAAAAATGCTGTCTTTTTTGTCAAAATAAAAACCGGATAGGACAGGTTGTCCGATAGAATCGATTTAGCTAATTTTGACCTAAGAATATGGAAAATAAGAACAAGATGAAAAAAGTTGTTTTAACCGGAATCAGGAAAATGGCGTTGATAAACGACGATTCTCCCCAAATAACCAACAAAAATGAAGTAAAGATTAAACTGAAATCTATCGGGGTTTGTGGTTCTGATATTCATTATTATTCGGAGGGAAAAATTGGGACGCAGGTGGTAAAATTTCCGTTTCCGGTTGGGCACGAGTGTTCGGGTGTGATTGAAGAGGTTGGAGAAAATGTGACCCGGGTTAAAGTTGGCGACCTGGTTGCTGTTGATCCTGCCGTTCATTGTGGCGCTTGCGACCAGTGTTTGTCGGGCAGGCCGCACACTTGCCGGAACAATAAGTTTTTGGGCTGCCCTGGGCAGTTGGACGGATGTTTGGCTGAATATATTGTGATGCCCGATTTTACATGTTTTCCTGTCACCGGAAAATTAAACCCTGTTCAGGCAGCGCTGATTGAACCACTTTCTATCGGAGTTTATGCCGTTAACATGGCCGGAATTGTCCGAAACGATTCTTCGGTTGCTATATTTGGTGCCGGACCAATCGGGTTAAGTATTTTAATGAAATTAAAGGCGGATGGAATTCACAATGCCGGGGTAATTGAACCACTTGAATATCGTCTCGGGAGAGCCAAAGAAACAGGTGCAAAATATATCATCAATCCTGAAAAGGAAAATGTACAGGCCCGGGTCAGCCAGCAGGAGGAGTTATTACTGGATGTTGTTTTTGAGGCCAGCGGCAAACAGGAAGCGGTGAATAATTCATTGAAAATTTTAAAGCCTGGCGGGAAGCTGGTACTGGTGGGTATTCCGCCATCGGCGCAATACATTTTTGATATGGACGAGATGCGCAGGAAAGAACTGACGGTAATAAATATCAGGCGGCAGAACCATTGCGTTGAAGAGGCCATCGATTTGGTTGTCGCAGGGAAAGTAGATGTTGAAAAAATGGTAACACACCATTTTCCGCTGGAAGATACGCCGGTTGCTTTTGACATGGTGGAAGGTTATAAAAAAGGAGTCATCAAAGCCATGATCGATTTCTGAATGGATTTGTTTTGTATTGAGGACCCCAAAAAAGGATGTTCTGAACACAACCGTTAATCAACAAAAAGACGCCTGATGTCAATGATTCAAGCGTCTTTTTGTTTTACATTTTTCAGCAGGTCTTTTGAACCCTGAGTTTTAAGTATGGCAAATAAACGGCACCTCAACAAGCGGCGATGTACGAAGTATCCTGAATAATCCCAACTGACTGTTTAACGGATCGATGGGTTTTTTATCCGGCGTTACCGTCGTTTCTTTTATGTTTCTGCTGAGTTGTGTTGCAATCTCCTGATTAAATACCAGCGCTGTTTTTTCAATGAACTTGTTTTTATTCG
>CAYWBV010000683.1:0-1699 GCA_964455785.1 uncultured Maribellus sp.
TGGAAGAGAGTTTTTTAGCCAGCCACACTTCGGGCGGGATTGAATTCGGGACCCTCAGCTTAAACATTTTAATACCTGAACCTTTTAATTGTTCTTCGGCCTGTAAAAAGTAACGGGTGTCGGTCCACAAACCGGCTTCTTCCTGGGTGACAACCACCACTCCGAACGACCCTGTAAAACCGGAAACATATTCGCGGGTTTTCCAGCGATCGGGCAAATATTCGCTGGCATGCGGATCGGTTCCGGAGATATAAAAGGCATCGAGGTTTTGGTTGAGCATTTCGATACGCAAAGCTTTAAGCCGAAGTCTTATTTCATTCATTCTGAAAATATTGGAGTACAAAACTTTTTATAGAAGGCGCCAGAATTTCGTCAAAATCGATTTCATCTTTCCGGTAAAATCCGTAGCGGAGAATGTCGTCCATCGGTTGTAAACCTTCCAGTGACCGAGGAATTACTTTGAATGCGAGGTCGAGGGTAAAAACAGTATATTCCGAAAAAATGTATTCGTTGGGCGCCGAACCGATGTATTCACAGGATCTGACTTTTAACCCCAGTTCCTCTTCGAGTTCGCGTTTCAGCGCGTCCTCCAGGTTTTCTCCCGGATCGACAAACCCGCCAGGCAGATCGAGTTTTCCGTAACCCGGTTCCACGCCGCGGGTCACGAGCATCAGTTTCCCTTCGCCATCAACCACCAGCGCAGCAACCGCTGCCGCCGCATTGATATAAAAATGAAACCCGCAACGGCCGCATTTTAACGATCTTTCATCTGCCGGTTTAAATTCTGCCGAACTACATTTGGGGCAAAACTTTAGGGTTTTCAGGGGATGTGTACCCATTTACTGAATTATTTTTTGTGATTTCAACCAGTTGTAAAACAAATCGGGCCACTGATCGACCGGCAGGTTCTTTTTTGTCATACCGAATCCGTGCCCGCCCTGCTGAAAGATGTGCATCTCGGCCGGAATTTTATTCTCTTTCAGGGCCAGATAAAATTCAACAGAATTGCGCGGCGGAACACCCGAATCATCATCAGCCAGGATTAAAAAGGTTGGTGGCGTTTTGGGTGTAACATGTAATTCGTTGGAATATTCTTTTACCAGTTTCCAGTCGTTTCCGGCGCCAATCAGGTTTTGCCGCGAGCCCATGTGACCAAATTCTTCGTTGAACGTAATTACCGGGTAAAGCAGCAGCATAAAATCGGGGCGACAGCTTATTTTTTCTATCAGATCGGCGCTGTCGGCGATTCCCTCATCGAAGCGCGTTCCCGCGGTTGAAGCAAGGTGGCCGCCAGCCGACGAACCGGCAATTCCTATTTTCCCGGGATCAATCCCCCACTCTTTGGCGTTCGCCCTTACCAAACGTATGGCACGGCGGGCATCACCCGAAGGAATTTCATGATGACCATAAGGCAACCGGTATTTCAAAACAATTCCGGCGACTCCTTTCGACGCCAGCCATTCCGCCATTTCGTAACCTTCGTGGTCCATGGCTTCAATCATGTACCCCCCGCCGGGGCAAATAACTACTGCAGCACCTGTATTTTTCTCCTTTTCAGGAAGATAAACATACATTTCTGCTTCCGAAACATTTTTCACCCTTACCCCGTCGTATTTCTCTTCGGGTTCTTTCATCCCATTGTCATTTGGCGCACCGCCGGGCCAAACTTTTAGTACTTTGTCCTGTGCAAACGAAGTCA
>CAYWBV010000684.1:0-1697 GCA_964455785.1 uncultured Maribellus sp.
GGTGTGTATAAAAAACGTTCGTCGGTATAATCGAAATGGTCCCAGAAATGTTCCATCTGATACTTAAAACGCGCCAGCAGCAGCAGCGAATCGTTTTTTTGCACTTCTTCCGGCAGTGTAGTAATATCGAGCTCCGGTACCAGGTTCGACATCAGGAATTTTGCCAGGAAAGTCTGCGGGTATTTCTGTTTAGTTTCTTTCCAGTAGTTTTGGAGCGAGGGCGTAAACCCCGCCATCTCGTCCTGTAACCTTTTTTTCTCCTCCTCCGGCGCAGTTTTTATTTTTTTCCTGATTTCAGCGCTCCGTTTTTGAATCCCTTTGAGGAAAACCACATACCTGGCAAACTCTTCCGTTTCGATAGCGCCGGTTATCCGGAGGTTTTCAGGTTCAAACGAATCGTTGGTCAGCGTAAAATCCTGGTCGGCGCCCATCAGGAAATCGAAATGGTGGCTTTCGTCGAGGTAAATTTTGTACAGTCCCTGGGGCAGCAGCGTATCGCCTTTTAATGTACCGGCCCCGTTTTTATCCAGAAGGACAGAGTCTTTTAAAAACACATTGCCCGTAAAATAATAGGCCAGTTTGATTTCTTTGCCTGCGGCTGGTTTCAGGTCGAATTGAATTTTTAATTGTTGTCCCCAAGCGGCAGAAGATATAAAAATTAAAGCCGGTAAAATAAACTTAATCATGGCGATAAATTATAACCGGCAAAATTAAAATATTTTGTTTAGATCAAAGTTTTACTAAAAAAACCGCTGAAAACAGAATCTTTCTGTATTTTCAGGGCAATCAAAAAGAAATATGCTTTCAATCAATATTCCGGTTTATAATGTCGAAATCGCCGATTTGGTCCTTCAGTTGAAAAATCAGGCGGAGAAAATCCCTGTTCCGTTTGAGATCAGGGTTTACGACGATGGTTCGGATGAAACGTTCAAAACCAAAAACCGGAAAATTGCAGAATGGCCCGGTGTTGTTTACCGCGAACTGAAGGAAAACATCGGGCGCGCCGCCATCCGCAACCAAATGGGAATGGACTCGTTGGGGAAATACCTGTTGTTTATCGACGCCGACTCAAAAATAACCAGCGATCGTTACCTCGCTTTTTATCTCGGCAATGCCGGTGAAAACATAGTATTGTGCGGCGGAACAATTTACAGCAATACAAAACCTGCTGAACCTCAGAAACTGCTGCGCTGGTTTTACGGTGTCAACCGCGAAGCCGTTTCCGCAGCAACACGCAACCGTAACAAAGGGTTTATTATCACTTCGAACAATTTTCTGCTGGCAAAAAGCGTGTTCGCATCCATTCATTTCCGCGATAACCTGAAAAACTACGGACACGAAGATACATTGCTCGGTTTCGATTTGTTTTCTGCGGGAATAAAAATTGTCCACATCGATAATCCGCTGGAACATACCGGTCTGGAAGATGCTGTCTTGTTCCTGAACAAGACAAAAACAGCTTTAGAGAACCTGCTTTTTATTTCGGAGGAGATACTTAACGGTGATAAAAGTTTTGCAAAACAGGTCCGATTTCTGCGGCAGTACCACAAAATCACCCGAATAATTCCGCCGTTTTTGCTCCGGCTGTTTTTTAAAGTTTGCCACCACATGATGGAACAAAACCTGAAAGGGAAAACACCGAGGCTGTTTTTGTTCGATTTATTTAAACTGAGCTACTTTTCGACCATAAAAAAACC
>CAYWBV010000685.1:0-1688 GCA_964455785.1 uncultured Maribellus sp.
TTCTTTCGTTGAAATGTAGTTGTAATCTTCCATGTCCACACCAAGATGAATGGTTCTAACTTTTTCATCAGGCAGGTTCATTCGTTGTTTCATTACTCCGGCAAAAAAATCGCTCACCGAAACCAGCATGTCCACATCCTTGGCGCGTTCGTGCATCAAGTCCCATATTTTTTTCTGAAAATGGGGCTGCATCGGGTCCACCCAAACATCCTCATCCTGCAAGGTACATAGCACAGGCACGCCGATTTTTTCCTTTAGTCGTTTTGCAAGTCCCAGGAGTAATGCATTTGAAATATGGATGATATCCGGCTGGCAATGTTCGGCAATCCAGTTCACCATCTGGTCAAGTTCTTTCTTTTGCGCGCCTTCCTCTCCCAAAAGCATGGACACTGTCATGTCTTCCAGACCTTTGGCACGAGTAGAACCTGCCATGGATGCTGCCATTTTCATCATGGGTTTTGAGTTCAGCAACCTTTCGACCCATCCCGGCGCTTTTCGGAAAATGGGGTACAACTGTTTCAGGTACAAACTGATGGCTCCATAAAATATCGGCACTTCCGAAATGTCATGTTCATCGGCGAACAACGGGAGATACATGGGAATTTTCGTTACCTGGTGTCCTTCAGCACGCAATGCATTAAAATACTTGCTGTCGCGCAGACAATTACCGCAGTAAAAGCTACCTCCCGAACCCGGTATGATTTGAATGATGTTCATATAGAAGCCCCCTCTAACTCCCCCGAAGGGGGAGAATTAAAAAATTGATATATTGAAAATTGCTGCATTTTCATATTAAAAATCCTATTCTTCTTTCTCCCCTTCGGGGAGACTAAAAGGGGCTTCTATTTTCCAAAACAATACACATTTCCATCGTAAGCGCCCACAAAAATCTTCCCTGCAGCAACAGCAGGATTGCTGATAATCTGGCTGCCAATTTCGTAACTCCAAATCAATTTTCCGTCGGAAAGGGTTACAATGGCCAGGTCGCCGCGCATATTGGCGGAAATCACTTTGTCTTTCACAATCACAGGCGAAGCTTCCACCCGGTTTCCGGTGTTGTATTCCCACAATTTTTTACCGGAATTTTTATCAAAACAATATAAAAACTTGTTATGATTGGTTGTCAGCACACGATTTCCCAAAAGTGCAGGCGAAGCAATAAAAGGTAGTTTGGTTGTTTCATGTTCCCACACCCAAGTGGTTTTACCGGTTTTTAAATCCACCTGAAAAAAACGGCCGTCGTAATCGCCAATGTAAACGTTCTCATCTTTTACGGTTACCGAACCAGCTACATACGTAGCCACATCAATTTTTTTATCCAATTTCCCAGTGGCCACATCGACGATGTGCAGGAAGCCGTCGCAACCGCCAAACATGGCTTTCCCGTTGACACAGGCAGCCGCACCGTTAATGTAATTATCCGATTCGTATTTCCATTTCACCAGCCCGGTTTTCGCATCCACACAATGGAGATAAAAATCGTAACTGCCTGCAAAAATGTATGTTGATTTTCCGTCGCTCCACCAGTTGGCCGAGCCGATTATCTGGTTATCCGTTTCATATTCCCAAAGTTTTTTGCCTGAATTTAAATCCAACGCATACATTGTTCCATTAAGGTTGCCAATGTAAACCACATTTTCGTGAATAAGCGCCGGGGCTTCAATGGCATTGCCGGTTTCAAATTTCCA
>CAYWBV010000686.1:0-1677 GCA_964455785.1 uncultured Maribellus sp.
TGAAAACCATACTTAAACTTACGAATGATACCGAAGTGGATGACCTCGGATTGTTTCCGGACGGGGCTGAATCAAGAAATGATGTTCCTGCTGTTTTGGGAATTGGGGTTGGCTACAAACCCGCCGACTGGCTGGAAATCCAGTTTTCATACACCGGGTATTTTAATAAAGGTGTTGACTGGGGAAAGAACACGCGCGATCTTGCCATTTGGAAAAGTGTTGACCCAACAAAAATACGCACACGCGAAATCGATAATAACGGATACGAACTGGCGTTGGGATTTCAGTTTAATGTGAGTGATAACTTAGCGTTTAGTATCGGGGGGCTGTTTGGCGATATGGGTATTGCAGATAGTTACCAAAGCGATTTCAGTTTTAGCAACCCTTCAATTACAGGTGGCCTGGGAATGATGTGGAAAATTTCTGACAGGCTTACTTTCGATATCGGTGCATCCAATACATATTACAAAGATCAAACGGTTACGTTTACCGATCCTGATGTTGGGAATTATAAGGAAACTTTAGGTAAAACAACCCTGAATCTGGCCGCCGGTATCTCTTACAGTATTTTTTAATAAAAATTTTATTGTTGTCCGGTTAAAACATCTAAAAAACGGGATAAAAAAGAATAAAAAGGAGGAGGTCCTGGTTGACCTCGCACCTCAATAAAAAATGGTGCGCAGCAAAAAAAAAACGATGCGCAGGAAATTCCAAAATGGTGCGCAAAAAAAAAAAAATGCTGCGCAGCAAATTTCAAAATAGTGCGCAGCAAAAAAAAAATGCTGCGCACCATTTTTCAAAGAGACCAACGAGAAGGTTCAAAAGGGATTTTTCTGAAAATTCAGTTGTTGAGTTTTGCCTTTAAATTCTGAAATCCTTCGCCGGGAATCTCGCTGGCATTCATTACCCTAATAAAAGCATCGGGTTCGATTTTGCTGATGTAATATTTCGCTGCTCTGCAGCTTTTTTAAGCGGCAGCGCCGCGTAAATATGGGTAGAAAAAATAGCAAATTCCGAAAATAAGCCCTGTAGGGGCGAAATGAAGTTGTCAAAAAATTGAACATTAATTTAATCCTCCGTCTCGCCTGAGGCGAGACACCTCCTTTTTTAAGGAGGACTCACTCCGTTCTGCTTTTGGTGCTACATCAGGGCCCGTCCCCTCCCGACAAGTCGGGACAGGCATTGGCGAAGAGCTTGTCCCGAGTAATCGGGAGGGAATTAAAGGGGGATTGAACAATGACAACTTTTGACAACTTTGATATAAACAAATGGTATAAAAATCAATCTTTTAAAATGATTGAAATAGTTTTACCGGACACCAATGTTCAAATTATAAAAACAGGAAAGCTGTCTGTTCCAGGCGGCTTTTTTTATTTCAGCGAACAGGCAATTCCGGAAAATATTTGCTCGAAACTTTTGTCAACTTCAGCCGAAAATGGCTGCTTCTTTATCGGGAAAGGATTTTCGTGGGTATAATTGTACGGGAAATCGGCCAGCTTAACCTGAATGTTTTTACAACCGCAACTGCCTTTTAACGTTTCCCAAATGTCCCTTGCCGGAATCACTCTATCTTTCAGTAACCCGATAGCGGTTATTCTTTTTGTCAGCCGCGACAGTGTACGTTCTTTTAACAGGTTAAACGACGGCAGCGGAATCATAGCCTTAAATGACTGGATA
>CAYWBV010000687.1:0-1670 GCA_964455785.1 uncultured Maribellus sp.
ACGTGGGTAACACGTCATAAAAGGCTGAAATATGATCGGTTTCGGTTCCCGGTTTGATTATTCCGGGCCAGTGGGCAATCATGGGTACATGGATTCCTCCTTCGGTTACATTTCCTTTGCCCCAACCCTGACCACTTCTAAAAGGTTTTGCACTTTCGAACCATTGCGAATCGGTGCCGCCGTTATACGTTGGTCCGTTGTCGCTGGTAAAAATGATCAACGTATTTTCGTAAATATCCAACTCTTTTAATGTGGCTATAATTTCCCCCACCTGTTCATCGAAATACGAAACCATAGCTGCGTAACAGGCGTGCGGGTAGCGGTGCGGAAAATAGCTGCGTTCGCCAAGATACGGCTCTTCGTCGCCGAATTTTTCCACATAATAATCCACCCAGCGTTTTGGCGCCTGCAGCGGAGCATGCGGAATGGGATTGGCATAATACATAAAAAAAGGCTGATCCTTATTTTCTTTGATAAAACGGATTACTTCGTTTTGCATTCTCTCCGGGGCATAATCGGTGAGCCAAAAATCAGCGTACGAATTGTTATCGTAAACATCTGCCCCATCCGCGATTTTGGTGTTGGGCGGCACCATTTTGTTGTTCATCAACACTTTCTCCCCGTTTTTCCATAAATGAACGGGGAAATAGGTATGCGCCTGCCGCTGGCAATTGTACCCGAAAAAAAAGTCGAACCCCTGTTTGTTGGGAGTACTTTCAGTGAGCGGTGCGCCAAGTCCCCATTTACCCACAATCCCGGTTTTGTAGCCAATCTGCTGAAGCAGCGTGCCGATGGTTTGCGTCCCCGGTTTCATCGGGCGTTGTCCTTCCAGGTTGGGGTCTGCGGCCATCGCTTCAAAATTCCATACTTCGCCGCGCTCGGCCCACTCGTCGTTTCCCCTGATTTGAGCATGCCCCATGTGTTTTCCGGTGAGCAACACACACCGCGACGGCGCACACACCGGCGCTCCGCAATAATGTTGTGTAAACCGCAACCCTCCGGCGGCAAGCGCATCGATGTTTGGCGTCTCAATCTTTTCCTGTCCGTAACAGCCTAACTCAGCATAACCCAGGTCATCGGCAAGGATATAAATGATGTTGGGACGCGGAGGTGTTTTGGGTTGTTTTTGGCATGAACCCAAAACGGTTGCCAAAACAGCTAAAATCAGAATAAAAGGTTTAGTCATAATGTATATTCATTGTTGAACCCCTTCAGGATTCAGGTTTTATTTGTTGCTGTACCTTCGACATCACAGGTTACTCCCGGTAATCCGGATTATTCGGGACCAAATCCAGACTTCCCAGAAAGTCCATACACGCAGCCCGAACATTATAGTCACGGTCGTTCATTTGATGAACATCCCGGATGGTTTCGACAAAAGGTTCTCTATTTTTGGTGTAAAGAAGATAATTGATGGCCATGAGCGAAACATTCAGGTTTTTATCGGCGCAAAACTTTTTCAGGTTTTCCTCCGCCATTTTGTTCCCTGTTGTTTCGTAAACCATGGCCGAGGCAGTTACCGCCACCGGCTGATATTCGTCTTCCATCGATTGAAGAATTGTTTCAGAAAAAGGTTTTACATCTCCGGGGTTTTGACTACGAAGCCCCAATATTGCCCAGTAACGGACCACATTATTCCGGCTGCCGAGGAGTTCAACCTGCTTTTTTGT
>CAYWBV010000688.1:0-1665 GCA_964455785.1 uncultured Maribellus sp.
ACATGATGCGTATGTGGAAACATATCGACAGGCTGAACCTTTTCTATTTTATAACTAACTGAAAGCAGCGCCAAATCCCTGGCCTGCGTTGCAGGATTGCAACTGACGTACACAATTCTGGAAGGTTTTATATCCAGTATCGTTTTGACTACTTCGGCATCCATTCCCGCCCGCGGAGGATCGGTAATAATTACATCGGGTTTACCATTTTTATTTAAAAAATCCCCGTTCAAAACCGTTTTAATATCACCCGAATAAAACGAGGCATTTTCAATCCCATTGACTTCTGCATTTTCTTTTGCGTCTTCAATCGCTTCGGGAACATATTCAATTCCAACCACTCTTTTTACCTCCCGGGCAACAAAAAGAGCAATGGTACCGGTGCCTGTGTACAAATCGTAAACAATTTCATTTCCCTTTAATCCGGCAAATTCACGGGCTACTTTATATAGACTGTAGGCCTGCTCAGGATTGGTTTGGTAAAAACTTTTCGGCCCGATTTTAAAACGGAGCCCTTCCATTTCTTCCCAAATAAAGCCGCGACCAGCAAAAATCTCGATTTGCTGATCGGTAATCGTATCGTTCCCTTTTTGATTCATCACATAAAGAAGGGATTTAATTTCAGGGAACTCTTTTTGAATTGCCGACAGGAGCTGTGTTCTTTGAATTTTATCTTCCCTAAAAAAGGAAACAATAATCATCGTTTCGCCGATGGAACTCGTCCTGATAATTAATGTCCGCAAAAATCCCCTCTTTTCTTTGATGTCAAAAAAATCAAGCTCGTGTTCAAGCGCATATTGATAAATAAGATTCCTGATTTCATTGGAAGGAGACGGTTGCAACCAACACTTTTCGATATTGATCACCTTATCAAATAGTCCCGGAACATGAAAACCGAGGGCATTACTGTTTTCAATTCTGTATCCCGACTTTATTTCATACTCCGATAGCCATCTTTTGTTTGAGAATGTAAACTCAAGCTTGTTCCTGTAGAATACATTTTTTTTCGATCCTAATATCAAATTCGTTTCGGGCAAATCCAGCTTTCCAATTCTTCTCAGTTGATCTTCCACCTGCTTTTGTTTGTAAAACAGTTGTTTCTCGTAGGGCAGAAACTGCCATTTACAACCTCCGCAAATTCCGAAATGTTTGCAAAACGCCTCAACCCTATCCGGTGAATATTCATGAACTTTTACGACAAACGCCTCCTGGTATTTTTTTCGCTTTTTATTAACCTGTAAATCGACCACATCCCCGGGAACAACCAATTGAGTGAACACCACCATATTTCCTACCCGCGTCAAAGCTTTCCCCTCAGCGCCAATGTCTTCAATTTTTACCTTTTCGTAAAAAGGGTTCTTTCTGTTTCTTGCCACAATATTTTTCGGCAAATATAGCTCAATCAGCAAAAACATTAGGGATCTGCTCCTCTATTTATAGTTCCCAATAAAAAAATGAACTTCCCATTCTGGGAAAACATGCCAATTCTATTCAAATCCCTTGATTTTTGGCGTCAATCCGCTTTTCCAGTTGAAAGTTTTTTATTTATCTTTGAACTGATTTAATGGTTGGTTTTATTTTCAATGAATAAAACTTAAAAGGGGAAAGCTACTTCTGTATTTATGATTGGTTTTGTGTTTAGGGGTTTGTAAATCATCAATCATC
>CAYWBV010000689.1:0-1650 GCA_964455785.1 uncultured Maribellus sp.
TTGTGTTCCAATGTCACTTTACCTTCTGTCAGCACCGTTTCAATAATATTATCCGACGGGTATGCGGAAATATTAAATTTGGTTCCCAGCACTTTTATACGAATGTCGGTGGTTTGTACCACAAAAGGGTGTTCAACATTGTGTTCCACTTCGAAAAAAGCTTCGCCCACCAGAAATACCTCGCGGATTTTGTCGGCAAAAAATTCGGGATATACCAAACGGCTACCGGCATTCAGATACACTTTTGTTCCATCGGGCAAAACAATTTCGGAAGTTTTTCCAAACGGGATAATTAACTGATTTAACTCCGGAGTACCTTTTTTAACCGGGTTAACCGGTGTTAAAACGTTTTGATTCACCACAACCTGACCATCTTCCTTATATTCGATAACCGATTTCTGCTCTTCGAGGATAATATCTTCCCCGCCGGGGCGCACTAACCTTGCCTCATCACTGGAAAAAGGTTCGGAAAGATTCTGAATATAATATTGAGGATTAAAATTGTCCTGCCGGTAAAACAACAAAGCGCCAACCGAGAAAAACAAAATGGCCACAGCGGCATATTTCAAAAATCCGGTCAGCAATTGTCTGGTTTTTTCGGGGCGCTGTTTCTCTTCGATTTGTTTTAAAATTCCTGAAAACAAAAGAATTTTTTCCTCTTCAGAAAGTTGTTTATCGGAAGTCTTCAGGTTAAAAAGGATTTTCCGGGCCAGGCGAATGTTTTGTTTCTCCCGCGGGTTGCCGGTTTCAAAGGTACGCCACCAGGCTTCCGACTCTTCATCGGGATGAAATACCCACTGGATAAACTTTTTGTCTTCGATATATTTACTCAGGTTTTCCATGTTTCTTTTGTCATTCACAACAGAAGGACATCAGCCTTCCAAACATGGACATTTTTTTTCAACTATTTTTCAAAAAATTTGTTTTCGGAAAATGGAAGCGAAACAGGAATAAAAAAATTGATACAGCCTCCCTGAATTTAATTTGATCAGTTCATTTTTAAAAACCTCAAACGAAATCACACTGTTATTTTTTTTGACAACACAACCCACAAAATCAAGGGACTGGTTCCAACGATTTCGCGGACGGTTTTTAGTGCCCGGTAAACCTGTTTTCTGACCGATTCGACTGAGATTTCAAGGATTTGGGCGATTGCGGGGTAATCCATCGATTCGTTAAACCGCAGGTACAATGCTTCTTTTTGTTTCGAAGGTAATTTTGTGAGGGCAGCGCCAACCCGGCGGGTTATCTCTGTTGCTTCTTCGTGCTCGATAATCGACTGTTCGATGCTGTATTCGGGTTCAAAACAAAGTGTATCCACCTGGTTGTCATCCACAATCTTCCGGTTTTGTTTCACTTTTTTCATCAGTATCCGTTTGAGGGCTAAAATGAGGTAATATTTCAAATACTCGGGATTGGATTTGTTCTTTCCGCGTTTGAGGTACAGATCAAGAAAAACCTCCTGGATCGCATCTTTTACCATATCTTCGTCGGCGCACAATTTGGTGCCGTACCGGTAAAGTGTATCGAGATGCCTATTATAGATAACCGCAAAAGCTTCCTTGTCACCGGCCAGAAAACTTTTCCAGATGTTGTATATATCCAGGTTTTGGTCCACCTTCGTTAGATTTGAATAATTAGTCAGAAGGC
>CAYWBV010000690.1:0-1645 GCA_964455785.1 uncultured Maribellus sp.
TTTAATTAAATGATAATTGGCTGCTTTTGCATTTTGTCGGCTTTAATTAAATGATTACGGCTTACTTTTGCATTTTGCCGCCTTAATTAAATGATTACGGCCTGCTTTTGCGTTTTGCCGGCTTTAATCAAATGATTACGCATCGCTTTTTTCAAAATACCGGTTGCAGGTTTTCCCATTTTACATTCCAGTCGGGAGGGAAGCCCGGGTTTTTACGGTTATTTCCTTCGTATCCGGCGCACATCATGGCAACGGCTGTGAGCAACCCGCCGTTTCCGGGAAGGTAAATCCGGAGCCGGCCGTCCTGCCAATTGTGTCCGTTTTCGAGATAAGTATTTTTCAACACATCTTTTAAGAGTAACCCGACGGCCTTTTCAGGTTTTCCGAGCCGGGTGGCCGCCATAGCCGCCATGGGGTAATCCCATCCCCAGGTACGCTGCCAGTTCCAGATTTTTTCGATATGGTCGAACGTAGCCGACATCACTGCCGTGTCGAGCCCAGCCGTTCCCGGCAAAATTCCAAAAGCGCCCAAAACCATTGGATGGTCAGAATAATAGTGTTCGTTTTTGTACGAGTCGGGCGCACTTTCGGCGGCGAGGTACAGTCCGTCTTTTTGAGCAAACGGGGGCAGCCCTTCAATCACCGCCTGCCACTCTTTGTTTTCGGGCAAATTCATTCTTTTTTTCCATGATTGGGCCACCGTCAGGCCCCAGCGCCAGTAAGCCAGTTCAAACGGAGGATTAAAGGTTTCTTCCTTTTCCAGGCTCTCTTGTGCGGGAATCAGCGGCGGGCCAAGAATAAAACGGTGGTTTACCTCGTCGCGCCGGGCAAAGTCGGCCATAAAACCGGCCGTGGCAAACACCAGCGGCGCATATTTTTCAAGCACTTTTGGGTCCGGGTTCTGCCGGTACAACAGCTCGGCAAAATAGATAATGTGCGGCTGCTGCCAGATGAGAAACTCCCCTACTCCCGAGGGCGAATCGTTTCCGTCGGGGTCGGTCATTTTGGGCCATCGCACACCTTCGTACCCCTGACGCTCCGCTTTGTGTTTTGCTTTCTGAAAAATATCAAAATAGTACTGCATCGTATTTTCCAGCAAATCTGTCCGGTTCCAGTACGCAAAGTGAACGCCGTGCCACCAGTGCATTTCGAGGTGCGGTTTTCCAAACCAACTGTTAAACGTGAGGCCGGTTTCCTGCGGCGGGTAATTACCGGCACACTGAATCCGGGTGAGATACTGCGACAACACCACACGGCGCTCCAGTTCAAAAGCGCGGGGATCGGCAGTGCCCGAAAAATCGACTGCGCCGCCGGTTTCCCAGAATTTTTTCCAGTGTGCGGCTGATAACGATTCGGTTTCCCCGCATTCCAACGGCAGGGCAAAATCTGCATTTCCGCTAAATTCTGCTGTCAACGAAAACGTTGAATTTCCCGGATCAGGTATCAACACAAAATAATGTGCCTCTTTTTCAACTAATTCAGCTTTGCCGGTCCAGTTTAACTTAACAAAACTGATGGTGGTGTCGATGGTATGTTTCAGCACAACGCTGCCTGTGTTCTGACTAAAAATTTCAGAATAATGTTTCTCGGGATGGTTCCAGTCGGAAGCGTCGTCGGCGTGACCTCCCGTGGGATACGGAAATTT
>CAYWBV010000691.1:0-1644 GCA_964455785.1 uncultured Maribellus sp.
TGTAACCACACCCGAAGAATTGCGGGCTACTGTAAGTGAAGCGGTTTCCGGGCTTTTACCCAAACAGGGTTCCCCCCAACCGCAGATTGATACCATGACACTGAATGATGCTTTGGAATTGCTAAAGGAACACGGCTACCCAACATCAAAAGCAAAAATCTACAAGTTGACTTCTACCGGTAAAATCCCCTGCAAAACGTACGGGAACAAGCTGGTCTTTTCACGGAAAGAGATACTGCTTTGGGCTGAAAACCAGGCCAAACCCAAACATGATTCAACAAAGATAGGTTTAACCCTTGCCCGAAGTGCCAGACGTAAAAAATGATTTAGTCCATAAAAATTTTGTAACCATACCAAGCTAAATCTGGATTATAAGCAGAGAAATCATTTCAATGAAAAGAAAAAAAGTATGACACTTTCAGATATAAAACAAATAAGTATCAGGGAATACCTGAAAAATAGGGGGATTCTTCCAAAAAAAGATTTCGGCTATTACGGGATGTATTTTTGTCCGTTTCGCGAGGACCACAATACAAGTTTTAAAGTGGATTACCGTCAGAACATCTGGTACGATTTCGGCACAAGCGAAGGAGGCTCCATTATCGACCTTGTTCTGAAGTTGGACAATTGTACTTTTTATGAAGCCGCAAGCCGCCTGGAGAAAGACTCTATAGCTATCGACCTGAATTCTTTTTCTTTTCACCGGGATAATACTTTGGATAAAAAGGAAAATAAAAAGCCATCAACAAACATCCGTGACATCCACGCAATTTCTCATCCCAAACTGATTGAATGGATAAATACGCGAAAAATTGATTTATCGCTCGCAAATTTATATTGCCGGGAAGTTCATTACCAGGTTCAGGACAGAATCTATTTTTCAGTTGGGTTCGAAAATGACAAAGGCGGATATGAGTTGAGCAGTCCGCCCAATTTCAAAGGTTGTATTCCGCCTAAAGAAATTACGACCATAAAGAACGGTCATGACACCTGTTTAGTTTTTGAAGGCTTTTGGGATTTTCTTTCCTATTTAACCTTGCAAAAGGCTGAAATACCAAAGTACGATGTGGCTGTTTTGAATTCGGTTGCCAACATCCAAAAGGCGCTTCCTTTTCTGAAAGAACACAAAAATATTTACGCCTTTTTTGATAACGACGAAAGTGGACGGAACGCATTCCGGAAGATAAAATCATCATGTTTCTCTGCTGATGATCTGTCAATAAGATATGCCGGTTACAACGATTTGAATGACTATTTATGTGGCAAAAAGCAGGTTCAGGCAATAAAGAAAAGCCGAAGAGTTTAGTGCTGGGAACGAAAGTTTTTTCTGCGGAGCAAGTTTGTGTTTCGGTCAGACCGAAACCTTGCTCTGCGAGGCAAAAACATCCCGCCGGTCTCAATAACTATTAAATGCAAATTCAAATGAAAACGATAAAAAACAGGAATATCAATGGCAGGCCAGCCAAAAAACCTTCCGAAAAGAAAGCCTATAGAATAACGATAAAAATGGCTACCGAAGAATATTATTCGCTGAAAGCCAAAGCACGTTTGGCAGGGGTTAACCGCAGCGAATTTATCCGTCAGTGTATTCGTTTCGCCGTGGTGAAACAGCGGCTTACCCCGGAACTGATGATGTACATTCGC
>CAYWBV010000692.1:0-1636 GCA_964455785.1 uncultured Maribellus sp.
AACATGTTGTGCCCAACCATCCGGTCGCTGCCTTTCCAAAAAAGCAGGCAAATTCTGGGAGTACGTATTTCTTCATCAGGATATAAAGCCAGTTTCATTCGTTCCATCCCTGCTTTCAGCAAAACTTTGTTTCCGTCCTGCTGATTCACGTCAGCAAACCATTTGCCGGTCCAGCCAACGGCTACCATTACCCCCTCGGAACCTGAACTTTCGATATTAAAAAAAGGGAAGGCAGTATTGTCGGAAGAGCCCCGTGTACCAGCCGGCGACATTCGAATACTCTCCCCGATTCGGAGCGTATCGTCAAAAGGCATAAAATCGCCGGGGCTTGCATTGCTTCCATTGGAATGATGAAGGATAGCTGTACTTTTTTTGTTAAAACTCAGCGACAGGTCAACGACTGCGGCATCTTCAACCAACGGGGTGTTTATTCCTGATTGATTTGAAAAATTCAGAACCCATTCAACTGCCGGGTAATCGACAAAACAGGTAACCGAACATTTCACTACAAGTCCGCTCTGTTTGTCGGAGTAGGTAAAAACAAATTCTTCTGTATCTGAACTGGTTGATTTTATCTTTTCAGAAGAATATTGCCAGCTTCTGATAAAACGATCCGAACTTTTCCCTCCATAAATAAATGAAAACGGGGGCGTTTTTCCTTTAGCGAAATGTTCGTTTACCCATTTCCGGGTATCCATTTCCGGGGTTGAATCACATTTTGTCTGCTGTCCCCTGGCTGAAAAAAAAAATACGAACAACAGTCCCACATAACACAACGAAATACACCCTTTGAGAAAATTATTTCTTTTATGAAATTCCATATTAATAATTTTAATTAATCAATTCGATGGTACATATGACAGGCCAACTTAAATTTGATGCCCTGCAAAATCATCAGTCCTTTTCAGCAGTTTCATTTATTTTTAATACCGGGTAGCTGTTCAAAACCTTCCGGGCATAAGCATATCGCCCTTCTGATAATGCCGAGTCCATTTCGGAAACTGCCTTTTCAATACTTTCGGGTAATTCCCTTCCTAAATTTTTCACTTTGGCGATATCTGTTCTTACATTTTCAGCTTCCTGTAGCAACCCTGATTTAATCGCTTCCGGTATCTCAGCCTCAAATCCGGCAATCTCAGTATCGGCGTCAGCCAAAAACGATTGTAACGCATACGGTCCCAGTTCGGTTTGGAATAATTCAGAAGTGTTTATTTTATGCCCGGTAACAAGGTCGGTAAACCGGTTTTTATTTCGTTTGAACTTAACCGTAACTTTTACCGGGTAATATTCGCGGTTGACCAGATAAAAATAGCGTTTGCCGTCGCTGACCAATGTCCTGACAGCAACCGGGTCGGTTGATGTGCCAACTGTCTCAAATTTCCGGGCAGGAAGAACCCGGTAGGCTTTGGCAAATTCCTGAATCATCCCGGAGTGCCCGGTGTCAGTAAATAATCCCCCCCTGGTAATCCGGCAGGCATCGAGTTCAGCCAGTGAATGGGCAAAATATTCCAGGTAATAATTTCCTCCCTGGAAATGGGGCGTAATCCGAAGTTGTGAGTTCCACCAAAATCCATCTTCAGGGTATTTTGCATTATCAATTCGGATACCATCGGCAGGTTTGCCCCAGATTACAGCC
>CAYWBV010000693.1:0-1378 GCA_964455785.1 uncultured Maribellus sp.
CTTTGGAAGGGAATCAAGAAGCGAATACAATGAGCCTCATGCCGGGAAAGTTTTCATGCGCAATTTGAATGAACTCGAATTTAACAAAGGACTTGATCTTCGGCATTTTGGATCGAACCAGGCAATCATCTACCCAGAAAGCACAGGAGAAGCCGATAAAAATATACAGGCGTTTAACCTGCGTACGATATTGACGTCCGACCCCGGGAACAGGATGGAAATAAAAAAACCTGATGATTACAACCCGGATATGGTTAGGGAACTGGAATATTCATCCGGTATTCATTTGCCCAACAATAAAATTTGCTGGAACCGTCCCCAGCTTTTAGGTATCCACCAAAAATATATCGAAGGTGGCTGGGCTACAAGGGAAGAAGTTATCCGGGCGCATAAAAAAGCAGTTATAAATTTGCTCTACTTTCTTCAAAACGACAATTCCGTTAAACCGGATGTGCAAAATCACTGGAGAAAATTTGGCCTCCCGAAAGATGAGTTTACCGACAATGGACATTTGCCTTATGAGATTTATGTTAGGGAAGGACGCAGGTTGGCCGGTGAATATGTGATTACCCAGTATGATTTGATGCCAGCTCCAGGGCAAAAGAGGACACCGATAAAATATGACAGTATTGGTGTGACTGATTGGTACATGGATACTCATGCCTGTACAGCAGAACGTACCCGCGACAGTCTGTACGAAGGTACAATGATGCTATATTATGATACTTATCCGGGGCAAATCCCTCTCCGGTCGTTATACCATAAAAAAGTTAAAAATTTTCTGGTCCCCGTTTGTTTGTCAGCCACCCACGTGGCCTGGGGCGCCATCAGGCTTGAGGCAACATGGATGAATATTGCCGAATCGGCTGCATTAGCCGTTAAAATGGCAGTTCATGAAAAAAAATGGATAGACGGTATCGATATTGACAAGCTTCAGATAGAATTGGCAGAAAAACGGATAATGATAGGTTTTTTCAACCATTTCGATATTCGTTCCAGTTCCTCACTGATCCCTGCTGTTCAATATTTTAGCACTAAAGGTTTTTTTAACGATTATGATTTTAAAGCAGATACCCCGATTGATAAATACACAGCCGTTACCTGGATAGAGAATTGCCGCTCAATTGTTGATAAAGCATACGATTTATTAAAAATTACACCGCGACCGAACAGTTCATTTACAACGTTATCAACAGAAGATTTTAATAAAATTATGAAACAGAATGGATTTGAAGTAGGCATAAATAAGACATCCCAGCATTTGACAAAAGGTCAGGTAGTTATGTTTTTGTATCACTTAATCAAAAAAGAATTTGAATTGTAATAAAAATTTATATCTTATGAGAAAGGAAAATATTATAACATTATTAGTTATTTG
>CAYWBV010000693.1:1388-1631 GCA_964455785.1 uncultured Maribellus sp.
TACAGCCGAAATATTGGTATCTGAGTTTATTTATGAAACAGCGCCATTTCCCCAGTGCCATGCCTCAACAGTGGTGGAAACCGGAGATGGTTTGCTGGCTGCCTGGTTTGGCGGTACCCACGAGAAAAATCCCGATGTCTGCATCTATACGTCGGAAAATAAAAATGGAAAATGGAGCGAACCGGTTTTGGTGGCCGACGGAATTATCAGCGATACGTTACGTTATCCGTGCTGGAACCCGGT
>CAYWBV010000694.1:0-1629 GCA_964455785.1 uncultured Maribellus sp.
AATTTTTTTCATACTTTTGTTTTGAATTAGTGTTAATAAATACGTGTTGTTTATTCTCATTACAGAAAAAGGGATGGTGAGAACATTCCTTTTTCCTTTTTTTAATTGCCTTTTCTTGGTTTTGTCGTTAGTTTGATTATTTGTTTTTCATAAGCATTATCATTTAATTTATTTCGTTTTACCAGTTTATATTGAATTGGAGCGGAAAGTGAAAACATTTTCAGCATCTGGTCGAGGCTTTCCCCGGTAAAAGTTGCAGAATAGATATACTCCAGTATTTCTTTATTATCAACCTGGAACTCCACATTGTACCACCGTCCCAGTTTTTCAAGTACCTTCTCCATCGGATCATCGCGAAACAGTAATTTTCCTGATTTCCAGGCTATATACTTATCAAGGTTCGTTTCTTTTATATCCAGCGAGTTATTTTCTTTATAAAAAGTAGCCAGTTCACCGGGTTTCATCACCAGAATATTCTTCCCGTCTTTTCCACAGATTTCAACTTTCCCCTCAACCAGGGCTGTTTCAATATTGTCGCCTTCCCGGTATGCACAACAGTTAAAAGAGGTGCCAAGTACTTTTATGTTGAGATTGGAGGTAGAAACAATAAATGGTTTTGACTTATTTTCCTGAACATCGAAATAAGCTTCTCCTGACAACTCAACCTTCCGGTCATTTCTACCAAACGGAACAGGGTATTTCAAGCTGCTCCCGGCATTCAGACAAACCGAAGTTCCATCGGGCAGGGTAACTGAAGACCTCATTCCTAACGGGACCTCAATTGTGTTGAAAACAATTTCATCTTCAGTGATAACAGGGGATTCACGGATAAAAAAGTACCAAACGGAAGAAAGAACCAGCGGGATAAACAAAATTGCAGCAACCCTTTCAAGATTCCGGAGAATATGCAATATTGCCATTTTGCCAAATAATTGTTTTTCAACTTTTTTCCGGGCTTTCTCCGTATTGATTGTTGTCATTTGCCGGAAATCTTCAAGCGAATTCCATAATTTTTTATGTTCCTGATAATCAATTTTATTTTGGGGGATTTGGAGCCATTCCTCCAATTCTTTTTTTTCAGGAGGAGTAAGTTCTCCTTCTATTTCTTTTAATATATAGAGTTCGTATTTTGAAATATTCTCTTCCATTTTTTCTTGTTTGTACAAATAAGACGGGAAGATTTCAATTTATACGTATCGGGAAAAATCAGAAAATGAAAAGAAGTTGAAACAAATAATCCTTTAAATCCTCGCGAAGTAATTTTGATGCTTTAAAAATCTGGGTTTCAACAGTTCTTGGAGATAATTGTAATCTTTCGGCAATTTCCTTCGATTTCAGGTTCTCGTACCGGTGCAGGATAAAGATTTCGCGGCATTTGGGTGCTAGTTTATTCATGGATTTTTCAATCATCTCCTGCAACTCGGTTTCCGCCCAAAATTCCCCGGCGTATTCGGTGTCCCTGTTGGTTTGACGTTGATTATATTTTTTACGGGTTTCCTCTTTTCTGATGATATCGATACAGTTGTTTTTTACCGCATTTACAAGGTAGTATCTCACAGAGGCTGATTGAATTGATTGTCTGTTTTCCCATAATCTGACAAATACAGATTGTACAACATCCTCCGCCAT
>CAYWBV010000695.1:0-1627 GCA_964455785.1 uncultured Maribellus sp.
AATGCAAACTACTCCGAGGTCAATGCAAACCACTTCGAGGTCAATACAAACCACTCCGAGGTCAATACAAACCACTTCGAGGTGAATGCAAACCACTTCGGGGTGAATGCAAACTACTCCGAGGTGAATGCAAACTACTCCGAGGTCAGTGCAAACCACTTCGAGGTGAATGCAAACTACTCCGGTCTTGCCAACCTGGCGGGTTTAAACGACATCGCAAAAAAATAAAAACGAACTTTTTAACCTACCTTTGAAAAAAGATACTCATGAAAAAGATAAACGTAATGATTACAGGGGCGACGGGGATGATTGGCGAAGGCCTTTTACATCAGTGCCTGCATCACGACTCGGTTGGGAAAGTCCTCATCGTAAACCGTAACCCGACCGGGTACAACCATCCTAAACTCACCGAAATCATTCATAAAGATTTATCCGACATCTCGGGGCTTACCGGCGTTTTGGCGGGTTACGACGCCTGTTTTTTCTGTATCGGAGTTTCGGCTGTCGGGAAAAACGAGGCCGAATACACAGCCCTCACCTATACGTTAACCATCAATTTTGCTTCGGCGATTGCCGCTGTAAACCCGAAGATGACCTTTTGTTATATTTCGGGCGCGGGCACCGACAGCACCGAAAAAGGCCGCCAGATGTGGGCGCGGGTGAAAGGGAAAACAGAAAACGATCTGAAAAAACTGGCGTTCGCTTCGGTGTACAACTTCCGTCCGGCGGGGCTGATTCCTTTTTTGCCGCTTAAACCGTCGCAAACCTATTACCAATTGTACAAATACGGGAAATGGCTGCTGCTTTTGGCTCGCCCCCTGTTTCCCAACTATGTCATGGATTTGAAAACGTTGACTTCGGCCATGATCAACTGCGCGTTAACGGGTTATTCCAAAAGTATCCTGGAACCCAAAGATATCCGGATAGCTGCAAAAAAAAGATAACCAACCGGGAACCGCCGGGTTAAAATCAAAAAAAATGGATACCAAAATAAAACTGTTTTTTTTAATCCTGCTGATGGCAGGTTGTAATTCCGCAAACCGGAAAAACGATAAAGCGAATGTTACCGCAAAACCGGTACAACAAGAAACCGGCGTGAACGATACGACGCCCAAAGTGACCGGCATCGGCGGGATCTTTTTTATTTCGGAAAACCCGGAAACAACAAGGAAATGGTATGGCGAAAACCTCGGACTTGCCATCGACGACTATGGCTCGGTCTTCGAATTCAGAAATACAAACCGGCCCGGCGAAATCAATTATCTGAGATGGAGCCCTTTTGAAAAAAATTCTGACTACTTAACGCCTTCCACAAAAGAGTTTATGATCAATTACAGGGTGCAAAACATCGAAGGCCTGGTGAAAAAACTGGCCGAAAACGGCGCAACCATCCTCGATACGATTGAAACGTACAACTACGGGAAATTTGTACACCTGATGGATCCCGACGGCAACAAAATAGAACTTTGGGAACCGGTTGACAGCGTATTGACTCAAATGGGGGGCGAAACCACCAGGTAACGCGGTTACAAAAAGAACAGCGCCACGCCACCCACAGTAATTACTGCACCGATAATTTCTTTCCAGTTGATTTTTTCCCTGAACAAAATCACCGAAGGGGCGATAA
>CAYWBV010000696.1:0-1623 GCA_964455785.1 uncultured Maribellus sp.
TCATGTTCCGTTAAAGAAAATCCGAAACACCGGCTCATCCATAACAACGACGGGACCGACGCTTTGGGAAACTACTGGTTTTATAAACGTCCGCTCAGCGTGGCCGACATCAATGCGTATGTCGATATGGTTTCCAACTCGCAGGTTACTACATTTATGATGTGCAGCGGAAGCGATTTTTTATACTACCGTTCGGATTACGGTCGTGTTTTTGGCGACAACCTGGACGGGAAACTCAATTGCGGTTGCGACACCGCTACCTACAAACACATTCACCGATTCTATCAGAACTTCCTGAACCTCGAACAGGAAGGCACCGATTTAATTACGGCTTCGTTGACCCGTGCCAAAGAAAACGGGATGGAAGCTTTTATTACTTACCGGATGAACGACCTTCATTTTAACGATACCACAACACACTGTCCTATTGTTTATACCGATTTCTGGTACAGCCATCCTGAATACTGGCTCAACGACAGTACTCCGGGATGGAACGCCCCGCGAGCGCTCGATTTTGCCCACCCCGAAGTGCGTAGCCATAAACTGGCCATTATTTCCGAACAACTTGAAAAATACGATATAATCGATGGTTTCGACCTCGACTTTATGCGGTTTATTGTTTATTTTAAAATGGGCGAAGGCTGCAAAAATGCCCCGCTGATGACTCAACTGGTAAAAGACATTCGCGCGAAGGTGGATGAAGTTTCAGCTCGTCGTGGGAAAAAAATCCTGCTTTCAGTCAGGGTGCCTCCAACTGTGGAAGCTTGTCTCGACAAAGGCCTTGATATTCAGGAATGGGTGAGGCTCGGACTGGTCGATTTTGTCAGCATCGGCGTACATTGGCTGGGAAATCCGTCGCTTCCTGTAGAAAAATTTATGGAAGATTTGGATGCACCTCACGTCCCGGTTTACGCATCGATCGACGACGGGGGTTACCGTCCGCGTGAATTTTTTTCGCATGGAATGTTTCGCGGAATGGCCTCCCATATCTTGTCGCAGGGCGCCGACGGGATTTATCTTTTTAACCAGTATTACGGAGCCTTTAATTCGGATTATAACGGGCAACTCCACCTCGAAGAGGGAGGCCAGGTTTGCCGCGTGATGATGCCGCTGCTGTTACAGGAACTCGGTTCGCTGGAAACGCTTAAAAACCGTAATAAAATTTATGGTTTGAACGGCAGCGCCGGTGAATACGGAATCGAACCTGGGTCACCGCTTCCTTTGAATGTGGACGGCAATAAACTTTCAGAAGCGGAAATTTTTATTGGCGATGATCCCGGGAAAACACCGCCGAAAGAAGTTATCCTTTTTTTCAGGATGGATAATCCGGCCGATTTTGAAGTTTCGGTCAATGGCGTCAAAACAGAAACAGAAAAGCCGGAATATGTTTCGTTGTACGACCGGGCCAGGGGATTATCGGAGAATGAACATGAATATGCATTTCAGGTTCCGGTTTCAACTATAAAAAAGGGGTATAACATCATTGGTTTTAAAGGAAAAGAAAACGTAACATTGAAAGTGATTCGGTTGGAAATGGCTTTAAAATATGGCGATGTTGAAACTCACGGATATTTTTAATAATGATTAGATTTCAGACAGAACAGACATTTTAAAACAGATAGA
>CAYWBV010000697.1:0-1618 GCA_964455785.1 uncultured Maribellus sp.
GTTCAGGAGTCCAGTTTTCGCCGTCGGCGGAGCGTACCATCACCAGGTAACTGTTCGGATCAACATGATTGTTGCCACCTTCACCAAAAATGCGGCGATCGGGCGCCCGGCGAAAGGCAGCCAGCAACTCGCCGTCAGGGCGTTTCACCACCGACGGAAAACACGAATAAAATTGTTCATTTTCATAAACAACCACGTCTTTTATCTTCCGGACACCCGGCAGTAATTCCGGGGCAACCTGTTTTTGCCCGGCTGCGACACAAAAACAGAATAACAATACCACACTACCCAATAAACGCATCTCTATTTTTTTTATTTATTATTAGATTGACTGAACTCTTTTTCTCCATATCAGACTGCAAATCTTAAAATCACCGGCGACATCCTCGTAAGCGCTGCTTTTACGGTGATGGTACGATCGATTGTTTCCGTGACGGCTGTTTTCCACCGTCCGTCGTTTTCCAGAATTTCAACTTTGGCACCCACCCATTCCGGCGCAACATCCAGCGAAAACGAATCGAAAGAATCGGAATTCAGGCTGATGATGGTCGTCACGGCGCGCCCGCCCGCTGGCGGAGTGTTAAAAATACAAAAAACATTGGGCAAATCTTTTACAAAAACCGGTAAAGCCTGTTTCCCCAGCCATTCGATGGTCTGTCGGACGATTTCTTTCTTTTTGTAGCTGAACAATGCCGACGAACGGTTGCCGCCCAGTTTAAACGCCATTATGGCTACCCGTCCGCCCAGTTTATTTTGAAAACGAATCATTCCCGGAATAACCGGTTGCTCTTGCGGATCGAGAAAATCGGTGATGATATCGGCTCCGGCAAAAGGCTTCAGTTCGTAAAACGAACCGCCTTCACTTCCGGCCGGTGCAAAAATAAGGTTGTACATCAATTTTCCTTCCGTGTTTGGATATTCTTCAGGACGGCGTATCCCTTCGTAACAGAATGCAGCTTCACTTCCCGGGGTTACCTCCGTTCCGATGTGTTCGCCCCAACCCCTGTTTTGAAGTATCCACGCGGCTTCGCCATCTAAAAAAAGGCCGCCGGCCAACATTTGCCTGATTTCTTCGTCTTCGAGTACCGCAGCAATTTTCCCGGAGACCAGTTTAACATTTCCGTTTTGCGTTGTGTACGGAATACCAAAACGACCGGCCACACGCACCCATTCGTTCTGCGGTACGCCCGGATTTCCTCCGTTATATGAATTTACGACATGCCCGAAAGGACGGTGAACCATTTCGCAGCCGGCAACCGGACACTCTTTTACCGCTTCTTTTAAAGCTGAAAACCGTTTTTTTTCATTGCGGAACATTTCCAGGTATCCTTTTTCTTCCGTTGGACTGTCGAGATATTGGGTTGCATAAAACAACGAATCGTCAAAACCATAAGCAAAGGCGGCAGTCATCAGGCTTCTGATTTTGGCAGCCGACATAAAGAAACGGGTATGCGGATAGGTGTCCGACTCGTGAAAACATTCAAATTCAGCGGGCAGGTGCTGGCGGCTGTAAAGCGCATGAAAAATATTTTCAGGAAGCGAAACGGCATCGTCCGACGAATAGCTTGAACCATAAAGACGAACTGCTGGGCGGGTTTTACCTGCAAATGCTTTCGTA
>CAYWBV010000698.1:0-1616 GCA_964455785.1 uncultured Maribellus sp.
CGCCCGACTGATCTCCGTTTTCGGGAAACTGATCGGTGTATTTAAATTGTGTGAGGTTTCCGTTGACTCCGGCTGAAAAAAACAGGCGATCAAAAAAACCGGATTCCATCTGGAAAAACAGGTTTTCGTACGAACGTTTTTCCTGGTTGTCCGACAATATCTCTCCCTTATTTTCATTGGAAAGGGTTGACCAGTTGTAATTCTCCCGGTAAAATTCAAGTCCCGATGTAAACGTGATTTGTACGTTTTCGCCCGAAACGGCCTTTTGAATGTAGCCGCGCCACCCGAGGTAATTCGAGTTTTCTTCCAGTTTGTTAAATGGCCGGAGTTCGTCGGCATCGCGGAAACTTCCGAAGGTGGCAAACGAAATCTTTTCGCCCTTCGTAGTAAAAATATTCAGCGACACCCCAAACTGCCCCGAAAGATATTCTTCATAACCCCGGATGTTGTTCCAGTTGGCGGCCGCCTTTTCGGGCGATTGCTGAAAGGTTTCCCAGTCGATGGAGCTGGGGATAAACGCTTTCATCTTGGTGGCTTTCAGCAAAAGCTGCATGTTTGTTTTTTCCGAAAAGGCATATTGCGAATGAAGCAGCACATTGGCTCGGCTGGTTTTGTTGTTCTCGCGGAAGCCGTCGCTTTCCAACAGCGAACCCAGCGCGAAAATGTTCAGTTTATGTTCTTTAATTCCCGCGGAAAGCGTGTTTTTAAAGGTCCCGAACGAACCTGCCGTCGTTGAAGTCTGAACAAAATTCTTTGCTACCGTTTTTGGGTGAAAAAGAATAGCCCCGCCTAATCCGGCGCCAAATAAACTCGACGAAGGCCCCTTGATAATTTCTACCCGTTTGATGGCTGTGTTTTCCAAATCCTCGAGGGTAGTTTCTCCATCGCCCGACGTGAGTGGTATTTCACCAAAATAGGCTTTTATTTTGTTGGTGGCGTACATCGAACGCGCACCAATCCCGCGGATGGTCAGCCGGTTGGTATTTAATGTGCCGTGTTGCATCACAATACCGGGCACCAGGTTTAACGCTTCCACTGGTGTTAACGCACTGCCGGTTTCCAGTTGTCGTGCCGAAATCAGGTTGACCGGCGCAGGCGTATTTAACAGGTTGTAGGGCGTCCGGAACGCGGTTACGGTAACCTCTTCAATCTCTCCCGAAAGCGATGTGGTGTCCTGCAGAACAAAAGAATTTTCTTTCCCCTGGATATTTTGTCCGTTTACTACAGACAGGCCCGTCATCAGAACAAAATAAAAGGACAGTAGTATCAGATATTTTTTTGTCATGGTCTCGAAAATTCTAACTAAGATATGGCGAAAAAGTTTACATTTCCAATTCCTTTTTTTAACTGAAATTAAAAATAACAACAATGGCGCTATTGAAACACGAAAATAACCCGGTTGAGACCGCGGCGCAACATCTTTCCGCAAGATTCGGGGGGAAAGTTTCCGTACATTCGGTCGTTTCGCTTGGAGGAGGATGTATTAATCATGCAGCAAAAGTGGAAACCAGCGCCGGGACATTTTTTCTGAAGTGGAACGCCAACTGCGAACCCGATATGTTTTTGCGCGAAGCAGAAGGTCTGGCCGAATTAAAAAAAGCGGCAAAAGGAGAACT
>CAYWBV010000699.1:0-1613 GCA_964455785.1 uncultured Maribellus sp.
TTTGGCGCACCGCCGGGCCAAACTTTTAGTACTTTGTCCTGTGCAAACGAAGTCAGGTTCATCATAACTACCGCCAATATTATCAGTTTCCGTTTCATAATTATTTCGATTTTTGCCCGACAAAATAGTGATCTTTCTCCGAAAATAAGATATTAAATGTGGTCAGCGAACCATAAATTCTTGTGATGTACTGCTGCATGTCTATTTTTTCCTCATCCGTAAGCACCTGATGGCTGTTGATGTTTTGCTCCAAAACACGCAAACGGTCGCGTAACATTACAATCTTGTGAAAAAAAACTTCAACCGGTATTTCCTTGGGTTTTAATTCTTTGTTGGCCGGCTGCAAAAGCAGGGTACCGCCCATCCATTTTTCGCCCAGCGGCACAACTTCGTTCAATGCGCCGTACTCGTCGAGAACATACCTCATCACCTGTTCGATTTCGCTGATTGAAATGCCCGTTTTGGGTGATGTACTTTCCTTTTTTTCGATAACCGACAAATCGGTATTGCGTTTGGTAATTTCAATTTTTCCGCCTCTTTCGAAAAAAATTTCATAGGCCGTCAAATTATTTTTACTGATGATACCTTCTCCGTAACGCGGATGGTCAACCCGCGTCCCAACCGTTAATTCTTCCATAAGTTATTCTGTTTGATTCTTTTTTAATATGATTGCTTCTTTTTATACGCCAATCTGAGCAAAAACCGAAATATTATTTAAAAGGCGAATCGGGTTCGCTGGCAAACATGCGGTACATGACGCCATCAACCAGATCGGCCCATAATTTTGCAACAAGAACAGTTGCTTTTCCTTCAATAAAAGTGAGTATTATTTTTCGTCTTCGTCTTTTAACAGCCCTGTAAATATGGCTTGCACACTCCTCTGCCGACATCATTTTATTTTCGTTGCGCGGGGTTTCGCCCTGCCGGCTGCCGTCGGCCACCAGCGCCGACTTCCGTATCTCGGAAGTGGTAAAACCGGGAGCGGCTACCAGCACGTGCAACCCCGAACGGCGGTTTTCCACCCGCACGGTGTCGAGAAAACCCCGGACGGCAAACTTGGACGCCGAATATCCGGTGCGGCCCGGCAACCCCACATAACCTCCCACCGAAATAACGCCCACCAGCGAACCTTTGGTTTTGAGCAAATACGGAAGGGCATATTTTGTACAATAAACGGTTCCCCAAAAATTTACGTCCATAACCTGGTGCAAAACCTTTAGATCGACATTTTCGAACAAGGCCCGCATCGAAATCCCGGCGTTGTTGATCAACACATCGATTTTCCCGAACCGTTCAAGCGCTTTTTCAATCAGTTGTTTACAATCATCCTCCCGGGTGATGTCGGTTTTTACGGCCAGCACCTCCACGTTTCCCAGTTGTTTCTCCAATTCGTACAACCGCTCTACACGACGGGCGGCAAGGACAAGCGACCAACCTTCCTTCGCATATTTTTCAGCCAGCGCCTTCCCGATACCCGACGATGCGCCGGTGATAACCACTACTTTATTTTGCATAAAAAATTCAAAAGAGAAAATAATTTCGACAAAAAAACAAAATCTCCTGAAAAGTAAGAAATTTAATTCTACATAATCGGGGAAGCCCTGTTTTTAAAT
>CAYWBV010000700.1:0-1608 GCA_964455785.1 uncultured Maribellus sp.
AAATTGAGCATTCAACACTTTTTATCAGTCAACTGAAAAACGACAAAGCAATTCCCCTCTTTTCGCAAACCGTGCTAAAAGATGAAAGAGGTAAAAAACGGACTGGTGTAATAAATCCGCTCGAATATCTTTTTGAATTTTTAAGTGCTTATGATTTTACAAGCGAAGGAAGCGAAGAAATTCAGGAAGAAAATAAAACCCTAATCAATGCTTCAGTTCTTGGTTTGATTTTCGAAAAAATAAACGGATACAAAGATGGTTCTTTCTTTACGCCTGGGTTTATTACCATGTACATGTGCCGTGAAACCATCCGTAAAGCTGTGGTTCAAAAATTCAATGAAACTAAAAACTGGAATTGCACTGACATTAACACGCTTTACGATAAAATAGAAGACCGAAACGAAGCCAATAAAATCATTAACGAACTAAAAATTTGTGACCCCGCAGTTGGTTCAGGTCACTTTTTAGTTTCGGCATTGAATGAATTGATTGCAATTAAAAATGATTTAAGAATATTGCAGGATCGTGAAGGCAGACGTTTAAAAGAATACCAGTTTGAAGTTGTGAACGACGAATTGGTTGTGACCGATGAAGATGGAGAACTATTTGAATATTCTCCAACCAATAAGGAAAGCCAACGGATTCAGGAAACGTTATTCCATGAAAAGCAGACCATCATTGAAAACTGTTTGTTTGGGGTTGATATAAACCCAAATTCGGTTAAAATTTGCCGGTTACGTTTATGGATTGAACTTTTAAAAAATGCCTATTACAAAAACGAAACTGAACTTGAAACCCTTCCGAACATTGACATCAATATAAAATGTGGCAATTCGTTGATAAGCCGCTACGCGCTGGATGCCGATATTAAAAAAGCCCTGAAAAATAGTAAATGGTCGATTGAAAGTTACCGGCTTGCCGTTATGACCTACCGTAATGCCCGAAGCAAAGAAGTAAAACACGGTATGGAAAAACTGATTACCGACATTAAAAGCGATTTTGAAAGCGAGATTGCAGCCAATGACAAACGCTTGATAAAACTCAATAAAACAAAAGGCGAACTGTTTGCCTTAACCAACCAGCAGCAGCTTTTTGCCATGGGCAAAACAGAAAAAGCCAACTGGAATAAAAAAGTAAAAAAACTAACCACCGATATTCGAAAACTCGAAACCGAGCTGGAAGAAATACGGAACAATAAAATCTATGAAAATGCTTTTGAGTGGCGATTTGAATTTCCCGAAGTACTTAACGATAATGGCGATTTTGTTGGATTTGATGTTGTGATTGGGAATCCACCATATTTTATAATGACCAAAAATAATACAGAGAATCTGGCTTTGAATCATTATTTGAACGAATTTCAAACAATTAAAAATGCAAGCTCAAAAAACATATTCAATTTGTTTATTGAATTAGGTATTTATATTAGCAATAAACATTCATTTCATTCTATGATTGTCCCTGAAGGGCTTTTTGAAACAAGAAGTTACGCTGACACAATTTTATTATTTAATAATTCTGGTTCTGTTTTAAATATTACAAGAATCGAAGGGATGGTATTTGATGAAGCAAATACAGGGAATGTTATCTTTATTTTTGCGAAAAATC
>CAYWBV010000701.1:0-1607 GCA_964455785.1 uncultured Maribellus sp.
TCCTTCATCTCCCGCACTTCGGGCTGATACGTGTTCAGGCCGTCGCGCTGGTCGGTAAGCCACTTGGGCAAAGGCCGCGCCTCCAGTGAATCATATCCAATCGTATCCTGGCGCATTTAGTGGTGAATCAGGGATGGATTTTCGTCCAGTATGTTATTCACCATTGCCGGACGGGGATTCTCCCAATTGGTATTACAAAGCATACTAATCCCCGGCAGGTTGTCTTTGATGAGGCAACTGCAGTCGGCGGTGAGAAAATCAATCAACAGGTTGATGTTTTCTTCTGAAATACCTTTTGCCAGCAATGGTTCAAGCACTCTGAAACGCCCGAAAACACCGAACAGCATCGGTTCGTGAATAGCCTTCAAATCGCTTTCCACGTTCAGCAGCATCGACACAAAATGTTTCTCTTCAACACTATTTCGGTCCAGTTCCATAACCGAAATGATGTTCCCAAACGGCGATGCAGCCACGGTATTTTTCACCACCTGCAATCCTTTCTCATCTTTCTCCGGATTGCCGCTTTTCAGATAAAACAGCACACAAAGTTTACCGGCCAAAAGTTCCGCGGTAATCTCTGTTCTGACCGGTGAAAATTCAATGTTATTGAGCGAAAAATAATCGGCATATTCTGAAAAAAGCCGGTCGTTGTAATACAACGCATAATACGGTTTTTCGATTTCTTCCTTCAATACCGGCCTAAAAAGCACGTTGGACGTTTTGTAGCGGCTCACAAGTTCCTTGTTTTGTTTTACAACAGATTCCGGAATGGCGCCGTCGTGGTAATAAACCAGGAGGTAATTGTCGGGAACCGCATTCAGCAGAAACCACTCCGACACTTTTGTGGTGCACGACATACTTAAAATAGCAGCGATGATTAGTATTTTCAGATAATTTGATTTCATATACTTATTTTTTCGCGCAAAGACGCAAAGACGCAAAAGAGAAATAAAAAATAATCATTTCCCTTCCCGTAACCCAGGACAAGTTGTGTGAAAAATTTCTTTGACGTGGTTGTTTCATCTCTCTTTTTTTATTGAGCCGTTAAAGATTCCTGGAGCAGTTCAATCCCTGAAATTATGGTGTTGCCGCGTACCGGAACCAGATCCACTTTTAAGGTTTGCCCTGCTTTGATGCCGTAATATTGTTTTACCACTTCCTTGTCCGGTTTTCCGGCTTCTGTTACAATGTCAAATCCTTCGGCAACTTTCCGGCCCTGAATGGAAATATCAAAAACCCTCTCACCGGGTTTCCTGTTTTCAAGTTCCGAAAAATAGAGCTTTACGGTATAAGTCGATTCGAGAACCGTTTGATCTTTCGCCAGTTTAATTTCCAGCGACCGGATGCCACACAATGCGCTTGCACTCACCCACGGCGTTTTTTCAGAAATGACTGAAAAGGGTTCCTTTCTGATCTTAGTGATTCCCGTTGTGTCGATATTGACAGGAATTTCAGGCGGCGCCCCCGAAACATAAGGATATTCGAACCACAACACATTGTCGTCGGAGCTTCTGTCGCCGGGCGCGTTAAAGTTCAGCCCCAGTTGTTTTACCGGATTGCCGTTCCACTGGTAGTTGCTGTTGGTCCAGTACGACATCCACGGCATG
>CAYWBV010000702.1:0-1605 GCA_964455785.1 uncultured Maribellus sp.
ACGGATTGTATCATGCCAAAGAAGGCACCGGCTACGAAGGCTGGATAAAACTGAAAGACGGCCTGACCGAATTGGTTTATGCGGAGGCTTTATTTTCAACGGTATTGAAAGCCTTAAAAGAGACAGGTACCCATTTGCCGGAAGCTGCAGAATGGAAAAAAATTTTGGAAAACCTGGCGCCCCTGCCGGTGGTGGAACCTGCCGGGAATTTATTTTCGGCTGAAGGCACTGAATATAAACTGAACCATGGATTTTTCAAAAATAGTGTTGTCCCCGTTAATAAAATATTCGCGGCAGGGTGGGGAATCAAAGAAAACGAAATGCTGACCGTTTATTCTCCGGTTGAAGATTATTCGATCAATTGCGGGTTCAAATTGCTGGATGGTATTTTCCCATCGGTTCCTTCTTCACCGGTATTTCCATCGGGGGTTATTGGATTGTCACAGCAAAGTAGTCCGCTTTTTAAAATTGCCGAGACGACGACCCATTTATATGGGATCGATGTGATGGGATGGGATCCGGTGCCAATTGTTATGGCACGTCTTGGACTTTCTACTGAACTGGAAAAAAATCTGGCCAATTTCCCCCGGAAATGGCAAATCTACTGTAATGGGTGGGGGCATATCGGTGTTGAACCCGAGGTGAAAAAAGATGCAGAACTGTTTTTCAGGAATAACATTGTCCGGGATGCGGCTTTCCCGAAGACAGAAACATTTCCTCTTCCCATGTGGCCGTTCCGCCACATGTCGATGGAATCGATGTCGGTGCTGGCAACGGCGATGAACGAGTCGCTGCTCCAGAGTTACGACGGTGTGCTGAGAATTTTCCCCGCTTTTTCAGCTAATAAATCGGGGCGGTTTACACTCCATGCCCAGAGCGGTTTTATTGTTTCCTCGGAAATTAAATCGGGCGAAGTTCAATGGATTTGTGTTCAAAGCCTGAACGGTAATTTCTGCAAACTGCAACTACCCTGGGAAAAAGCAACCGTTCAGTCGAACCTCAAAAAGAAGAGCCAGCCGGTTTCAGGTACAATTACAGAATTCAATACAAAAGCAGGCGAACGATTTCTAATTCTTCCGGAAGGGAAAAATATCGGGGAATGGGCAGTTAGCCCTGAAAATCCGGAAGAAAATGAAAAACCAAAATTTCATCATTCAGGAAAAGCACAACTGGGGCTACCCCGGATGTTTTAAAAATAGCATATCATGAACAAAATAATTCTCTTTTTATCGATTCTTCTTTTTTCGGGCTGTAGCAATACTCCTGACAAACCTGCAAATATTATTTCGCCCTCGATTCCTGCAAATCCTGAAATTCAAAAGGCTTTCATCTCTTTCAGGATTGGCGTTCCGTTGTGGGCTTCGGAAAGCCGTTACAACGAATTGCTCGATTTGTTCGGGAAGCACAAAGGGGTGACCGACGAAATCACTTTCTTTACTTCGGCAACCCACGCCCCGCTGTCTTTGGATGTTTTTGAACAGCGGGCCGGAATTCTGAAAAACCGGATGGAACAAGCCCGTAAAATGGGATACAAAACCGGGATAAACATCCTGACCACCATCGGTCACCACGAAGAAAATCTGGAGAATTCGCTGAAAGGCAATT
>CAYWBV010000703.1:0-1604 GCA_964455785.1 uncultured Maribellus sp.
TTGTATTTTTTGTTTCTTATATTCCATTATGCCAAATAAAATATTTAAATTAATCGCATCTTTTTTTATATGATGTATTGATTGGACTAACTCAACTGCAACATGATCTTTATGGAAAAAATCCTCACTGTCGGCCTTGAAAATAAAACTCAAATTCTATTGGAAAACCTTTTTCCCGATTTTGGTTTTGTTCATACAGAATATTCAGTGCCGTTACCGGAGAGAGTCGCGGTCGAAAATCCGGTTTTTGTAATGATGGAAAACCGGCAGGAAAATCCGTTTATTTCTGAACACTGCAGGCAATTAAAAAACGACAGCCTCACAAAGCATATTCCTTTGATAATTTTATTTGACAAAAGAAATTCAGACACTGAAAACAAAAAAATATTCGAGGCCGGCGCCGACGCCTTTCTCTCAAAACCTTTGGACCAATGGGAAAGTGTTTCGCTTTTTCGTTTGTTGTTAAAAAACAGGGACCTGTCCGGTATTCAGGACACAGCTATTGAGGTCGGAGAGGAGGGTTACCTGAATATGTTCGAAAATAATCCGCAGCCCATGTGGATTTACGATTTGGAAACCCTTGGTTTTTTGCAGGTTAATGAAGCCGCGGTATCTCATTATGGTTATTCAAAGGAAGAATTTCTTTCGATGACGCTAAAAGATATAAGGCCGCGCGAAGATGTCGGCGCTTTACTGTTAGATGTTAAAAACACTCACAAAACATATAATCTGGCGGGAGAGTGGCGTCATGTCAAAAAAAACGGGGAGGAAGTTTTTGTTGAAATAACTTCTCATTCTCTTGTTTTTCAGGGGCGTCAGGCCAGGCAAGTTTTTGTAACGGATATCACCGACCGGAAAATAGCGGAAAGGGCATTAAAAGAAAGCGAGGAACGTTGGAAATTTGCCCTGGAGAGCGCTGGCGACGGTGTTTGGGACTGGGATTTGCAGAATAACAAATTGTTTTTTTCGAATCAGTGGAAGGCGATGCTGGGTTATCAACCCGAAGAAATCAAAAATGAATTTGATGAATGGGAAAAAAGAGTTCACCCCGATGATTTGGCAAAAGCTTACGAGGATATTCAAAAACATTTAAACGGAGAAACCGCGGTTTATCAGAATGAACACCGGCTCCGGTTCAAAGACGGTTCGTACCGGTGGATACTCGACCGTGGTAAAATTATTTCGTTCGATAAAAACGGAAAACCAGTGAGGTTTGTCGGCACCCACACCGATATCACTGATCGTAAACTGTCGGAAGAATTATTACGCGAAAATGAAGAACGTTATCGCAAAACACTTGACAGCATGCTGGAAGGCTGTCAGATAATCGGTTCCGACTGGCGTTACATTTATATCAACGATACCGCAGAGAAACAAAATCAGCGGCCAAAAGAGGAACTGCTCGGAAATAGGTATATGGACATGTGGCCCGGTATTGAAGAAACAGTAGTGTTCGAAAAAATCAAGAGCTGTATTGAACAACGTTTACCTGAGCAAATGGAAAATCTGTTTATGTTTCCCAATGGAGAGTCAGGGTGGTTTGAATTGAGTATTCAGCCGGTGCCAGAGGGAGTTTTTATCCTTTCCATTGATATTACCGAACG
>CAYWBV010000704.1:0-1600 GCA_964455785.1 uncultured Maribellus sp.
CTGAACTGGGAACCGGTAGAGAGGCTTCCGCTTGTAATGTCATTTCCATATCCCAGGTCATCTTCTGTTCAGCCTTTTCCTCACCGCGAAATTTTTGACAATCCGGAAAAAATGCTTTTTAACGAGCTGGTTTTTGCTTTTGATACCAGCATTTTTTTGCATTCCGAGGTTGGTGATGATCTTCCTTATACCATCCGGGCCAATTTCGGAACTGTAATTATTGCTTCTCTATTTGGCGGGAAGGTGGAACAACGCGGCGACAATCCGCCCTGGGTGCGTCATTTCGAAACATTGGAAGAATTTAAAACTATTTTTGATCGCGACCCGTTTGATTTTTCGCAGGGAATTTGTCAGCAGGTAATTGAAAGATATCAGTTCTATAATGATATTCTTTCGGATTATCCGAACCTTCAAAAATGTATAAAAATCGTTTTGCCCGATCTGCAGGGGCCTTTGGATACACTCGAACTTTTGCGGGGAAGTGGAATTTATACCGATTTTATCCTTGAACCGGAAATGATTGAAAATGGTTTGAAATTAATGTCTGAGGCACAGGTTGGTTTTGCACGGCATTTAAAGCAGTTTACCACCGGCGATGCCAATGGTTTTTCACATCAGCATGCAGTAGCCATCAAAGGAAATATCCTGATCAGGAACGACTCGGCAATCATGATTTCTCCCGAAATGTATGCAGAACAGGTAGCTCAGCACGATGAGTTTGTGCTAAAGGAAATGGGCGGAGGTGGAATCCATTCTTGTGGAAAAATAGATTTTAATATTCCCGAAATTTTCAAAAACCCGTTCATTCGCTGTTTTGATTTTGGGCAGTCGTATTTAAACGATGTGGATTCGGTTTATACGCTTGCAAAAGATAAAAAAATCCCTCTGATTCGGTTTCGTCCTGAAAAAGATGAATTACTTTCAGGGAAAATAAAAGAACGGTTCCCGACAGGCGTTTCTTTGGTTTACGAGGCAAGTTCGCTGGAGGAAGCAGCTTTTGTTTCAAAAAAATATTATAACAAATAATCGATAATTATGAAGAGAAAACTTTCACATGCCGACCTACTGGAGTTAAAACGCTGGAATACGCCCACCATTTATAATGGCTGGGAACAGATAACAAAACACAATAGCGCCCGCGAAGGATTTAATCTTGAACCGGTTACCGATTTTATGCCACAAATGGGGCCAATGGTTGGATATGCCGTAACGGTAGTAATTGAACCCGGAAACCCGGAACATCCTGAAAAGAATCCCAATGCCTGGGAAGAATACCGGGAATATATTGCCTCCGTACCGGGACCAAAGATTGTGGTGGTGCAGGATTTGGACAAACCCACCATTTACGGCGCTTTCTGGGGCGAAGTAAACAGCAATATTCACAAAGCGCTGGGATGTGTCGGGACAATTACCGATGGCGGAATCCGCGATACCAGCGAGATGAACAATGCCGGATTTAAAGCGCTGGCGCGGGGTGTTTGCGTCGGTCATGCGAAAAGTTGTCCGGTACGCTGGAATTGCGAAGTGGAAGTTTTTGGCCGGAAAATAAATCCCGGTCAGCTTGTTCATGCCGATAACCACGGATTTTTGGTTATCCCCG
>CAYWBV010000705.1:0-1592 GCA_964455785.1 uncultured Maribellus sp.
TCTCCGAATAATAGTCGGAAGCCCTGATATAACTGGCATATTCCGAATAAATCCTGTCAAAATTATCGAAAACCGGTTGGTAATTAGTTTCCCATGTTCCGTTTGACAATGCCCAGGCTTTAAACTCCTTTTCAAAAGCTTGTTTTTGATCGACGGCATCCAAACGTTCCAACCCTTTGATTTCTCCCTGCCATTTTTTCCAGGCATTGCTAATTGCCTGATATTTGGCGGAATATTGAATGCGCACGCCGTCATCCTTTTCCATGTCGGCGCCAATAATTTCGAGCTTTTTATCGCGGATTTTAATCCGGTCGGGGTCGCGCTGGTTCATAATAATATCCACTTCCAGCGACGAAATATATCGTGTTGTCTTTCCGGGATTTCCAAAAACCATAGTAAAATCGCCGGGTTGAATCCCTTTCATCGAAATGGGAAAAAACTTTTTGGGTTGAAACGGAACATTGTCAGGCGAATAATCGGCGGGCTCATTGTCTTTGCCTGCATAAATACGGAACAACGAGAAATCGCCGGTATGGCGCGGCCACATCCAGTTATCGGTGTCGCCGCCAAATTTCCCGATAGAAGAAGGAGGCGCACCTACCAAACGGACATCTCTGTACACTTTGTGGACATAAAGGAAATACTGGTTGCCGTAAAACAGTGGTTTGATTTGTGTTTTGAACTTGCCATCCTCCTCCGCTTCTTTTTCGAGTTCTGCCGTATTCTTTTCTATTTTTTTTAGCCGTTCCTCTTCCGAAAGCTCTTCTGTGCCATCCAAAACTTCTCCGGTAACATCTTTCATATATTCGAGAAAACTTACGGTGAGCCCGGGATTGGAGAGTTCCTGGCTTTTGTCCATCGCCCAAAACCCGTCGGTGAGGTAGTCATTTTCAACCGAACTGTGCGCCTGAATCCGGCTGTAACCACAGTGGTGGTTGGTGATGAGCAACCCTTCATTTGAAATCAGTTCGCCGGTGCAGCCACCGCCAAAAATTACCACGGCATCTTTCATACTGGCATGATTCACATCGTAAATATCCTGCGCCGAAAGTTGAAAACCCATTTGCTGCATTTCAGCAAGGTTGTATTTTTCAAGAAGTGTGGGAATCCACATCCCCTCTTTCGCAAATAACTGGCCACCCAACAAGACAAAAACAACGGGGAAAAGGAAAAATTTCTTCATCATCGTATTCAGTTTTTTTCAAAAAAACATATTTATTCCAGAACGACAAAAGGATAAAAAAAGAATTATACAAACCATGACATAAAACAATACATGAAGGCAATTACTGTAAAAAGGCAATTTCGGTGTTTGCACGCAGATTTTAGACTTTAGAAAAGTACAAACACACACAATATCCGGTAGTTGATTAATCCGTATATCGTTTGATAAATACTTTGAAACAATTACCAAATTGTTTCAAATCTACGATATTATCGAACTTAATCATGACCAGATTATCGGTCACTAGAAATAGCACATCTCAGGACAAAATTCCGGGAGATAAAAGTTATATTCCACAACAAAACGACAACTCTATTTCTGAAATTTCCTGGCAAGCCGGAAAAAAAGTTCGGGGTCGCCCCAGTTT
>CAYWBV010000706.1:0-517 GCA_964455785.1 uncultured Maribellus sp.
TTTGCTCCACCATTTAGTGCATTTGCTGCCCTACAATCAGATATTCCTTCATATCCATTACTGTGGCAGCCACAGAATCTGTTTTTCCTTCCAAAACAGGTTCTCCCCAGCCGGTAATGCCCGATTTGGTTGTAATTTTCAGAAAAAGCCAACGAGGCGGAACTTTAAACAATTCCAGTTTTTCTATCTTCATAGATAATATCCTGAATTTTTATGTAATGATATTATTCAACTGATTAACCGGTTCACTCCCGGTCAGAACATTATAAACATTCATAAATACACTCTCCATACATTTTTTTCTTGCTGATTTTGTACCTCCGGCAATGTGTGGAGTTAAGAACACGTTTTCGAGTTCTTTGAGTGCATCCGGTACTTGCGGCTCATTTTCAAAAACATCGAGAATTGCACCTTTTATTCGACCCGACTGAAGAGCTTTAATCAAAACGTCCTGTTCGACAATTGAACCCCTTGAGGTGTTTATCAAAACAGCGTCTTCCTTTAGTTTATTTATAAA
>CAYWBV010000706.1:527-1586 GCA_964455785.1 uncultured Maribellus sp.
CCATGTGTTTGGTCGTGTGGGTAAGCGGTACGTTTACCGAAACAAAATCGCATGTACACAGAAGTTCGTCAAGATTGGTAAAACCGGGTAGGGTTTGATTATTTATGTCAAAGTATTTGACTTCCATCCCAAATCCTTGTGCCAGTTTCATTAATTCCATACCGATTGCTCCCATACCGATTATTCCAACCGACATTTCTCTTAAACTCCTGCCGTCCCATCTTCCCGGTTCAAAAGAATTCCATTTTCCCTGTCTTACAAATCGGTCTGCTTCACCAAATCTTCTCGACAAAATCAACATTCCTGCAATAATATATTCAGCTACGGGATAGTTGAAAAACCCGGGAGAATTGCACGCCCAGATTCCTCTTTTGGTGAGCTCTTCAATGTTTAAATTGTCATAACCAATTGATGCGTTGACGATTATTTTAAGTTTTGAAGCATGCTTCAGAAGTTCTGCATCGGCTTTTACATCGGCTGTATTTACAATGGCATCGACTTCAGGCAGAATACGAATTAAATAATCGCGCGGCATCAGGAATTCTTTTTCACTCTGCCAAATAACAATTTCTGAAACAGATGAGAGTTTTCCTGTCCATTCTACGGGTATATTTCCTGTAACAACTGTTTTAAATGGTTTTTTGGTCATTTTATTCAACTTTTTATCCTAAATCTTTAATAGTCTGAAGCAGTAAATGGTTAATTAAGCGATTCCCAGCGTTTCAGCCTAACGGTTATTTGCCCTAAATATAAAATCCGGTTTTTGCTTTTCTAATACCTGGATGTTTCTCTATTTCTGCTTCTACTAAATTTACTCCAAGTCCCGGTCTGTTGGAAAGAACAAGATGTCCATCTTTGATCATATCATTTATCGGATGATCAATTACCGTATCGCGCCAGGGGACATCGTTGAACATAAATTCCTGTCTGAAAAAATTAGGGATTGACGCGCAAACATGAGCGCTGGCTAATGTGGACAATGGTCCGTTTGGATTATGAGGGGCCAAAAGAACATTATAGGTCTCTGCCATTGTAGCCATTCTCTTCATCTCCGAAGGA
>CAYWBV010000707.1:0-1585 GCA_964455785.1 uncultured Maribellus sp.
GCGTGTGCCTGCCTGTGAAATTCCACCCGACAGGATTACCATGAATTCGGTAGTGGATCTTTATGATCCCGAACATAACCAATTGATGACCGTTAAACTGGTTTTCCCCCGGGATGCAAACTTCAAACATGGGAATATTTCCGTATTGTCGTTGCTTGGAAGCGCACTTATTGGTTGCAGGGAGGGCAGTCGAATATCGTACGATGTGCCTGTGGGAAAAAAGGAGATAGTTATCCGGAAAATCATTGACCAACCTGAATCCAGGCAAACGGTTCAAAATGAATTTATTTTATTGTTTAAATAATTGGTGTTTGTAGTATAACCGATTTGTATTCAAATGTTTCATTTAAATTTTAATGTTATGGCTAAAAAAGGTATAGGATTAAAAGAGCCCCAGAAAGACTTAAAAACCAAAAAGCTGGAAAAGAAGTTGAAAAAGGAGGAAGGTAAAGTAAAAAAACGTAAAAATCAGCGGTAAAATGGTAGTTACAGACTTGGATTTTGAGAAGTTGCTCAACAGTATTGAAGCATCAAAAAATTATAAGGGGAGGTTACCGGAAACACACTCGGCGCTTTACGAAAGGCTGCAATCTGCAATTAAAATAATTCCTCAGAATGTGCCGGCTGACGTGGTGACCATGAATTCATTCGTGAAGCTCAACTGGGTAAATACGGGCATTACCCGAACCGTAAACCTGGTATTTCCCGAATATAGAAAGCCGGGCGAAGGGAAGATTTCTGTTTTTTCGTCGTTGGGAGTTGTGTTGTTAGGGCGCCGGAAAGGAAATGAAGTGGTTTACCGTATCCGTAAAAATGAGTTCAGAATTAAAATTATGGATGTGGTTTTTCAACCGGAAGCCAACGGACACTATTATGACAAAAATGAGAAATACGCGTGATACCGAAAATTAAAATGCGTGAACAGACGGAATAGTTTAACAGTCAAAACAGGACTTCTCCGCCGAAACCGTTTACGGATGTAACCCGGTTTCCGGTGGGGAAGTTTTCTGTTTTGTACTACCTGGCTTCGTCAAATAAAAAAAACCATACAAAAAAATCATGTTAAAAGATATTGATGTAAAAGATATTTCAGAGCTTTATGAAACACCCATTGTTCAGCAAACCGCTTTCTGGTCGGCAGTTAAAAACAAGCTGGGCGTTTCCACGCTGGCCATTGATTATAAGGTCAACAGTACGGATTTGTTTGAGAATGAAACAGACCATCGGATTATTGCTTCCGATGTGCTGATTGTTATACAACAAATTAACCGCGACTACTGTATTGCATATGTTCCGTATGGCCCCGAACTGGAACCCGATGAAGAACTGCAGGGTCGGTTCCTGGAAGAACTTTCAGAAAGTATCAGGCCGTTCCTGCCGGACAACTGTATTATGATTCGGTATGACCTGTGCTGGAAATCATACTGGACCGATGAAGATGATTTTGACAGCAGTGGCAACTGGCTGGGCGAACCTGGGGTAAAATCTCAGGAAATGTTGTTCAATTTTAATACAGTAGGATGGAATTTCAGGAAGGCTTCTTTTAATATCCTCCCATCAAATACCGTCTTTCTCAACCTGAACG
>CAYWBV010000708.1:0-1580 GCA_964455785.1 uncultured Maribellus sp.
TCAGACAGCCTCCTGTGTTTTTAAAAAAAATCAAAAAATCAATTATCCTTCATATTTGAAAGATACTTTCAGTTTCGTACGGTAAAATTCAACTTTACCGTCTTTCAGGTGCATGTCCATCTGGACTACCTCGGCGATCCTTAAATCGCGCAATGATTTTGAAGCTTTGTCGATGGCATTCTGGGCAGCTTTTTCCCACGAAACGGTGCTGCTCCCTACCAACTCGATAATTTTGTAAACACTCTCAGGCATTGTTTTTCTGATTTTAAGTGAACAATTCAAAGAATTTGATACAGGTATCCGCCAATTTCAATGTTTGCTTTTACGAGAGTTTCACTGAATGGTTTGGGGTGCAGGCCATGAAAAAAGATCGTATTTTTAGCGCTTTTAACAAACGGAACGAACATGACTTTTCAGGAATTGATAAACCATCGCCAAAGTGTGCGGAGATACCAGGACAAGCCTGTGGAACGGGAAAAAATTGAAAAGCTGGCCGAGGCGGTGCGCCTGGCTCCTTCGGCGAGCAATTCGCAACCCTGGAAGTTGATTATTGTGGATGAACCTGAATTAAAGGGCAGGGTGGCCAAAGCTACTTTCAGCCAACTGGTTTCGTTTAACAAGTTTGCGGTACAGGCTCCGGCAATGGCTGTGCTGGTGATTGAGCGGCCCCGGATGATTACCCAAATTGGTGGCAATCTGAAAAACCGCGAGTTTCCGTTAATTGATATTGGTATTGCGGCCGAACATTTTTGCCTGCAGGCGGCCGAACTGGGTTTGGGCACATGTATGATGGGCTGGTTTAACGAAAAGGAAATCAAAAAAATACTGGATATTCCACGGAGAAAAAGAATAGGCCTGGTGATTTCGCTGGGTTACGCGCCCGACGATTATAAACTGCGCCAAAAAACCCGCAAACCACTCGGCGGGATTTGCAGCTTCAATTCCTATGGAGTTCGTTAACCCAAAAACTGTTTCAGGTAATTACGACTGGTAAGAATGGCGTTTTTGATGTCGCCGTCCGAACCTTCGAATGCTTTGTCTTCCACTTCGATACACACCGGGCCGCGGTATTTTACCGAGGTGAGCGCCGAGAAAAACCCACGCCAGTCAACATCGCCCAACCCGGGAATTTTGGGTGAATGATAATCGAGCGGGTAAGCCATAATTCCCACCTCGTTCAGTTTATCGCGGAAAACTTTTACATCTTTTAAATGAATGTGGAATAATTTTTCCCGGAAATCATAAATGGGTTTCACTTCGTCCATCTGCTGCCACACGAGGTGCGACGGATCGTAGTTCAACCCGAATGCCGGGCTCGGGATAATTTCGAACATTTTTTTCCAGATGGCGGGCGTGGTTGCCAGGTTTTTTCCGCCGGGCCACTCGTCGCGGGTAAACAACATCGGGCAGTTTTCGATCCCAATTCTGATGTTGTTTTCTTCCGCTGTTTTTATGATGGCGGGCCACACGGCGGCAAATTTTTCCAGGTTCTCTTCGACACTTTTTACAGGGTCGCGTCCCACAAAAGTATTGACCACCGGAATGCCCAGTTTAGCTGCCGTGAGGATCACCTTTTGGAT
>CAYWBV010000709.1:0-1579 GCA_964455785.1 uncultured Maribellus sp.
AATGAACGGCTTACAAATATAGTTGCTTCGATTTTGGAAAACAATAGTCGTCGAACTATAATTCCGTAAAAATATACGGGGTCCGACAACCTCACGTAAAGTTATAATTCTCAACATGTCAAAGAACGGTTTGGTGTTGGACGCCCTGTTTTGGCAGGTTCAGTTTGTTGCGTTTTTTTACGACCGACAACGCAGGTCACAGAAAATTTCCCAGGCTGCTACGCTCTTTCCCTACAATTTCCTTGTCAAGCCACTTTTCCTGACGGGTTTTGAAAATAATAAAACTGTCTTCCTCTTCATCCATAATTTCTTTTGCCTTTATCTTTAATTCTTCCAGTTTGCCTTCGGTGATTTCACCCTCAAAAACTGAATTCTGGATCCAGTTCAGGTATTTCCGGCAGAGTTTTAGCATTTTGGCTACCCGCTTTTGTCCTGCATCGTAAACTGCTATAATATACATGATTGATGAAAGATTGATGTAGATTGATGAAAGATTAAGCATAGCAACTTATTCTGAGGAACGTTTTCGCATAGAAGCAAGGATTTTTAAAAGTTCCAGGCTTTCTCTATACAGTTCCTTTACAAAATCAGAAGCTAATATCCGGGATTCAACAATTAAATCAAGCCACATTTCTGTTTCATCTGCCTCTTCAACAACTATTGATAATTTGGCAAAAAACTCTTTCTTCGACCGTCCCCGTAATGCCGCACGATAATTTGCATACGTTGATGAACCGGATCTTGTAACCTGATTATTGAGGGTCCTTCCCCTGTTTGAATGAGGAAACATTTCGGATAATTCCAGTATTTTCAAAGCAAAAATCCTTAATCTGTCGCGAATTTGAATCTTGTAATTCAGCCACTCCTTATTGTCCATGATTTATTGTTTTAAGTTCATTTTTAAGTTTTTAGGAGATTGTTTAATCCCCTCAATCTTATTCAATCTCCTCAATCCTACCACCAGATTTTAAACGGTTTGTATTCTTCAATCTCCAGCACATGTTTTACCAGCTTGTAACATTCCAGTTTTACGAGGTGCTTGTAACTTACGCTATGGTTCAGCGTGCGGTGTTTGATGGTTTCGTTAAGCCGGCTTTCAAAAGCTTCCACGAATTTTTTCTTTCCTTTGGGTTTTAAAATAAACGAATTGAGGTTACTTTCGAAATCGGAGGCCTGGATTTCACGTTTGTTGACAACTTTAAAAATAACGCGATCGACAAGGATGGGTTTAAAAACTTCGGCCAAATCGAGCGAAAGCGAAAAACGCCGTTCGCCGGGCTGGTGAAGGAACGAAACGAGCGGGTTGAGCTGTGTTTGGTGAATCGCCCGCAGACACTGGCTGTAACACATCATGTTCCCGAAAGAAATCAGCGCGTTCAGTTCGTTTTGCGGCGGACGGTAACTGCGCCCGTCCATTTCAAAATTGTTTACAATCAGGTTGAACGATTCGTAATAGTTTTTGCGGATATTTCCCTCGATGCCCATCAACTCGTCAATGGCCGTGGTTTGGGTTATTTTTTCGGCCAGCGATTCGATGGACAAAATAATGTCGGCCAGGTCTTTTCCCCGGTTGTCGTAG
>CAYWBV010000710.1:0-1577 GCA_964455785.1 uncultured Maribellus sp.
ACTTCCTGAATGGCCCCGTCAATCTCCTCTTTCAGCGTGAGGTACTGGCCATAAGTGTCGCACATGTGGATTGTTTGCATATTATCTGTTTCTTACTGCGGATCCGCTATGACGCAACGTATTTTTAAATCTTTGCACCTTCGTATCCCGCGGTTAATTAATTTCTTTTAAAAACAACGCAATTTTTTCGGAGGCATCTCCTTGTCCATAAGGTTTTGCATCAAATTCTATCTCCTTTTTTGACATAAATTCAACTGTGTCAAGTATTTTTTTCCGGTTTGAACCGACAATAAAATTGTAGCTCAAATCAACCAGTTCAGTCCATTCCGTTTCGTCGCGGATGATGAGGCCATGTTTTTTAAAAAAGAAAGCCTCTTTTTGCAGACCGCCGCTGTCGGTAATCACAAACGAGCAATGTTTCAGCAATTCAATCATGTCGAAATATCCGACCGGATTAATGGGAGTAAAATTCATTGTAATATTTTCAGATTCGAGAATTTTTCTTGTCCGGGGATGAACGGGCAGTACCATCTCAAAATCGTTGGAAAGAGTATTTAATGCCTGAACGATGGAGTTTAACCGCACCAAATCATCTGTATTTTCCTGCCGGTGAAGGGTGGCGAGGATAAATGGTTTTTGTTCCAATTTCAAATCATGGATAATTGTTGAACGCGAGGCAGATATCTGACTGTAAAAAAGCGCTACATCATACATCACATCACCCGAGGTTACAATTGTTGTACTAAAGTTGGCGTAACCTTCATTTTCCAGATTTTTTACTGCCGTTTCAGTCGGACAAAACAAAAAATCTGAGATTCTGTCTGTTAAAATACGATTGATCTCTTCGGGCATTTTCATATTAAAACTGCGCAATCCGGCTTCAACGTGCGCCACCGGAATATGTATTTTACTTGCTGCCAGCGCGCCGGCCAACGTAGAATTGGTATCGCCAAAAACCACAACCACCGAAGGTTTCTCAATCAAAAGCACTTTTTCAATTTCCTCCAGCATTCGTCCTGTCATTGCACCGTGTGATAACGAATGAATACCAAGATTGTATTTGGGTTCCGGAATTTCCATCTGCCTGAAAAATATTTCAGCCATATTTTCGTCGAAATGTTGCCCTGTGTGAACGAGAACCTCTTCAATTCCGAACTTCATTAACGCCCGGCTCAACGCGGCTGCCTTAACAAATTGGGGACGGGCACCGACGATAGTAAGAATTTTTGGCATATTAAATTTATTAATTTTGCAGGACCTCAAAAGTACTATTTTTGAATGGGAAAAACAGAAATGAAAAAAAAGATACTGTTTATATATACCAATTATTCATCGTTTGTAAAAACCGACTTTGAAATTCTGGCATCGGAAAATGAAGTCACCCAATATCAGTATAAACCGGTGAAAGGAATGTCCGGGAATGTGATTCAGATTTTGAAACAATTGTTCTTTCTTGTTTTTAATATCTGGAGATTCGATGCTATTTTTATCTGGTTTGCTGATTATCACTCATTTTTGCCTGTTCTTTTTGCAAAAATTTTAGGCAAAAAATCGTTTGTGGTGATTGGGGGGTACGA
>CAYWBV010000711.1:0-1571 GCA_964455785.1 uncultured Maribellus sp.
TTCTGCGTCGATGGCGGCCATACAACCCGAACCTGCTGCTGTAACGGCCTGACGGTAATGCGAATCCTGCACGTCGCCACAGGCAAAAACTCCCGGTACTTTTGTTTTCGACGTTCCCGGAACTGTTTTAATGTAGCCCACTTCGTCGGTGTCGAGATATTCGCTGAAAATATCGGAATTCGGTTTGTGCCCGATAGCAAGGAAAAAGCCGTCAATTTTTATGGCCACTTCTTGTTCGCCTTCTTCACCCTTATTTTTTACCAGCCGGGCGCCTTCAACAACACCGTTATTGCCAATCAGTCCCAGGGTTTGGTGTTTCCATAGGATTTCAACATTCGGCGTTTTTTTCACCCGGTCGGCCATTACTTTGGATGCACGAAGCTCATCGCGACGGACAATCAGGTACACCTTTCGGCACAAACCAGCCAGGTACATGGCTTCCTCGGCAGCCGTATCGCCACCGCCGACAACCGCCACATCTTTACCGCGATAGAAAAAACCGTCGCAGGTGGCACAGGCAGAAACCCCGCCCCCGGCATATTTTTTTTCATCCTCCAGCCCGAGATATTTTGCAGTGGCGCCGGTTGCAATAATTACTGATTCGGCTTCCACCAGTTTACTGTCGTCAATCCAGACTTTATGAGTATCTCCCGAAAAATCGACTTTTGTAGCCAGTCCCCAGCGTACATCGGTGCCAAAACGTTGCGCCTGTTTTTTTAAATCTTCCATCATTATAGGGCCGGTAACACCCTCGGGATAACCCGGATAATTTTCAACTTCGGTAGTGGTTGTCAACTGTCCGCCAGGCTGCAATCCTTCGTACATAACCGGGTTGAGGTTGGCGCGTGCAGCATAAATTGCAGCAGTGTAACCAGCCGGCCCCGAACCTATAATAATACACTTTACACGTTCAACATCAGTCGGTTGAATGTCTTTCTTTTCAGTATTCTCATTAATATCAAGCGATTTAAACATATCTTTATTTTTTTAGCTGAACAAAAGTACAAAACATCTGAAATCAAAAATAAAGAAATTCATCGATAATAATTAGGGATCATAGACAATTCCTATGAAAAGTCGGACTGCGGTTAAACCGGCGCGGGGCAGGAGATAGGAGACCGAAGAAGGAAACGGAAAGTTTGAAACAATTTTGTTGAAAAGTTTTGCTGGAAACGAATCTACTGTTACATTTGCAGGCACAAAAGAAAAACGTTCATTAAAAATTCGGGGTGTGGCGCAGTTGGCTAGCGTGCCAGCATGGGGTGCTGGTGGTCGTCCGTTCGAGTCGGATCACCCCGACAATGAGATGAAGTTCTATTTAAAAGCTCTTGAATCAATTGATTTGAGAGCTTTTTTATTTCAGAAAAATACAAACCCTCCGAAACTGTTGCAATTTCAGCTAAAGGTTTACCATCCCAAAAACTGGATACTAAATCCGAGAAATGCAATAACCAATCCGGCCACTATGTGAATGTAGTTCCCGCCTTGTTTGATTTTCAAAAATTTTGTGCCTTTGTAACCGAGATATACGATGCCAACCATGGTAAGAATGGTGACTAAACTAAAAATTA
>CAYWBV010000712.1:0-1571 GCA_964455785.1 uncultured Maribellus sp.
TTAACAACGCCCATCCATTCTGTTTTCGTAAATACTTCACTGGGACTACGAGCCCCTCCCACCGTTTAAATTTTCCAGCTTTTTAAAAATGATTCTTTGCATCACTGCGGTGTAATTGCATTTAGCTTTTAGTTGTAAAATTTAAATGATAGAAAATATGTATTTTAAAATTTTTATGGTTGCTGTCTTTGCACTCTTTCTGATGGCATGCAACCCGAAAAAAAACGCACAGGAAGTTGAACCTGAAGGTCACGAACACAGCGACGGAACCGAACAATCAGAGGAACACGAAGAAATAAAATTTCAATATACAGCCTACAGTTCAGATTTTGAACTCTTTGCCGAGGCTGACGCCTTTGTTGTTGGCGAAACAGCCAATGTACTGTCTCACTTTTCGGTTTTACCTGAATTTAAAGCTGTTGAAACAGGAAAAATAACCCTTGTACTTATGGTAAACGGGAATGAAACCCGCCAATCACTCGATAAACCAACCCGGAAGGGAATTTACAGTTTCGACATTCAACCGGGAACAGCCGGGACAGGGACATTAAAATTCGAAATTATAAATGAAAAAGGGAATTTTGAAGTGGTTGTTCCTGAAGTAACTGTTTTTGCCGAACATGAAGAAGCCCACGAAGCCGCAGAGGCGATAATCATTCCAAAAACAAACACCACCGTTTTCACCAAAGAGCAATCATGGAAAATTGACTATTCGACTGATTTTCCAAAAATGGGGCCTTTCGGGCAAGTGATTAAAACAACTGCACGGGTGGAATCGTCACAAGACGATGAAATTATTATTTCGGCCAAAACAAACGGAATAGTACTGCTCCCGAACAACAATCTTCTGGAAGGTAAAACAGTATCGGCCGGGCAGGTGTTATTCTCTGTTTCGAGCAGCGAACTGGCTGATAATAACCTTTCGGTAAAATATGCCGAAGCAAAAAGTAACTTCGAAAAAGCACAATCGGACTACGAACGTGCGGCGGAGCTTGCAAAAGACAAAATTGTTTCGGAAAAAGATTTACTCGGCACAAAAAATAAATACGATGTTGCCAAAGCCGTTTATGACAACCTGAACAAAAACTTTAATACAACAGGACAAATGGTATCCAGCCCGATGAACGGGTTTATCAAACAGTTTTTTATAAAAAACGGCGCTTATGTAGAAGCCGGGCAGCCAATTGTAACCATTTCGCAAAACAAAACACTTATGCTTGGCGCAGAGGTTCAACAGAAATATGCTCCGTTACTGGGGCATGTAAAATCTGCCAACATCCGCACCTTACACGATAACCAAACCTACACGCTGGAGCAATTAAACGGGTACATGTTATCTTACGGAAAAGCGGCCAACAGCGATAATTACCTTATTCCTGTAAAATTACAGATCGACAACAACGACAGTTTTATCCAGGGTGGTTTTGTTGAACTCTATTTAAAAACGGAAACCGGTACACAGACGCTCAGCGTTGCAAACACTGCTTTAATGGAGGACCAGGGAACTTACTTTGTATATGTACAAATTACGCCCGAACTTTTTGAAAAACGGGAAGTAAAAATTGGCGTAT
>CAYWBV010000713.1:0-1571 GCA_964455785.1 uncultured Maribellus sp.
GGACGGATCGACGCCCTGATCAACTGTGTGGGCGCTTACCACCGTATTCCGCACCTGGAGGAAAGTATTGAAGGCTGGCATGCCATGTTTGACGATAATCTGCACCCGGTTTTTTATCTGTGCCGGTAATTTGTTCCGGCGTAAGTCTTTTAAGTCGGATAAAACCGCTGTCGTTGATGATTTGCTCAAACTGATTTACCGCTTCTACAAACCGCAGAACGGTTTCCTTATTTTTTAACTCTTTCGGCAGAAGGGTGCCGCGCCTCAGCGAATTAAACGTACTTTGCTGCCTGCTCTGCTCTTTGGTAGTTTTGGACAGAAACAGGTAGCAGGTGTGGTTCAAATATGGCCGTTCATTAAAATGGCGTTCAAAGGAAGAACTCAGAAAGCTTAAATCCTGTTCCTGATTTTCCGGTTGGTAGTTCTCCCTGATAAACCAATCCTGTTTGTGAACGATGGAGTAATCGGGCAAAACTTTTATTGCCTTGTTCCAGACTGAATGCATGGCTTCGTATTCTTCCGGGGTAACCGTAAAAAGTTCCGGTAGCGTAACCTGAAAAGCAACGGTAATATCGGCATCCTTGCTGATGATACACCCTTGCACAACCGACAGAAGAGGGAACTTGCTTTCAAGCGTGGCCGTTTTTAAAACGCTTTTCATACCGCCCCCTTTCTTTTTGATGAAAATAACCTGGGAATACTTCTCCGGTTGATGATCCGGCGGGGAAAGGTCCGGGTTGCCTGGAGTTTCATCAAACCGAAAAGTCCAAATTTTCGATTCAGGGAAAAGGTCAGCCAGACAACCACGAAAGCCAGAACCAGCCCTGTGAAAATGCAAACCCACTGGTTTATCCCGGCCAGGTACATAACGATAAAAACCACGAATGTTCCCAGCAGCCCACCTGCAAAAATGAACAGGTACTGGCTTTGCAGTCCCTTAAATTCTGCCGGTTTGTTCACCCCTTTATTGATGAAATACGTTGCCATACTTTTTACAGAAAGAATGAACGCAGGATGGTGGCTGCAACAATCAGGAAAATACATGCCCCAAACCAGGCAGCCGCCGTTTTGCCGGTATCCGGGTCACCGCTTGAAAATTTGGAATACACTTTTACGCCGCCAATTAGGCCTACAATGGCTCCAATGGCGTAAATTAATTTGGTTGCCGGGTCGAAATAAGAAGTGACCATACTGGTGGCTTCGGCAATCCCGGCGGAACCATCGCCCTGAGCAAACAATGCCATTACCCAGAATAAAAAGAAAAGAGTTAATACCGATTTTAATATATTGACTTTTGCCATAATAATTTGTTTTTGTGCTTCCTGGTTGAAAGAACCAGAGAAGCGATTTTTACTGTTTTTTGAATTCTCTCCTGGTGAAGTGGCAAAACCACTGATATGAAACCGAACTTTACCCGTAATCTTTTTCCTTCATGCTTTTAAGATTTGGTTACTACTCCGGCAGATTTTTCCCTGCCCGTAACCAAATGTAAAGGGTTAATTCACTGAAAAATAAAATAGGAAGTATGTGGAAGTGAGTGGCTGTGTTTGGCTTAGGTTATTAAGATTTTT
>CAYWBV010000714.1:0-1569 GCA_964455785.1 uncultured Maribellus sp.
GATATAAAAATTGGGATTACGATCCCAAAAATTGATATAAAAACCGGGAATAGAAGTTTCAGGACTAAAAATCTTTCTGTTTCGAATCGATGATAATGGTTACCGGGCCGTCGTTGACCAGCGAAACGTCCATCATAGCGCCAAAAATCCCGGTCCCGATTCTTTTACCAAACACCTCCTCCGATTTTTGAATAAACTTTTCGTACATCGGGACGGCAAATTCGGGTTTCGAGGCGCGGATGTACGAGGGCCGGTTCCCTTTTTTTGTACTGGCGTGCAGGGTAAACTGGCTCACCACAAGAATATCTCCCGAAACATCCTGCACTGAAAGGTTCATCACCCCGCTTTCGTCGTTAAAAACACGAAGCTGAACCATTTTTTTTACCAGCCAGTCGATGTCATCGTCCGTGTCGGCATCTTCAACCCCCAGTAAAACCAACAATCCTTTTCCAATGGAAGAAACCAATTGGGCCTCAACCGTAACGGAAGCCTTTGATACTTTTTGAATTACAATCCTCATGGTATCGAATATTTCTATTGCGAATATAAAAAAACGAAAACGTCTCTCAACTTTTCTGTTTTAAAATTGTCTAATTTTGTAAAAAATAAAATAAACAAAATTGGATTTAAACCACAGGATCAAATACTTTTAAAAATGAAAACAATTCAACTATTTATACTTCTCCTGGTAGTTTCTTTTTCGGTTTTTGCCCAGAAAGCATCGTTGCAGGGCAAGGTTGTGGACGCTTTAAACAACGAACCGCTTCCGTTTGTCAATGTGGTGGTTTCGGGTACCACTATGGGTACCACAACCGATATTGACGGAAATTTTCTTCTTAACGGTTTGGAACCGGGTTTTATTCGCGTTGAAGCGTCGTTTGTTGGGTATAAAAAATCCATTTCTTCGGAAATTGAGGTGAGCGTTGCCAACATCAACTCCGTAGAAATAAAAATGGAAGTGCAAAAAGAGGAAATCGAAGAGGTAACCGTAACAGCGTCGCCTTTCCGGAAAACAGAAGAAAGTCCGGTTTCGCTGCATTCCATTGCGATTGGTGAAATTGAAAAAAGTCCCGGCGCCAACCGCGACATTTCGAAAGTTATCCAGTCGTTTCCGGGAGTTCAGTCCACCCCGGCATTCCGTAACGATGTGATCATCCGTGGCGGCGGCCCGTCGGAAAGCCGGTTTTATCTCGACGGGGTGGAAGTTCCGTTTATCAACCACTTTGCCACGCAGGGCGCTTCGGGCGGACCTGTGGGGATTATCAACGCCGACTTTTTGCGCGAAGTAAATTACTATTCCGGCGCTTTCCCGGCCAACCGCGGAAACGCATTGAGCGGAATCCTGGAATTTAACCAGGTGGACGGAAACAGCGACAAACTTAAATTCCAGGGAACCTTAGGCGCCTCGGAAGTGGCTGCAACGCTTGACGGGCCGATTAACGAAAAAACCACATTTGTGTTTTCCGCGCGGCGTTCGTACCTGCAATTTCTGTTCAGTGCGCTTGAACTTCCTTTTCTTCCCAATTTTACCGACACGCAGTTTAAAATCCGCACACGTTTTGACAAAAA
>CAYWBV010000715.1:0-1565 GCA_964455785.1 uncultured Maribellus sp.
TGCTGAATTTCTTCAAACCGGTGTTTTATCGATTCGTATTTTTCGAGTAATTCGTATTGTGCCATTTTGTTTTTTTCGTTGTATTCCCAATTGAAAGGGAAATGTTAAAGCAATTTGATGAAAAAGTAGACGGGAGTTTTTTGATTTCGGAAAAGCTAATAAAAATAAGTTCCCTTGTCGGAAATGATGGTTAGTTTCTTTCCACTGAAAGGTTCAACCCGGCCAATTATTTTAGCATCGATGTTGAACGATTTCGAAATCGAAATAATTTCTTCAGCAATTTCGGGCCTGGTGTAAATTTCGAAACGGTGGCCCATGTTAAACACCTTGTACATTTCTTTCCAGCCGGTTCCCGATTGTTCCTGAATCAATTGAAAAAGAGGAGGAACCGGGAACATGTTATCTTTAATTATATGTACATTTTCAACAAAATGAAGCACTTTGGTTTGTGCTCCGCCCGAGCAGTGAATCATTCCTGAAATCTGGTTTCTGAATTTATCCAGTATTTTTTTGATAACCGGTGCGTAAGTTCGTGTTGGCGACAAAACCAGTTTCCCGGCATCGATTCCCAGTCCTTCAATTTTGTCGGTAAGTTTACATTTTCCTGAATAAATTAATTCTGAAGGAACTGCGGGATCAAAACTTTCGGGGTATTTTTCAGCCAGGTATTTGGCAAAAACATCGTGTCGCGCCGAAGTTAAACCATTACTTCCCATTCCTCCGTTGTATTCGCTTTCGTAAGTTGCCTGCCCGGTTGAAGAAAGCCCGATAATTACGTTTCCGGCTGAAATTTTATCAGCTGAAATTACATCCGCACGTTTCATGCGACAGGTTACCGTTGAATCGACAATTATGGTTCGGACCAAATCACCAACATCGGCAGTTTCGCCACCGGTGGAATAAATGCTGATTCCCATATCGCGCAGTTTCGCCAGCAACTCTTCCGTTCCATTAATAATAGCTGAAATTACTTCACCCGGAATGTTGTTTTTGTTCCTTCCGATGGTTGAAGAAACTAGAATATTATTGATTGCACCAACACAAAGCAGGTCGTCAACGTTCATAATCAGCGCATCTTGTGCAATTCCTTTCCACACCGAAAGGTCGCCGGTTTCTTTCCAGTACAGATAAGCCAGCGACGACTTTGTGCCGGCGCCATCGGCGTGCATAATATTACACCACTCGGGATCGCCGCCCAAAATATCGGGTACAATCTTGCAAAATGCCTTTGGAAAAATCCCTTTGTCGACATTTTTTATGGCTTCGTGAACATCTTCTTTCGAAGCCGAAACGCCCCTGGCATTGTATCTCGATTCAGTAACCATTTTTAAATTTTGGTTTTACGGCTGCAAAATTAATATTTTCTGACAACCTAAACACAAAAAATGGGAAACCGGTTTTAGGCTTCCCATTTTAGGGATATAATATTTTTAAAACTACGCGTATAAAAAGCGTTTTATTTTTTTTGTGGGTGTTTTTTCAAAAGGAATGGGTTGATGAATAACCTGCTGGATACGGGAGAATTTATTCACTTCAGCATTTACCTTTTTCTGGATTTCCTGAAG
>CAYWBV010000716.1:0-1564 GCA_964455785.1 uncultured Maribellus sp.
GCGAAGATTTTTCGTGGGTTACCAATACGAACGACTGGCAGCATGATTCGAACACTACTTACAATTACGATGAATCAGGCAGGGTAACCAAAGAAATTGTGCAGGAACCCGGAAATAACTTGAATGTCTCGCGAATTTCTTATTCCTACGATTTATCAGGGAATGTTATTGAAGAAGTTTCGTACGTCTGGGTAAATAATGAATGGACTCCTGTGTCAGGGGAAAAATCAGTTTACATGATTAATGACGACAGTCAGTTTAGCGGGATAATTGAACAGGTTCTGGAAAATGGTATTTGGGTAAACACAATCAAAACGGTGTTTGTCCTGAATCAATACAATATTCCTGTAGGCTTGGTAACATACAACTGGGAAAATGACGACTGGATGATTTTCAGCAAAACAATGAACCTTACCTGGGCCGACTGGCCAACCCGGAAACTGGCAGCTTATACACTACAGTACTGGCAAAACAATGATTGGTTTAACGGAGAACGCTATTTCACCCAGTATGACGGAGATAATTACACCGCAACAACCGAAAAATGGGAAAATATGGAATGGGTAAACAGTACGAGAGAAACTTACTCGCTGGCTAATAACGTTGAAATCAGTACTGTTGAAAAGTGGATAGAGTCGGGTTGGGAAAATTCAGACAGATACCAGGGTACAACCGATGATGAAGGTAATCCAACCGGATTTCAGTACAGTACATGGAACAATTCCGGATGGGCAACAGTAATGGAACTCTTTTTTGACCTTGAATACAATGAAAACAAGGATGTTACCGAAATGATTTTCCGGTACTGGGATCCTGGACTGACGTCACCAATAAATGTTTCGAAATATGTGTTCAGCAACTTTCAGCATATAGTAACAGATGTTTCGGATGTTTATGCTTTGGAAAGTGTAAAAGTGTTTCCAAACCCGGTTAGCAACGCTTTTACCATTCAAATTGATGAACCCGTATTTTCAGGTTACAGGGTAAACATCACCAATCTTTCAGGTCAGATCGTTTATCGTAACACCTTCTCATCGCAACAGGTTTCAATTCATACTGAATCGCTTATTCCGGGAATGTACCTGCTTACCATTAACGCAGAAAACGGAAAAATTTTCAACAGCAAACTTTTGAAGAATTAAGTTCAACACAGAAAAAAATAATCATTCATAAAAATTAAAGTCATGGAATCAATCAAAATGTTTTCGGCGCCGCATAAAGCGCTGCGCAGAACAATGGCGGTCTTTTCAACGCTGGCCGGGCAAACAAACTACAATGATGTTGAAGCGGTGGAAAAATTAAAAAGCTACGGAAAAGAAATGTTTTATCTTTTAAGTTCACATGCGGAAAATGAAGATAAAATCATTTTGAGTGCACTCGAATCGAGGGTGCCCGGCGCTTCAGAACACGATAAACAGGATCATATAAAAATTGAAAAGCTGCAGCGCGAACTCGAAGTTCATTTAAATATTTTAAGCACTTCGGTCACAGCCGACGAAGCCTACGATTTTTATCTGAAATTTGCGGCTTTTCATAGTCTTTATCTTGAACACACCGATGAAGA
>CAYWBV010000717.1:0-1564 GCA_964455785.1 uncultured Maribellus sp.
AATGTGACGATGGAAGAGGAAGCGATTGGAATCGAAGAGGTCGTTGCGATTGGATACGGTACTCAGAAAAAAGTGAACCTTACCGGATCGATTGCTTCGATAAAAACAGAACAGATTGGCAATATTCCTGCGGCAAATTTATCAAATACGATAGCCGGGCGAGCTCCCGGGGTTACAGTTGTGGGTACTTCGGGTTTGGCCGGAGCATCTTCAAATATCAGGATAAGAGGGAGTTTTGCAGAACCGCTTTATGTTATCAACGGAGTGATAAAAAGTAAAGCAGACTTTGATGCCCTCGATGCAACGGAAGTAGAAAGTATCAACTTTTTGAAAGACGCTGCAAGCGCTTCCATTTACGGTTCGAAAGCAGGAAACGGTGTTGTTCTGGTAACAACAAAAGCCGGTAAACTTCAAAAACCGACATTCGAATACAAGGGCTCCTATTCTGTTTCATCTTCGACACGGCCGGTGCAGGATTATACCGCCACGCAGGAAATTGAATATCTGAACCAGATGGCCGTTACTCTCGGACAGCCCAAACCCTACGGACAGGAGATTTATGATTATTTTAAAGATAAAAGTTACAGTATTAACGATTATATCTGGCAATCACCAACCGTGCAGCAACATAACATTGGGGTAAGCGGCGGTTCGGACGCACTGATATACTATTTGTCGTTGGGTTACCACACGGAAGATGGCTCCTATAAAAATCTGAACTACGACAAATACAATTTCAGGTCGGATGTGACGGCCAATATTACCAAACGGTTTAAGGTGAATGTGAATTTAAGCGGGAACCAACGTAATTATCACCGCTGGTACTGGCCTTATGACGCCGCCGAGGATTTTAATGTCAGCGACTTTTTCAGAGCCACGTTCAACTGGACCCGCCTCTACCCGTTTTATGTTGACGAACAGGGAAACCCGACGGACAACACCAATGCTTACCCGGTTGTTCCGGGTGCCTGGCATCCGGTGGAACTCATGGTAAACAGCGGCGGTTACAGGGACATAAAATACCGGACACTGGATGGGATTATCCGTTTCGATTTGGATCTCAGCGATATTCTCGATGGTTTGAGTACCAGTTTCCAGGCACATTATACCGGTTCTGATAAAAATATGAAGTCGATGGTGGTACACAACAAAGCCTATATATTCCAGTCGGCAAGTACAACCAACAAATTTATTCCCGGACCGATTGACCCGACAAAAATTAATACCCACAATTTGAGCGCAACCTATCCGAATATTGCAGAAACAGCCGATTTTTACAACTCGTACCAGATTAACTGGTACCTGAAATATGATAAGGTTTTTGGGAAACACGAAGTATCTGCATTGGGAGTTTACGAACAGGGAGGTGAAAAAGGCAAATACCTGAATGGCCGTGCTGATGAATTACTAACCACATCCATTGACCAGATTTACAACACCTCATCCGATATCTCAAAAAGATGGTTCTCAGGCAGTGAAACTGAAACCGCAAGAGCCTCCTATATCGGGCGTGCGCATTATGGTTTCGACAACAAGTATATTGCAGAGTTTTCGTTCCGGTACG
>CAYWBV010000718.1:0-1556 GCA_964455785.1 uncultured Maribellus sp.
TTCCCGAGAGTTCGCTCTGCGAGCAGGCCACTTCGTATTCTTCGCCTTCTTGTGAAGTGAACCACTCCGGAAACTGGTTGATTCGCGGGTAGTCGATGGGTAAATTCAGGATGGTTTTGTGGCGCTGACTGTCGAAAATCAATCTTCCTTCCCATTCCTTTTCAGCAGTCATCACAAAGTAAATCCCACTATCTGTTTTTTCCGCACCCAGGATAACATCACTTCGCCAGGGAGATATCACTGCACCCTGTGTTTTCCAGAGGCTGTACATAATGGCAGTGCGGGCAAAATTGCCGTCGCCGTGCCAGCCGCCGATTATCCCGTCGGGTTGTTGTTTGCCAAACATCACCTGCATTTCGCTGTCGATCCACTGTTTCAGCTCCGGCACCGGCTCGCGGTTATAGAGGTTGATGCCGCTTTCCAGCGCATCGGCGTAACCGTCGTGGCTGTCGCCTTCCCAGGCATAGTTGAGGTAATTTTCGTTCAGTTTCTCAAAACCCTTCAGCACCGCCGCGCGATACTCTTCCTTGTTATCGACGAGGTAAACCGAATAATAGGCATCGAATATGTAACCCCAGTTGTCCACTATTTTTTCGTCCACAACCTCCCCGGTTATTGTATTGATAGCATTGTAGAAAAGGCCGTCTTCGTTTCTTCCCACTTCGAGTATGCGGTCCAAGACCCTGTAATAAGCCTCCCGGTACTGTTCCTTTTTCCCCGGGTCGGCAAAATGAACCGTCACATACAATTCGCTCAGCCCGCCGATGATTTCGCAGCCATGGTCGCGGATACGCAGGTATTCGATTTGCGAAAGGTCGCGTTTCCCAAGAAGATAATAGTCACCAATTTTTTCAGCCCACTCCAGGTATTTGCGGTCGCCGGTCATCCAGTAAATCCGTGAAAGAATTTGCAGCATATTGCCGTTTACCTCTTCCACCGAAGCCATTCGTTCGCTGTACAATGTTTCCAAATCAGCCGGGTTTTGCAAAAACTCCTCCAAATCGTTCAGCATTTCCATCATCCGGTCTTGCCACGGCGATTTGCCGATGTACTCATTCAGCGGAATCAACCCGTCTTTGATGTATTCCGAAGTCCCGAAAATAACTTTATCCATCTGTAGTTCGACCGAAAGGAAATTCTGTTTCGAAAACGAATAAGTATCGGGCAGCGATTTTACCCGTGAAGTCAATCTTTTTTCGGCATTGAGCATCTCCAGCATTTTCCCGGAATACAGATCTTTATCGAAAAGATATGCTGTCAGCACCATAAACGCGTAATTGTCGGCTGCCGAATTGTGCGGTTCCCAGATGTCGGCGCTGCGGGTGAGGTTGGTTGGAATCAATCCGCTGGCGCTGTCGGTTTTGGTAAGCCATCCCTCCACAAATTTCAGACTGCGCTGGAAACCTTCGCTGGCTTGTTTCCCGTTTTCAACCGCCTGATCGACCACTGCCTCTTCAAATTGAAGTTGGGTGGTGCAGGCAACAAAAAACAGAATGAAAAAAAAGTTTGCTATCCGGTTCATTATTTATTTGTTTTAGTTCGGTTATAAAATTAAA
>CAYWBV010000719.1:0-1556 GCA_964455785.1 uncultured Maribellus sp.
GCAAACCAGCATTCGTACGTTTTTACGGGTTTGGTTCCGGGTCAGAAATATTTATACAGGGTAGGAAAAGAAGGATTCTGGAGCGAGTGGCTCGAATTCAGGACTCCTTCGGCCAGCGATGATAAGTTTTCATTTGTTTATTTTGGCGATCCGCAAAGTAATTTAAAGTCTGAGTGGTCGAGGGTTATTCGAAAAGCTTATAATTCCGACCCCGATTGTTCTTTTATGCTTTACGGGGGAGATATCATTAATCGCGCGGGAAGAGACCTGGAATGGAACGAGTGGTTTGTGGCAGGTTCATACATTTATGCAACTGTGCCGCAGGTTTTAACACCCGGAAATCACGATTACAAAGATTTGCAGATTGATCCTCACTGGAAATATCAGTTTACACAACCCGGTAACGGACCAGGGGAAGTAAAGGGGACCTGTTTTTTTGTCGATTACAAAAATCTGAAAGTAATTTCAATCGATTCAGCCACTGAATCAGAACTGGAAGATGAAAACGGCAGTGCGCTGAAAAGTCAGAAAATCTGGCTCGATTCGGTTCTGGCTGCCAATACAAAAGATTGGGTGATTGTTACAACGCATCTTCCGTTTTATTCGCCCAAAGAATCGAGAGACAATCCGTTGGTAAGGAAACATTTTCAGCCCATCCTCGAAAAATATGGTGTGGATATGGTTTTGTCCGGCCACGATCATTCCTACGGCCGCGGAATTGTATCCGATTTCTCGGCAAAACCATCAATCGTTTATGTTGTATCGGTTAGCGGGCCAAAATTATACGAAGCCGGAGATAAAAAATGGATGCAGGTGAAAGGAAGTATGCTCCAGTTGTTTCAGGAGATTTCGGTTGACGGGAATAAGCTTCATTTTAAGGCATTTACTGCCGACGGTGAACTGTTTGACGAGTTTAAGCTGAAAAAGAAAAATAATGGTAAAAACAAGTTTATCGAAAAAAATAAAAATGCCGGGGTTTAATAAAAACCAGGACACTGATCAGAATGGAAAAATCGGGACAAAATAAAAATTATTGGGTGGGAATCCTTGTTGTTGCCATGACATTGGGAACGGCATGGGCTGTACGCGGACAATTTGGTCACGAACAGGGAGCTGCATGGGCTGGCGGAATTGGGGCCCTGGCACTGGTACTTGCTGCCGGAAGAAAGGATTGGTACAACAAAATTTTTGTAATTGTATTTAGTTCTGCAGTAGGCTGGGGCGTCACCGGGATGATTAGTTATGGAATGGTGGTGGGTTACGGCAGGAGCGACAATTTCCCGAACGCATTTTACGGTTTGTTAATGCTTTTTGTAATTGGCGGATTATTTGGCTTGCTGGGCGGAGGGTTAACCGGTCTTTCACTGGAATCATCGGAACGGAAAAGGGTAAAATGGGCCGGGTTGCTGGCCGAAATGGTTGCCGGCGGATTAATCGTTTACGGGTTCCTCGTAATGCAGATTGAAGTATTAATGACCCCGCCCCGCTCCGAAGCCTGGGCCATCTGCCTCGGCGCCGGTTTGGCCATGCTTTGGTACATGGCCCGCAACGGGTTC
>CAYWBV010000720.1:0-1556 GCA_964455785.1 uncultured Maribellus sp.
CCACTACCCTGGTTAAATGCTCTGTAACAGTATCGATCGGAATTAAATTCTGGGTAGCATCCGGATCAACATGTACCCTCACTATTTCACCGGGATACCGGTTGGCCAGGTTGTAAATCCTTTTGGCAAAATCGAAAATCCCATAATCGGTTTTGGTCACGCCGGTTTTCTGGTTTCCTACCACCTGCGACAACCTAATTATGTGCCCATTCAATCCGTTGTTTCGAATATTTTCCCTGACAATATTCTCCGCAAATCGTTTCGATTGCTCGTAATAGTTCCTGAACGCCGAAATTTCTCTGTTTTCGTAGAATTTTTCTTCGAATACGCCATTCGTCCTACCGCACGAGTAAGCCGTTCCGATATAAAAAAAGCGGGAGCATTTCGTGGCATATTTCAAAAAAACCTTAATTGAATTTTCAACCCCTTCAATATTTGCTGAGAAAATTTCATCAACCGATTTTTCATCGTATTTCAAACTGGCCGCAAAATGAAAATAATCTACCCTGCTACTGAAAATGCTTTTTAATATATTTCTATTTATATCAAAATCCTTATCGAGTAGTGAATAATTATAAACTTCGAGATTGGCGGTATCTGCATCTGTATCGTCGTTTAAGTAAACAAGAACATCGTTCATTCTTTCTTCCGCGTCTATTCCATTCGAACGAACCAAAACAATTACCATATATTGTTGTTTCAATAAGTGGTTGATAAAATTTGACGCCACATATCCGTTTGCCCCGTTAACTATTACTGTTTTCATTTTTCTGTTTTTGTTTTCTCTGTTCATTGTATTCCGTTTTAAAATTCTTATAAATCTGAGTTAAAGAAATAATACCAGCACCAATACCGCACTTACCGGAATGCTAAGGTTATCTGAACCTTTCCAACTTATCAGCTCGGCAAACATGGTAACCACAGCCACTGTTAAAGCCAGCCAGAATGTTTTGAAATCGAATACTCCGTGATGAAAATAAAGCGCTATAATGCTGATGACAAAACTTGAAATCAGAAAGGCCCCTGTTCCAAGCCAGGTTTTATATAGTTTCCTCCCCCATATTTTAATCCGTCCGTTGTAGGTTTTAATATTGATTCCGAGAATTGCCGCCATCGGATCGCTAACAGCCAGGATAAGCATGGGAAGAATGTATATAAATTTGTTCTCTAATAGATCCGAGAGAAGAAATGTAACGTAAATGGCGATGGGCAATAAATAACTTCCAATCGATTTTCTTTCAATGCCGTGAATCGATCGGAGCAATTTCCCTTTCCGGGTGATAAACAATACTGTGGCAAATAAAAGCGCAAGCACTAAAATATACCAATGCGAGGGAAAAATGTAAGGAAATGGTACGGTAGCAAGGACTGATGAAAAATGGGCAAATTTACGTGTTATCTCCCCGGAAGGAGTAAGCCGCCGGTAAATTAATTCGTTAAAAACCAACAATAAACCAATTCCAATTAAATAGATAACCGATAATACAATCATATTTCCCATTGGTGTTTCGATTTAAGGTGCAATAAATTGAAAATATAACGCCGCCCAGGCGCCG
>CAYWBV010000721.1:0-1546 GCA_964455785.1 uncultured Maribellus sp.
GGTTACAAACCGCCAAACGGCCCGAAACACGCGAAAAGCGTAAAAAACTGATTATTGAAATGCTGGCAAGAGGAGAAAAATTTCATTAAAAATACCCCGGACTATAGTTGGCCTGCAGAAGTACGCCTGTGTTTTTCGACAGGCAATCAGGATGTTTTTGCAGATAAATTCAACTTCTCCATTTTGAGTTGTAAGGTTTTTTTTTCTGTTTCTGTTTTCGCCAGCCCGAAGGCTTTTTGAAAGTGTGATTGGGCTTTCTTTTTATCTGTGTTTTGGTACAATTCGCCAAGCAGCAGGTAATAAAAATGGCTGTCCTCCCATTTTAATTTTTCGGCTTCCGGAAGGGCCGCTTCGTACCCCTTCGCTTTGTAGAGTGCATAAATCCGGTTCAGTGTAACACTTGGCGAATAATTCACAAGCAAAAGCTGGTCATACAAAGCCAGAACATCCTGCCATTTTTCGGGGGTGTCTTCTTTTTGGCAATGCCACGATGCAATCCGCGCTTCCAGATGGTACGAACTAATTTCGTCGCCCTGCGCCGAAAGGTTTAAAAAATACATTCCCTGGCGAATTAATCCGGCATCCCAAAGTTCTTCGTTTTGTTCTTCATATAAAATCATGCGATTTGTATCGTCCGTCTGTCCGACTGCGTCACTCAGGCTGGCCTGCCTGGCATTAAACCGCGAGGCATGAAAACACATGAGCGCCATTAAAGCATTGGTTTTGGGGAGATTCGTTTTTTCGAATCCGGTAAGCATCGCACCCAAACGTATGGCTTCCAGACAAAGGTCTTTTCGTAAAACCTGGTTTTGAGTTTTGGAATAATACCCCTCGCTGAACAACAGGTAGATGATATGAAGGACATTGTCGAGCCGGTTAACTATTTTTTCCTCAGACGGAATTTCCATTTTTATCTTTTCTGTCCTGAGTTTTTCCTTTGCCCGGAACAACCGTTTGCCGATGGTTTCCTTGTTGGAAAGAAAGGCCTCTGCAATTTCAGCGACGCCGAAACCACAAAGAATACGCAACGCCAGCCCGATTTGGGCCTCGCTGGCAATGGCCGGGTTACAAACGGCAAAAAGCATCTGCAACTGGCTGTCTTTGATGTTTTCCTGTGAAAAATTTAATTCCGCAGTTTCATTAGCGGTTCCGTGGGTTAATTCAGGAATTACTTTTTCTTCAAAAATTTTATTTCTCCGGAAAAGATATAGCGTTTTTTGTTTGGCCACCGCATAAAGCCAGGCAGCCGGGTTTTCGGGAATACCTTTTATTCCCCATGTTTCAGCAGCCTGCAGGAAAGTTTCGCTTACGATATCTTCAGCGGTTTCAATAAACTGTAATCCGTAAAGTTTGCTGATTACGGCCACCATTTTGGAGAATTCCTGCTGAAATAATTGTTTCAGACTTTCGTTTTCCATTTGATAAAAAAGGTTGGTTTCACACAAAAACAACGGATAAACAAATTCCTGATTTTGTTGACCATTGCTGCGCCTTTGTGTAAAGCCTAAAAATTATTCGAACAGTGGCCTGATTTCCACGCTGCCAT
>CAYWBV010000722.1:0-1546 GCA_964455785.1 uncultured Maribellus sp.
CTGCACCGGCTTTAATCAGCCGCGACCGCTTGTTCTCGTTCAAACTGTGGCGTTTCAATTCGTTGCTGGCAATTCCAATGGTGACGCCTCCCCTTTTCCGGGTTTCCCGTATCTCCACCGGGCCGTCGCCAAAAGCAGCCACCTGTCCGTATTTTGAGTCGCCGATGGTCGTTAAAATCCGATCGAGCACCATTTTTTTGGCCTCCTTGTTCACATCGCCGACTGCCCCGTAGATACCGCCTTCAAACAGATAATCGTACCCCAGTATCCGGGCCTCGTTTTTTACATCATCTTCATCTGTTCCGCTTGCCAGGTAGAGAGTAACTCCCGCTTCGTGTAACTTTTCCAGCAATTTGACCGCATTTTTCAGCGTAAAATCTTCCAGCGCCAGTTCTCCCCTCGCAATTTTGGCTTCGCGTTCCCTCACCATTTTCAGCAACTCGTTGTTGTAAATTTCTTTGTAGCCGAATTCGTCGAGGATCTGTTCTTCGGGGACCAGCCCAAACTCGCGGACCAGATCGACGAGGCCTTTCATTTGTACCAGCGTCTGTATTCCTGTAGTTTTATCGATAAAATCGGTCACCCGCAGCAAAACTTTATGGTAAAGGGCTTCGTCGGCATCCTGAAAATGTTCGCCCAAAATGGCTTTGATCATCATGGGCTGCATAATGTGTTCCCAACCTTCGCGGAGCGTGGAAATCGTGCCGTCGTGGTCGAAAATGGCGTGGCTGATGTTGAGCGGCCCGGTCCATTCGTTAATAATTTCAATTTCCGAATCGTTCCAATACCAGGCATGACGAATGTCTTCGGCAAGTTCGGGACTGTAAACAAAATCAGGGTCTGCACCAATCTGAAGAATTTCGTCAGGAGTTGCCGTTCCGGTCTGAAACAGTTTTTGAACGGTAACCCCGGCAACATATGAACCAATTTCGCCTGCAATTTCCATATTGTAACCGGCAGCAAGCGCCGCTGCTGCACCGGAAAGATAACTGTCGCCCGCGCCAACCGTATCCACTTTCGAAATGATCATCAAACCGTGGATATCGGTCACCCCATTTTCGTTTACAATGACTGAACCCCGCGCGCCACGGGTAATAAACAGCGGTTTCCCGTATTTTTCGTAAAGCCGGAGCGCAGCTTCTTTTACTTCGGAATACAAAACCACATCGTTTGGGTCTTTATCAAACCCGCATAAGTTGGCCGCTTCCGTATCGTTCATTTTACGGTAGGCGCCATCATAGAAATCGCTGTAATTCCGGCTGTCAACAATAAAAATCTTTTCAGGAAAACTTTGAATTACTTTTACGATTTGTTGTCTGAAATATTCGGTATGAATCCCTGACAACACCTGCTGATTGATAATGATCAAATCGACATCTGGAATTTCCTTTCTGAGGTTTTCGATAAGCCGATCGGCTGTTTCTTCCGACAGTTGGTTAAAATTTCCAAAATCGATGCGGTTTTGCTCCACGTCGGCAATATACGGTTTGGTATAAACATGGGTTGACCAGTCTTTGTCCTGAATAAGCAGGTTCTCCGGATTTAT
>CAYWBV010000723.1:0-1545 GCA_964455785.1 uncultured Maribellus sp.
CGGATGCCGGGCACTGCCGCGAGTGGGAAGCTGGTGTTCCAATAAATCTGGATGCAATTCGCGATAAAGATGAAGATTATTGGGATGAATACAAAGGAGCGCCAAAAGCTTACATTTCGCTGGATAAAGCTGTGGAAATCTGGTCGAACCGGTTTGGAAATTATACAGCGGTGCGATTCTCAACAAATACTTTTAATGAGGATGAATACAGGCATGTTTTTGCAGAAAATATAACACCCGCCGATTTGGGAATAGCCGTTGAACCCATCCGTGAAATGGGGGTGCAGGCAGCAAAAAACGGAACCGATTTCAGCGGTTTGTTTATCGGACTTAGTTTTTTCCTGCTGATTGCCGGGATTGTTTTGACTTCGCTGCTTTTCCGGTTGAACCTGGAAACCCGTTCCTCGCAGGTCGGGCTTCTGGATGCGCTGGGATTTCAGAAAAGACAGGTACGCCGGTTTTATTTGTGGGAAGGTTTTGTGGTTGCCCTGTTTGGCGGAATTTTAGGTTCGATTGTATCTGTTTTTTACACACAACTGGTTTTTAAAATTCTGAACACCCTTTGGTTCGATATTGTAAGGACAGATGTTTTGCTGATAAAAATTTATCCGTTAACCGTGATTTTGGGGCTGGTTATTAGTTTGCTGGTTTCGGTGGCTGCAATTTATATTTCAATATTCCGGTTTCAGAAACAAAAAACGGCTGAACTTCAGAAGCAAAGTTCCTCCACAAAAAACAAAACGAAGGAAATTATCTGGAACGGATTGATGTTTTCAACACTTGCGGTTTCGGTTGGTATTTTTGTGTTTCAGATTTTCTTTTCCAACCAAATGAATCCATCATTGTTTTTTGCCACAGGGGGGTTATTGTTAATCGGATTGCTCCTGTTATTCAGGCGATTTATTACTAAATCCGAAAAAAGTAAAAACAACGAACTGGGGTTGAGTAAGCTGGCTCAACTCAATATTTCAAGAAATAAAAGCCGTTCATTAACCGTCGTAATTTTGTTTGCACTCGGAACTTTTATTGTTGTTTCAACCGGTTCCAATAAACTCGATTTGTTTGCCAACGCCGAAAATAAAACAAGTGGAACAGGCGGGTTTCTGTTTTTCGCTGAAACTACAATGCCGGTTTTATTCGATATGAACAACCCCGAGAAAAGGGCAGAAGAAGGGATTTTTGAAAATTTTTCAGCCGTTCAATTCAGGAAAGTGGAAGGCGACGACGCCAGTTGTTTGAACCTGAACCGCATTTCGCAACCCGCTATTTTGGGTGTTGACTCTGAAATGTTACATGACCTTTTTTCGTTTGCAACAAAACTAAAGGAAATTGGGGAAACCAATCCGTGGCAGATTTTAAACCAGACTTTCGACGACGGAACTATTCCCGCCATTGCCGACCAAACCGTTATCCAGTGGGGTTTGGGTAAAAAAGTGGGCGATATTTTGGAATATCAAAACGAAGTGGGCGATACGCTGCGGCTAAAATTAGTTGCCGGAACAACACCATCCATTTTCCAGGGATTTGTGCTGATTTCGAACCAAA
>CAYWBV010000724.1:0-1544 GCA_964455785.1 uncultured Maribellus sp.
TCTTGCTTTGATTCAGTACTGTTTAAGTTGTTATTGTATTTGTGCCGGATTGAACGAAAAAGTAAGTTTATAATCCAAAAGCCATACAAGGCAGGCAAGATGAATATATTTTGGGCGACTTTTAAATCTTTGGCCAATGCAAAAACAGCAACAAAAATGATCAAGGGAATCATCAGGAACAGATATACACCCACATAAGCCTGAAATTTCAGTCTTTCAAGGTTAAATGCTTTATAAACATAGTATGGGAAATAGCAGGGAGTAATAAACCCGGCAGCGTACGCTATCGCTAATTGTAAAAACGTGGAACCGGGTAATTTCGGGTCGGGCAGAAGCCCGCTACTTATATTATAAACCAGTAATAAAAAAATGAGCACCATATTGAGGAGCACCGTTTTGTCGTCGGGTCTTGCCAGCCGTATAATTGTGAGGTATAAGAGAATCACTATCTCTACGCTCACAAATAGAAATGTGACAAGGTGCATTTGTGTTCCAAATACCAACATTGTGTTTCATTTTTTCAGGTCACGGTTTAAAAAATACAGACGGTAGCTTAGGTTTTGTTCGCTGTAAACCTCAAAGCCAAACCTTTTGTACCAGGGAAGATTTCTGACTGTTGATGTCTCCAGGTAAACAGGCCTGCTGTTTTGATTGCTGTATTCAATCATGGTTTGCAGCAGGTTGCTGCCAAAACCTTTATTTTGATCTTCCGGCTTAACTCCAATGAACCATAAATAGGTCATTTGTTTTTTAGGCTGAATCTTTTTTATCAATGCTTCTCTGTTCAGCGTCTTTTTTATATTCTTAATGCCTATACACTGAATAATTAGTTTTATATCCAGCATTATTGCTTTCAGTGAAGGTTTCTTTTTGTCAGGATACATGATGAGTGCACAGGCTTTTCCATCGTCAGAAATGAAAACATCTCCAAACAGCTTGCATACTTCAAATGAATAGTCCATTAGAGCCCGGATTCTCCTGATTCTTTTTCTATCTTGCTTTACAACGTAATTTACACTTTGATTGGATTCGAATGATTGGGTGAGTATATCAACTACAAGTTCCTTATCGTGGTAATTCGCCTTCCTCATAGATCATAGTTTTGAAATAAACAGTAAAAATTCATATTGAATCATGTCTATGTCATGAACATTAATTCAGAAGATTTTAAAAGCATCCTGAGATATGTAACAAGCGATTAATTATAATTGTTTGTAAATCATTTGTGTGCTTTGATTTTTCAGGATTGTTCCGATTTGGAAAAAGGTATTTTATCAAGTAATTTTCTGTTGAATAAAATCCTTTTTTGAGTATTAAAGTCTTACTCCACTCAATTTTTTCACAAAGTTATTTACGCATCCCGGAAAAGTCAAGGGTGGCCTCCCACCCTAATTTCCCCTGCAGGCCACGCTCCGCGCTCGGTCAAAAACCTAACCCCTGAATAATTGGACATTCAGCGGTGGTTAGGTTTTGTGACATTCGCCCTTGACAAGAATCCGGTCTGCTCAATGGTTCGCGGTTCAAAATTAACTGGCGAGCCAGAT
>CAYWBV010000725.1:0-1539 GCA_964455785.1 uncultured Maribellus sp.
TTCCGTTGTTGAGTGTAATTTCCAATACTTTGGGAACGTTCAGATAACCGGTTAACAGATAAGCTTCTTTTCCGAAAGCGCCCACCTCAATACAACCGCTGCAGCCTCCTTCACGGGCATCCTGAATTGATTTTCCCTGGCGCAACAATTCCTGAATGTACACATCCGGGTTAAAAACCGATGGGTAGCCGTGCCCCTGTCGAATCACTTTACAGGCTGCATTCAAAAAGCGGTCGGGTGTTTTGGCGCTGATATGCACCGAGTTGCCGGGTTGCAGAATGTGCAGTTCCTCAATAATTTCAAGCATCAGGTACGAAACCTCACTTACTCCGTCGGAGCCATCGGGTTTTACGCCGCCAATGTTGATGTTGGTAAAATCGTTGTAGGTTCCGCTTTCGCGGGCGGTAATTCCTACTTTGGGCGGGGCAGGGTGGTTATTCACCTTTATCCAGAAACAACTGATGAGTTCTTTGGCTTTGTCGCGGGTGAGTGCTCCTTCAGCAATTTCCTTTTCATAAAACGGTTGCAGATGCTGATCGAAATGCCCGGGGTTCATGGCGTCCCAGCCGTTTAATTCGGTGATGGTGCCCAGGTGAACAAACCAGTACATTTGAATGGCTTCCCACAAATTTCGCGGTGCATTTGCCGGCACCCAACGGCATACTTCGGCAATTTGTTTCAGTTCTTTTTGGCGTTCCGGGTTGGTTTCGTTTTGTGCCATTTTTTCGGCCAGCTCAGCATGCCGTTTCGCAAAAACAACAACCGCATCGCACGAAACAGCCATCGCTTTTAATTCCTCCAGTTTGTCGGTGGCTTCCGGATCATTCAGAAAATCGAGCCGCTGAATGTGTGCTTCAATTTCTTTTTTGAAATCAGACATTCCTTTCCGATATATTTTCCCGTCAAGTGCGGTGTGACCGGGCGCGCGCTGTTCCATAAATTCAGTAAACACACCGGCTTCGTATGCAGCCTGCCATTCTTTTGGCACATGACTAAAAATCCGTTCTCGCATGGTACGGCCTTTCCAGTACGGAATTACTTCGCGCTCGTAGGTGTCAATATCTTCCTGCAAAATGGAGTAACGTTGCTGTTCGCGTGTATTCAACACATGGAAATCCTCCACGCTGTGACAGGTGAGTTCAGGGAACGTGGACACCGACTTTGGCGACGGCCCGCGTTCGCCTACAATCAGTTCTTCTTCGCCAATATATATCGTTTTCTGTTGGCAGATTTCCAGAAAATTAAGGGCGCGCATCACAGGCGGCGAATATTTTCCTTCATTTTCCCTGTAAAAACGTGTGGTAATCAGCGCCCGCTCAATGGAAAGCGACTCCTGGGTTTCCACGCTTTGTTTGCGCAGCCGCCGGATACGGTCGTTCATTCCCGGCGCATTTTTTTGTTTTTCTGAGATGCCGAAATTACTGGTAGCGCCGGCCGGGCGTTCTGGTTTTTTGTCGATTTCTATTTTTGTGAAAGTCATTTCAAAACGGTTTAAAGAAATAAGTTGTTAAAAAAAACAGATAAAAATAAAATTTGAAG
>CAYWBV010000726.1:0-1532 GCA_964455785.1 uncultured Maribellus sp.
TCCAAACTTTCCGCCGTTATTTAAACCCACACCAGCCTGTTCAACCACAAATTTTAAAAGTTTTGTATCATTCATTCCGTAGGCTGTAAAATCGAGCCATACCAAATAGGTCGCTTCGGGTTTTATCACTTTTACTTTTGGGAGGCGGTTTTTAAAAAAATCGTCGAGTAACCGGAAATTATCCCACAAATAAACGAGCATTTGTTCCAGCCATTCATCGCCGTGGGTGTAAGCCGCTTCCAGCGCTACCGAACCAAAAATATTTCCCATCCCCAAATGCCCCACTCCCATCGTCCGTTCGTACCGGTTAAACAGGGTTTTGTTCGGAATAATTACCAAAGAAGTTGATAATCCGGCAACATTGAATGTTTTGCTCGGGGCCATACAAATCATACAGTTTTGGGCTGCTTCTTCCGAAAGCGTCGCAAACGGAGTGTGTTTATACCCGTTGAAAATAAGGTCGGAGTGAATTTCATCCGAAATAACCATAATTTTGTTTTCGAGGCAAATATCCGACAGCTCCTGCAGTTCTTCTTTTGTCCAGACCATTCCCCCGGGATTTTGAGGATTACAAAGCAACAGCAGCCGGGTATTTTCTGATATTTTCGATTTCAGATCGTCAAAATCAAATGTATATCTTCCGTTTTTCAGTTTTAAGGGGTTTTCAACCATTTTGCGTTTTGTGCCTTTAACCGTATCGAAAAACGGAAAATAAACCGGCGGTTGTACAATTACTTCGTCGCCGGGTTTCGAGAAGGTTTCGACAGCCAGTGTCAATCCGGCCACAACTCCGGGACTAAACGAAATCCACTCTTTTTGAATTTCCCAGTTGTGGCGGCGTTTCATCCAGCCAACAATCGAGCTGAAATAGGAATCGGGTTTGAATGTGTACCCGTAAATTTCGTGCTCTGCTCTTTTTTTAACAGCATCCGCAATAAAGTCGGGTGTTCTGAAATCCATGTCGGCAACCCACAGCGGAAGTACACTACCGTTTCCAAACATTTTTTCACGGGCGTCATATTTTATGCAGTTGGTTCCCTCGCGCGGAACTATTTCATCAAAATTGTATTTTTTCATATCCAATAATTGTATCCTGATTTATTTTCTGAAAGTATTACATCTCGATTTTCCGAAGATAGTTGAAGTCGTTTTCAGTTTCTACTTTTAACACAAAATTGAAACGGTTCAAATCGAGGCAAAGAAAAAAATCGTCTTGTGGCGACCAATCCTGTTTTTCCGGATCGAAAAACCGCGCCCCTGAACCATCTCTGATTATTTCCACCATTTTTTTAAAATCATTCGGAATGCCTTCCAATTCGTTTTTTATATATTCCGCACACAACGTATCTTCGTCGGTCGGATACTCGCAGGCATAACCCATACAAACCAACGAAACGTTTTCGGGTTGTTTTTGTTGAATATACCTTACAATCGCGCCGGCATTAACAAAACTCCCGGTAACTATTTCATCGGCAAGGTTTGCATTAACAATTCCCTGTGTACCCGAACTGGTTGTATGGACAATGGTTTTG
>CAYWBV010000727.1:0-1530 GCA_964455785.1 uncultured Maribellus sp.
GTAAACAGCCTCAACGTTTTTTTATCAGTTCCGAAGTAAGATGTGTTGTTTTTCGCGGGACAATTATGGAGAAGCCAATTCCATCGTATAAAGTATTTAAAGGGACTGCTTTTGAACTTGTTGACCAAACGGTGGAATATATTCTGTCTAAACTGGATTATAGTGTGGGCACTCGTGAAACAGATGTACAGGCTCCCGGCGCCTATGAAATTCCCAAGGATGTAATTGCGGAGGCTGTTGTCAATGCTATTGCACACCGCGATTATACAAATAACGGTAGTGTTCAGGTTATGCTGTTTCGCGACAGACTTGAAATCTGGAACCCGGGTTCTTTGCCAATGGGATGGACTGTCGAGAAACTGAAACAATTGCATAGTTCGGTACCTGCCAATCCGTTAATGGCTGAACCTTTGTATTTAACCGCTTATATCGAACGATTGGGAACAGGTACTTCCGATATGGTCAGCAAATCGAAAGCTGCCGGGTTAAAAGAACCGCAATTCATACAAGCCGAAGAATTCAGGACTGTATTATACCGCCCTTCAATTTTGCAGACTACCGAACAAGTACCGGATAAGCACCGGACAAGTGACGAAGAACTACCGCAGGAGTACCGCAGTACCTCCGTAGAAGTTCGGAATTTAATTATGGTATTGGAAAATGAAATGAACCGTCAGGAATTACAGGACAAGTTGGAACTTAAACACGAAGGGAATTTCAGGGATATTTATCTGGTACCGGCTTTGCATGAAGGCTGGGTAGAAATGAAGTATCCGCAAAAAAACCACCCGAAACAAAAATACCGCCTCACCGAAAAAGGATTGGCATTACAGAAACTACTGAAAAACGAAAAATAATCATGCTCCAAAATAACAGCACTCTAAAATCATTGATTGACCGTCTTTGGCAAAACTTCTGGGAAGGTGGCATTGCCAATCCGCTTACTGCCATCGAGCAGATTACCTATTTGCTTTTTATGAAACGCCTCGACGATTTGGAGGCCAAACGCGAACGTGATGCCGACTTTACCGGCGAAGCATACAACTCCCGTTTCAAAGGAGAATTCACCATTCCCGGAACAACCGAAACCATTGATAAAAACGAATTGCGCTGGAGCGTGTTTAAACACAAACCGGCCGATGAAATGCTGTTACATGTGCAAACCAAAGTCTTTCCTTTTATGAAAGGATTGAACGGCGAAACATCGGCTTTTACAAAACACATGGAAAACGCCGTTTTTATCATGCCCAAAGTAAGCTTACTGGTTTCAGCCATTCATGTAATCGAAGATATTTTCAAAGAAATAGAACGCGATGCTACCGAAGGCGGACAAGCGTTTCAGGATATACAGGGCGATGTATATGAAATGCTGTTAAACGAAATCGCCACAGCCGGAAAGAATGGACAGTTTCGCACTCCCCGGCACATTATTAAATTAATGGCCGAACTGGTTGCACCGCAATTGGGGCAGCGTATTGCCGACCCTGCATGTGGTACCGGAGGTTTCCTTTTAGGCGCTTACCAATATAT
>CAYWBV010000728.1:0-1529 GCA_964455785.1 uncultured Maribellus sp.
TTTTGGGTTTCACGACGATTGGCAGTTCTTTTTTATCGCCTGGCGCAAACGTAAAGGCGAATTCGGAATTTTCAGTCTCGAACCCGGCAGGAAGTGAATTTATATATATTTTAAAAGTCCACGCGCCGGGCCGGATAACCGGAAACGAAAAAGAACCATTTTCGTCGGTTGTTATCCTGAATTGTTCAAATTCGCTTTTTAACTCGACAATAATATTCTGAAGTTTCATTGCGGGTTCGTCCTGCGCCTGTTTGTTTTTTTCTGCCACAAATCTGCCGCTCAGTTTTGCCCCTTTGGTAATTCTGAAGCTGATAAACGATTCATGGTCTTCGATAATTTCAATTTCAATGGGAGCAACAATGCTGGTGGTTTCGTCGATTTCTATTTTCGAACGGTCAACCGTTAGCAGGTGTTTCCCGGGAACGATGGATTTAAACACAAACTCGCCGTTTTTGTCAGTAATGGCGGTTTTGTTTAGTAGATTTAAGAGCACTCCCTCCACCGGCGCCTCGTCGTCGTTGGTAATCCTGCCTTTCAGATCTCCGGCTTTTATCATCTGTTTTATTGGCACTCCAAAATTGCAGGTATAGGTCGCCGACATGGTAAACTCCGGATTATCGGTCTGTTGTCTGAAAATGGTATAAAAGCTTCGCAGGGAAAGCGTATGGTTCTTCAGAAATTTGTAATCGATATTTAACTGCATCAAATTCCGGTTGAGATAATATTCGTCGATGTCGTACGCATTCTGGATATGAAAATTGGCCCTGAAATTTTTCCAAAGCTGGCTGCTTACCGAAAGCCCGGCTGTAAGGTTTCGTTGTTCGTCGGAGACAAAACTGTTGATGTTCGACCAGCTTCCGAATATCCTGAAAGAATGGAGCGAACTAAGTCGGTACATTAAATTCAGCGAACCGCGGTAAGTGGTTTGGCGGTTTTCTCCCGCTGCAAGAAGCAAATTGGTTGTCTCTCCAAATTCTCCGGTTACATTGTATTCCATCTTTCTGAATCTCTGGGTGAATTGAGAATTGAACGACTGGGTTTTGTAATGGAATTTTTTGAATGACAACCGGTCTTTTCGTTCACTTTCTCTCCAGTACACTCTCAAATGGGATCGGGGTGCAATTTTGTAATTGACAAAAGTCTGACTTTGTTTTGAATAGGGGGCTGTAATAAAAAAGGTGTCGAGTTCGGCATTGATAAAGTCCTGTTTCGCGTAAATTCCGATATTCAGGTTAGAAGTAATTCTTGCGGTGGCTGTCCCTGAGTAAAATGTCGAGTTGGAGAAATAGCCTGGAAAGTTTTTGCCGGTATAATAATAATTGCCCGACAAACCCAAAATTGAAACCTGGGTACTGAGACTCGCCCTGAAAGCATTGTCCCAGACTCCCCGGTAAACTCCTCTTGAAACTTCCAGTTCGGCAGATGTTTTTTTAAAAAGACTAAATTTTCCGTTTAAACTTCCGAGTTGCGTAACCTCTCCGGAAAGTTTTTCCTTTTTGACAACATAATACAATTCAACTTCGTTGTTG
>CAYWBV010000729.1:0-1527 GCA_964455785.1 uncultured Maribellus sp.
ACCGACAACTATTTTGAAAGCGATGTGGCCTGGATGGAAATGAAAAACAATACCATCGATTTTATTATCGGCCCCATCGAAAATTACGAAGACCAGTTGTTGGGCTACAAGGCCGCACACGAATCGTTCATCCTGATAAAAGACAAGGAATGGAGCGAAAAGTTAGTCAGGTTTGGAGCGCTGCTTCCCGGGTTGCAGAAAGATTTACCCTGCGAACCGGCCTATAAAAATGAAACGCCGGGTATGGATTCCGACATGAACGTTTACGACGCTGTGTACTATGCGGGCGACTGCAATGCCGGAAGCAAAACCATCGCCATCAACCTGCCCAACGACGAAAAGGTGCGCGAGACCAAAGGAAGCCGCAAATTACAACTGAAAAACTCGATGCAGGCCAAGTTCGATAAAATACTGGTACCCATCTCCAATCTGCTGATTGCCGAAGACCAGCGGCAACACGTAAAATTCGACGCCTTTTTCGAAAACACCATGTTTCACGAAGTAGCTCACGGTCTGGGGCTGGGAAATACCGTGGACAAAAGCTCTACCGTCCGCGAAGCGCTGAAAGAAACCTATACTTCCATGGAAGAAAGCAAGGCCGACATTCTTGGGCTGTGGTGCGTTTACCGGCTCAACGAAATGGGTGAATTGGGTGAAAAGGAAATGATGGACAATTTTGTAACCTTTATGGCCGGAATCTTCCGCTCGGTGCGTTTCGGAGCCGCCAGCGCCCACGGAAAAGCAAACATGGTAAGGTTCTATTATTTTCAGGAAAAAGGGGCCTTCCAGCGCGACGAAACCACAGGAACCTACCGTGTTGATTTCGAAAAAATGAAGGAAGCCATGCTTTCGCTTTCCGAAATGATACTGAAAATACAGGGCGACGGCGATTATGAGGCAGCCCAAAAACTCATCGAAGAAAAAGGATTTATCCGCGAAGAACTGCAAATGGACCTGGACCGTATCGGCGAATCGGGTATTCCGCGCGACATTGTGTTTGAACAGGGGCCTGAAACGCTGGATTTATAAAGCGGGTGTGGACACTTCAAAGCGAATGGTATTTCTGTTTTCGATAAACAAATAGTGTATGAAAAATTCGGCGGTAAGAAAAAAACAATCGGCCCGGCTTGTGTTTTTAGGCGTTCTACTCTTTTTCCTGGGATTAATCGTAGGGTTGCTGGTTCCCCTGTTTGCCAATCCGCGAATGGGCGTCTCCAGCCATCTCGAAGGAGTGCTGAACGGGATATTTCTTATCGTTCTCGGGTTAATCTGGCATAAAATAAATTTGACGGACCGGTGGCTGAAAATTACCTTCTGGATGGCGGTTTACGGAACTTTTGCCAACTGGTTCGGAATTCTGATAGCCGCGGTTTTTAATGCCGGGAAAATGCTGGGGATAGCTGCCAACGGTCAGGAAGGCCCGCCCGTTGCCGAGGGCGTTGTAACATTTACACTGATTTCGCTGACGGTTGCAATGCTGTTTATCTGCGTTACTGTTTTAATCGGGTTGTCGCGAAACGCGAAAGC
>CAYWBV010000730.1:0-321 GCA_964455785.1 uncultured Maribellus sp.
TTAACATAAATGGTGGGCAAACAATGCAACCTAGAGAAAAGAACCAATAAAAGGGACTAAAAATATTTTCCGAATTAAATTTGACCAGATACCAAATTTCTCGAAGAAAATATTTATAACTCGGAAGCTATCTGGCAAAGACCCTATAATCAGCTTATAACCAAAGAAGCTGCATATATCGAATTAAGTTCGTATCCAAACGGATATAATGGATTCGGACAAATTCATCCCATACAAAACCTGGTTGACGATTATGAAACCATACGAGGATTGCTACCTGAAAATGACCCGCAATATGATCCACAAAATCCTTATGTGGAT
>CAYWBV010000730.1:331-1526 GCA_964455785.1 uncultured Maribellus sp.
CGGTCTCCGGTTGGAATGCCACTCAAACCGGCTATTACCCAAGAAAATTCTGTAATGAGAGAATAGATAACCCAAGCGGGAGCAACATGTCGCAAACACCATACACCTGGTTCAGATACGCTGAAGTGCTGTTAAACTATGCCGAAGCGTCTTATTTCCTTGGAGACGAAGTAACCGCAAGGGAATATGTAAATATGGTGAGAAAAAGACCAAGCGTGAATATGCCCGAAATAACAGAAAGTGGGGAGGCTTTATTTAATAGAATTGTTAATGAACGCCGTATAGAACTTGTCTTTGAACAACATCGCTGGTTCGACATAAGAAGATTGAAAATTGCTCCGCAAGTAATGAACGAGGATTTTACAAGAATGAAAATCACTAAAAACCCTGACGGAACAAAAACCTATGAGGTCTTATTATGGAAGGAAGTGAACTTTAAAGAACCGAGAGATTATCTACTCCCAATACCTCAAAGTGAAATTGAGAAAAATAGCTTACTGGAGCAAAACCCGGGATATTAAAAGCTAACATCCAGCCAGAGTTGAATGAGTTGAAACATTCAACTCTGGTTTATATACGAAATTACAGATAGACTCATAAAATATGCATTGACTGAACCATGAAAAGAACTATCAACATTTTGAGGAGATTAAATTTAATTTACCTTTTCTGCTTATTATCAATCCTTTTACTACACGGATTTGCCTTTGAATCCACAGCACAAAATAATGATACGCGTGTGCTGGATTGGATGGATCATAGAGATGCATTTAATTCCATGTACCGTCATCTGGCGAATGAAACATACAACCTTCTTGATTCCAGAGAATTGGAGGTTAAAAAAATAACTACCCTGCAGGGATGGCAACAAAGACAGTCCCATATAAAACAGGTCATCTGGGAAGTGTTAGGCGCTTTTCCGGAAAAGACAAGATTAAATGCTCAAATTACCGGAAAAGTAAAAAAGGAGGGTTATGTTATTGAAAACATAATATATGAATCATTACCTAATTTCTATGTTACTGCGTCTTTGTTTATTCCTGACAAAGTTAAAAAACCGGCTCCTGCAATACTTTTTTGCTCTGGACACACCTCCGAAGTATACAGAAATCCTTTATACCAACTTCCTTTATTGAATTTGGTAAAGAAAGGATTTATAGTTCTGGCAATAGATCCGATTAGTCAGGGTGAACGT
>CAYWBV010000731.1:0-1524 GCA_964455785.1 uncultured Maribellus sp.
AGACTTTGTAAGTCGATAACATTCTCGCACCGAAGATTAGTTATTTTTAGCAGATTGGATTCACCGGCCAAAACAGAATTGGAGATTAGAAGTAAAACATTAATTACTGACACAAACAAGACAATGTTTGTACAAAACCTTTTATGCAGGTTATATTTTTTCATTATTCGTTCTTCCTATGAATTACCAAAGCTGATTTGTAAAAACTTGCTATTACCGTTTATCCCGTCAGTCAGACACAGAATGAAAATCATGACTTTTCGTTTCAATTTTGAAACTTGTTACAATAATTGAATGATATTAAATATTCTTCGCCAAAGCACTTAAATTCCATTCCGGACGCTCCCAGTAATTGGTAACCCACAACAAATCAGAAAAATAAGAACTTTGATTTTCCTTTCTAAACCGGATTAAATCACTTAGTGCTTTCTGTCCCTCTTCCAGCTGGTTTTCAGGCACATCACGATTACCATTAAAAAGAGAGGCAAGCTTAATTGTGAGTTTTGCATGTTCCAGTCCTGTTTGCAAAAATCCAATTCGTTCTGCATATTCAGTAAGCGAATCCCTGCGTGCTGTCTGCATTGCGCGATCCAGTATTTGTGCGCCCTTGTCCAATACCTCCAATGGAAAGGCTTTGTGCACCTTCTGCGGATACGAGCGATAACGCTTGGGATCGATGAACAGATCGACAAAATGAAGTACATTTTTAAAAGCATAATCCTCCCAATATTCGAAATATTGTTTTATTTCACCGGCTGCCGGTCCGAAGGCTGAATAATACTCATTTCTGATATCGTCTAACTTGAGTTCTGGATTACTGAGGAGCCGCATGTGCATGTATAACCTCGGGCCATGAACGGCCCACTGGCCGGTAAGAGAATCAAAGACCGCACCCTCTGTTCCGTTTTTATAAACAAACTGGAAAAAATCGCCTGACCGCTTGGTTTCAAAATGAGGCATCACATATCCGTCGTGAAGATAGTTGGGACGATAACTTATACGCATACCCGTTTTTTTCCAACCGATGTACTGATCGCTTATCCAATCATAAGCCTCATCGGGCATTGGAAAATATCGAAGATATGGATCCTGCCACTGAACAAACTCGGCATAAATATTTTTGTTAAGACGAATTTCTTTCACCGGTGCGGGAAATCCATTTTCGTAGATAAATGAACCAGAGATAAGAACATCAGGATTTCGTTTACGGGCTTTCTCCTGGATAACTTTCCAGAACCGTGCATAACGATCGGATGTAGCCCCTCCGAAAACCTCTTTTGCACGGGGATCTGCACCATAAACATACTTCGCAAACCACGGTGGGTTTTCAGGTTGAGGACCATCCCAGGACAGGCATTTTTCGCAAATACAGCGTCCCGGCATGTCAACAGGTCCCAGCAAAAGGCAACTTTTCCCATCCCATTGCTGAACTATAAAATCCTGCAACTCTTCATTGGTTACACAAATATCAACATGCTCTGCCTCCGGATCCAAATCCCCCCTGACATCATCTCTTCTTAAAGC
>CAYWBV010000732.1:0-287 GCA_964455785.1 uncultured Maribellus sp.
ACATAAAGTTATTAAACATAGATTCAAAGAAAGGTTTATCAAAATAAGCAAAATCAACATAAAGCCGTTTTATAAAAAAATACGCTGCAGTTCCGATTTCCCATGTGCGTGTTTCGGAAGGGAGTAAATCTGTTCCCTGTAAATTTCCGGGAAATGACGTTGAAATATTTCCCCATGAATTAGTTGTCGAATAGGGCCTGTTATTTGCATAAACACCAAGCGGCGATTTGGCAATTGTCCATGAACCCCTGATTTTCCACAAATTCAGCCATTCGGGGCTATTAAGC
>CAYWBV010000732.1:297-1520 GCA_964455785.1 uncultured Maribellus sp.
GCATTTCAGACAAAACGACGCTGCCTGCGACAGAAGGATAAAAATAGGACATATCTTCTTTGGGCTGGGTTGAACTCCAGTCATTTCTACCCGTCACGTCCAAAAAGGCCATATTATTCCATCCTAAAGAAAGTTTTCCGTAAAAGCTGTTCACCTGCCTGGTAGAAGTACCCGCAATATTTTGAATCGAGTTGACACCGGCAGCCGTTGATGGTAATGCATTGGCTAATGAATACCAACCAGGCACGGCAAGCCCGTTAGCAGTTCTCGCACCCTGGAATTTGTTCTGATAATAATATATACTACCTCCTCCCAGTACGTCAAAATCCAGTTTCCCCAACGACTTTTTATAAGTTAAAATCAAATCGCTGTTGAGGCTGTTACCCCATCTCTGGTTAACGCCATACATGCCTTTACCACTCCAGTCCCAAAGGTATCCGCTTACACTGGGTCCGCGATTTGAATAAATACCGGCCGGGTTTCTCAGCTTATCTTCATTCTTGTAATAGTCATATCCGTTACGGAATATAAGTTTCAAATCTTTAGCAATCTTAATATTCATGGTAAGACTGGCATTAATCTTATTTTCCTCAACTCCGTACAACTTTTCATTAGCAATCATGTATGGATTATCATACCAGGCATTATAAAGCCAGTTTTGCTTTTCGTTGGGGATAACCCAGTAATCCCTGTATTGACGCAAATCATAATCCGGCCCCGACCACATTAACAATTGATAGATATATCCCTGATTACCATAACCGCCTCCCCATACCTGCGGAGCCGTTGAACGCATTAGTCCCATCTGACTTTCAATTGAAATCTTATCTCCCAAATTAATTTCACCACTCAACGTATAGTTAAACTTATTCAGTGTCTGGTTGGGATACTGTCCTTTGTTGTACACATGGTTAAAACTGGTTCTGAAATACCCGTTCTCGCCGGTTTGAGTGATATTAACATTGTTGTTGGTAATAATACCCGGTTGAAGAAAATTCCTGAAATTGTTTTTGCCGCTTGAAATTAACGGCATCTCTTCGTTTTGTTTCGTAACTGGATTCCATTGAATTGCCGTTTTGCCGATATCGAGTTTTGGCCCCCAAACGTAATCATCTGCAATTTCACCATTTAATCCGTGTCCATAAGATGTTTGCGCTTTGGGCAGGGCTGTCCATCCGGCACGGAACATTGAGTTACTGTTAATATCAATTGCAAATCCCTTT
>CAYWBV010000733.1:0-1510 GCA_964455785.1 uncultured Maribellus sp.
GCATTGCTATCCTGGAACTTTCGTGAATTAAGGATTGAACGCATCGAAACGATTTCAGGATTCTGGTTAGGCACCTCAATTCCGATGGTTCCACGTCCCGGTATAGGAGCAATGATACGGATACCCAGTGCAGCAAGGCTCAAAGCGATGTCATCCTCCAGGTTTTTGATCTTGGCAATACGGATTCCCGGTGCCGGTACAATCTCATACAGCGTGATGGTAGGTCCAATTGTAGCCCTTATCTTAGTAATTTCAATCTTGTAATTACGGAGGGTCTCCACAATATTATTTTTGTTGGCGATAAGCTCTTCATTGCTCACCTCTGCATTGCCTGAACGATGGTCTTCCAAAAATTCGAGGGTAGGGAACTTGTAGCGCGACAATTCAAGGGTAGGGTCGTAGTCTTCCATTTCCTGTTTTGGTAAGCCCTCAGCCACTTCGTCATTCTCTGTCCGTTCATGAATTGTAAGTTCCAGATCGTCTGATTCCTTTTCTTCTTTTGGTTCTGCCTGTACATTTTCTTCCTTTGTTCCCAGCAGGTTTTCTATCTCCAGCTCTTCAGATATGTCGTTATCAGATGCAAATATTGCCTGCACGACATCGTCCTCCTCAATCACCTTCGAAATTGTATTATCCGTTACCAGAGGTTTTTCAGCAGAGGCTTCAGCAGTATTTACTTCTGCCGGCCTATGTTTGTCGCTGCGTTTAAATAATCCTGATAAATAGGTATAAGCACCTTCGAAGCGGAAGACAATAAGACTAAGGAGTGAAAGAAAAAGCAAAAGTGAAAGGCCTGTCTTACCGATCAGAGAACTTAACCAACTGCTTATAATGAATCCATATCGGCCACCCGGATAGATGAAGGAAGCAGCATCGGTCTTTGGAAAAATAAAACCTGTTGTAATAGAAATCCAGATTATAGCCAATATACTGTAGATTAGGGTTCTTTTATATTTCGTCAGGTTGATCTTCATGATCTTGAATCCGGTTACGAACAGCAGGTATATAAATATAAAAGAGGCGAATCCGAACCCCCTGTTTATTATCACTTCTGCGAGCCATGCTCCTGTTTTGCCGGCATGGTTGTTAACATGGATGTCAGATTCGAGTATCAGGCGGCTCCAGGGTAAATCGAGTTTACTTTGATCTGCTGCTCCGTAAAAAATAAAGGAAATAAACGAGACCAGAAGGTAAGCCGATGCCAACAGTATGAATATTCCTGCTATGAAACGGAACTTTTCATTTCTGAAAGGTGATACTGATTTTTTATGTTTACGTTTGGCTCCCGCCGGTTTTGTAGTTTTGATTGCCATTTTCCTTCCCTGATGTAAATAAGTCTGCAAATTTAACCAAATTATTTAGGTGCCCTTTCCCTTTTCCTGTAATTAAATGCTTCGATGCATATTCCTTTTTCTACTTCTGCTACAATTATTTATTAGCATAGCGTAATATATACAGTCTGTCCTTTTTGTAACTTAAAAGCAACCTGATTTATTGTTTGTCAGGCAAT
>CAYWBV010000734.1:0-1509 GCA_964455785.1 uncultured Maribellus sp.
CAGTAAACATATCGAAATAAACCGAATAGCTCCGGTTGTGGGTAGAAAAGAAGGGTTTGAATTCTACGTCGCGGGGGCGGCCTGCATTTTGGGTGACGAACGTGTTTGTTTTTCCTTCCACCGGTTTTAACCAACTGTTTGGGTCACGGTTTTCTGTCATGATTACCGGGACAAACATTGGATCGAAACGGTTGGTATCGTTTTCGTCGCTAAGGTCGCCGGCCAAAACAACCGGGCCATAAAAAACTGCCACACGGTTCGAATCATCGGGCATGGTTTCCAGTCTCAGTGAAAAAGGAAAACGAATTTCAACCACGTCGTCGTTTTTCCAGATTCTTTTGATTCTTACAAAACTTCCCGGCTTTTCTTTTATCCGGATGGGTTTTCCGTTAATTGTTATTTCCATGCCGTTTTCGGCCCAATGTGGATATCGGATTTGAATGATCAGCGGGACCGCCGGGCCACACGAGAATTTCAAAGTGCTGCCTTGTTCATCCGGATACAACGTTTCCTGGCGAACGGTCAACCCTTTTTCCTTCCAGGTCAGTTCGGCTGCAATAAACTGCGCGACATACAATTCTTTATCGTTGTGAAAGAAAATATTTCGTCCGTATTTTGAATGGTTTTCCATGCCGGTTCCTACACAGCAGGTAAACCATTCGGGGTCCTGATACTCTTTGTGGCCGCCCATTTCCAGCGAAAGGTTGTAAATAACCCGTCCATCTTCGGGATGTTGCGACGACAAAATCTGGTTGAACATGGCCCGTTCGTAAAAATCGGCCACTTCGGGCGAAGCTTCCCACTGAAACAAATGCTGCGAAAGTTTGAGCATGTTGTACACATTACATGTTTCGGTGGTTTCGTTACTTAGCCGGTTTCGAAGTGTGTCTGCAGGTCCGAAATATTCGTGGTTCCCGTGTCCGCCGGTAACATACGAATGATGGTTGACCACTGTTTTCCAAAAAAATTCAGCGGTTTCGCGGTCGGTTGAATCTCCGGTAAGTTCGTAACGGCGTGCAAGCCCAACCAGTTTCGGTATTTGAGTATTTCCGTGTTTCCCCGGAAGGATGTCAACTCCTTCGGAAAGTGGCCCGAGAATGGCTTTGTGGTGAAAAATCTGCGACATTTCCAGGTATTTCCTGTCGCCGGTTTTTGCATACAATTCCGCCAGCGACTCATTGATTCCGCCATGTTCACAATGCAACATGTTTTGGATTTGCTCTTCATTTAACCCCGAGACCACGGTGTAAAGCCAGTCGGCAAACCGTTTGTTGATTTCCAGCGCTTTTGAGTTTCCGCACAAATCAAAAGCTTCGAACAAGCCGGCCATTACTTTGTGCTGGGTGTAAAACGGCACCCAGATTCCGTTTAAATCGAAACCCTGCGCCCGGATATTTCCTTTGGCTACTTCTTCTTCCAGAATTTTTTTCCCTTCGGGGAACGCGCCGATATAGCCGTCGCCGTCGGCCTGCTGGCATTCATACAATTCATCCACGATATAATTTACAC
>CAYWBV010000735.1:0-1509 GCA_964455785.1 uncultured Maribellus sp.
GTGTAAATTATATCGTGGATGAATTGTATGAATGCCAGCAGGCCGACGGCGACGGGTACATCGGCGCTTTCCCCAACGGCAAAAAAATTCTGGAAGAAGAAGTAGCCAAAGGAAATATCCGGGCGCAAGGTTTCGATTTGAACGGAATCTGGGTGCCGTATTACACCCAGCACAAAGTAATGGCCGGTCTGTTTGAAGCTTTTGATTTGTGCGGAAACCCAAAAGCGCTGGAAATCAACAAACGGTTTGCCGACTGGCTTTACACGGTGGTTGCTGGGTTAAATGAAGAGCAAATTCAGAATATGCTGCACTGTGAACATGGCGGAATCAATGAATCGCTGGCAGAATTGTATGCAAAAACCGGCGACAGGAAATACCTGGAAATGTCGCGAATTTTTCACCACAAAGCCATTCTCGACCCGCTTTCCGAAGGAATTGACATTCTTCCGGGGAAACACGGAAATACTCAAATTCCAAAATTGATTGGACTTGCACGCCGTTACGAACTTACCGGAGATTCAACCGACCGCAAAACCGCTGAATTTTTTTGGAAAACAGTGGTCAACCATCATTCGTATGTTACCGGCGGACACGGGAACCACGAATATTTCGGACCTGCAGACACACTTCGAAACCGGCTAAGTAACGAAACCACCGAAACATGTAATGTGTACAACATGCTCAAACTTTCGCAGCATTTGTTTCAGTGGGAAGCTTCGCCCGAAGTGGCCGATTTTTACGAACGGGCCATGTTCAACCAGATTTTGTCGTCGCAACATCCCGAAGATGGACGGGTTATTTACAACCTTTCGCTGGAAATGGGCGGCCACAAAGAGTATCAGGACCCCGAATGGTTTACCTGCTGTGTAGGAACCGGCATGGAAAACCATTCAAAATACGGACGAAATATTTTCTTTCACAACGATAAAGAATTGTATGTCGCGCAGTTTATTGCCGCAGAACTGACCTGGAAGGAAAAAGGGCTAACCGTTCGCCAGGAAACTTTGTATCCGGATGAACAGGGTAGCACTTTGAAATTTTCGTGTGGCCCGGCGGTCCCGTTGATCATTCAAATCCGATATCCACACTGGGCTGAAAAAGGAATGGAAATAAAAGTAAACGGCAAACCCATCCGGATAAAAGAAAAACCGGGAAGTTTTGTGAAAATCAAAAGAATCTGGAAAAACGACGATGTGGTCGAGATTCGTTTTCCTTTTTCACTGAGGCTGGAAACCATGCCCGATGATTCGAACCGGGTTGCTGTTTTTTATGGTCCGGTTGTTTTGGCCGGCGACCTGGGCGACGAAAACGATACCAACCGTTTCGATCCAATGTTTGTCCCGGTGATTATGACAGAAAACCGCGACCCGAACAGTTGGCTAAAACCGGTGGAAGGAAAAACAAATACGTTTGTCACCCAAAATGCAGGCCGCCCCCGCGACGTAGAATTCAAGCCCTTCTTTTCTACCCACAACCGGAGCTATTCGGTTTATTTCGATATGTTTACTG
>CAYWBV010000736.1:0-1506 GCA_964455785.1 uncultured Maribellus sp.
GGTAATGGTTTGTTCCGGTTTCCATTCTGCGGTACTCAGCTCCAGCCATTTTAAAAGGAATGCCGAAGGATAGTTTTTGATGTCTAACCCCACCTGTCCGCCGCTGGTAAAATAAAGCACATAATTTTCTCCCGGTTTCGATGTCAGATACGCTTCGTTGTCTTCCCTCAGCGAAAGGGCTTCATTTCCGGGGTTCAATTCCCAGAATTTAACAACAGCCTCTATTTTCCGGGCTGCTTTTACCGCGGTAACCGATAAATCGGATAACCCCAACCCATAGGCCGGGCGGTGAAACCTTGCCGAGGCGGCGCCGCCGGTTATGAGTCTCCACCAGCGCTCCATTGTATTGACGTTCGTACTTGTTCCATACAATTTAACCGCATTTATCGGCCGTGGTTCCGATGCTGTATAATCTCTCACCCACTGAAGATTATCCCAGTGCTCCTGGCCATTGTTCCAGTTGTTTTGCGACACGTCGCAGAACGTATATCGTTCCGGGTGGTCGAATGTCCGCCGGTGGATGTCGGATTTTAAATCCATATCCCCCCACATTTCGGTCATATAAACCGTTTTCCCCTTTTCCGACGCTTTTTCGCGAATCAGTTCGGCCCAGTAGATGGGCCATTCTTCCGCGGCTGTGGTTTCATTGTCCATACAATACAAAACATGGCCAAAATTCAGCGAATAGGAGAGCATCTTTTCCACAAACTTTTTCTGGTATTTCAGCAATGTTACGTTATTCTGCTGATTTGGCGTGGTAAAGAAAAAAGGCTGCCGGTTGCTGCCCGGGTGTTGTGTATATTCGGGTTGTAACCCCGCCTCCTCAAACGTATAATTCACATTGTTTTTAGGATTATACGGATGCAGAAGCCAGTTGTCGCTCCAGTAATCAAAGCGGTCCCACACTTCAATCTGAACGATAATATCCCGTTTTTCTGTTTCTTTCAGGAAAAATTCAAAACGTTCCCAATAGGTGTTGTTCCACTGGTCGAGGTCGTATTTTCCCTCTTGTGTTTTAGAAAAGGGGTACAATTCAAAACCAAAGTCGGGACGGTCGCTCATGGTATTACGTACATAATTGGCCCCGGCTTCGGCCATCGAGTCGAGATGCGGTACAAGCCTGTCGGCGGTCCACTGAAACAAATTGTCGTCGCTACTGGCTCCCAACAACAACACCGGTTCTCCTTTGTATTGCCAGTAGCGCGGGTTCTCTTCCCACGGCCGGATATAGACTCCGGGAAGAATTTCTTCTTCTGTTTCTTCGATTTCCTTTTCGATTTCGATTTCTTTTTTTTCGTCGGGGATCTCTGTTTTATGGCACTGGAAAAAAAACAGCAATGCCAGGAATAGAATAGTACTCATCCGTTTATAATCTTGTTTTTGCATCTTTTTTAGTTCGTCACATTTTACGGTGAAAGGCCTCCAAACGTTCAGTTTATTTTCCTTCCCTGATAGTTAAACAAAAAAGATATCAATAAGTTATCTGTGAATCTTTCCAGGCGCCTG
>CAYWBV010000737.1:0-1257 GCA_964455785.1 uncultured Maribellus sp.
TATTGGTAGATAGTTCGGAAAGCAACTGGTTCTCCTGAATTGTTTTCTGCAACCTTTCTTCAACCTGCTTCAAGTCTGTGATATCAATAAATGTAATTACCAGTCCGTCGATGCGGTCGTCGAAGGTGCGATAGGGCATAATACGAATTGAAAACCATCTGCCATCTCTTGTTGGAATTTGTTTCTCAATAGATATCAGTGTAATCAGAACCTCTTGTGCATCTTCCGGCAACTCAGGATAAACCAGCAATGACACCTGGTCGGTGAACGGACGGCCGATGTCACTTTTGATGAGTTTAAATATTTTAGTGGTTTGACTGGTATATCTGCGGATGTTTAATTCTTTATCGAGAAATAAGGTTGCTATGTCGGTACTGTTGAATAGATTTTTCATGTCGTTGTTAACACGTGAATAATCCTCAACTTTTACCATTAATTCGGCATTTACAGTTTGGAGTTCTTCGTTTAGACTTTGCATTTCTTCTTTCGAGGTCGTTAGCTCTTCATTGGTTGATTGCAATTCTTCGTTAGTAGATTGTAGTTCTTCGTTGGTCGATTTCAGTTCTTCCTGCGATGTCTGCATCTCTTCCATGATATTTTGCATCTCTTGATGGGTATGGTGCAACTCTTCCTCAAGTTCTGCTTCCCGTTTGTTGGTTACCTTTTTTCCTTTTTTTTCGATGGGTTTCGTATCATTGGTTTGCGGTACATCAGAAAAAACTATCATTAGCTTACCATATAGTGGTTCAGGCTTATGAATCCACTGAATAATTACATTCAAAGTAAATGAGCCTCCATTTGTGCCAATTTTGACATGATGTAATTCCACTGCTTTTTTACTCATTATTGCTTTACGAAAAGCGATAGCAAAATCGTTTTGAAAACCTGGACGAAGCATTGCAAATATGTTCATATTTGCCTTTCCTACAGCCGGTTCCAGATATTTCCCGGTTCGCCCGCTGATATATAATATATCACCGTTTTCATTTACTATTATTCCCGCAGGTGAAAATTGTTGAAGCAGGAGCTGGTCGGCCAGTGTTTGTATGTTTTTCATTGGACTTTCAGATACAGGATTTTCAGAATTACTCATTTGTCGGGATCGGGTAAATGAAGATGGAAAATCAAACATGTTTGATAAAAAAAGTTTAATAAAAATAAATAAAAATATTAATCCTCAATACGAACAAACAACCGAGCAACATTTAGATTATCCTAATCCTTCTGAAACTCCTCACGACGATATCATTTTAGAAA
>CAYWBV010000737.1:1267-1506 GCA_964455785.1 uncultured Maribellus sp.
TTAACAGAACGTTTGAATATCTTAAGGCTTGAATCAACTGTAAAGAAAAGCTGGCTTTGAATTCCAAGTGTTTCAGATGAACCAAGCACTAAAATACCTTCATGGTTGAGGCTGTAATAAAATAATCCGAGTAATTTGCGCTGTAACTCGGTATCTACATAAATAAGTAAGTTCCGGCAAGAAAGTATATTAATATTGGTAAAGGGAGGATCCATGATAATGTTGTGCTGAGCAAATAT
>CAYWBV010000738.1:0-1503 GCA_964455785.1 uncultured Maribellus sp.
CTGGCCGCGCAGGTGGTTTTAAATTCTGGCGTTCCGTTTGTTATTATGCCCTGCCAGCCGGTGGTTTCGCACTTTCATACTACCATTCCTGAATTGGAGCATTATTTAAAAGGGAAAAACAAACTTTCCGATTATTTGTACAACATTGTTGTGGAATACAGCGGTGGGCGCGATGCCTGGTCGAAAGTTATCTGGGATGTAACGGCAGTAGCCTGGCTCGTCGATTCGTCGTGGATTCCGACCAACCTTGTACACAGCCCCGTGCTGACGGACCAGGTAACTTACAGTGTCGATCATTCGCGGCATTTTATGAGGATGGCCACTTCGCTCAACCGCGATGCCATTTTCAGGGATTTATTTCAGAAACTGACAAAAAACTAATTACGGAAAATTATCTTGCCATTTGCAGGATGCGCCCGGTAAATGGATTTGGCATCTTTATCATTGAGCCAGATAAACAAAGTGGGGATATAATTTTTCGGGAAAACTCCGTTATAAAACTGATATGCACGGAGTTTCAGCATATCGCTTCCCGCATTGACGTTTAACGTTGAATCGGCATTCATTTCCACACCGCTGATAATTACATTAACATTGTTGTCGGAGTAGAATTGCCATTGTAAACGACTGTCAATGATGGTATCCTGTTTTACGCCGCTCTTTTCTGCTTCACTGCCGGGTGCAGCCACTCTTTTGATGGGTTTTTTTACAATGCTCGCTTTCTCGCTTTTTATCGACGAAACTTTCCCGAAGTTGAAGTAGGCGCCCGCTTCCATCGAATCGAAAAAACCTGCCGGATGTTGTTTGAGGATTTTCGACTGGAACAAAACCGTACCTTTTAACTGCACTTGTACAATACTGTCGGCAAGGTTAATTCCAAGGTTGATTGAATCGGATTTGGCTAATAAGAGCTGCTGTTCGAGCCAATAAATTTCTTTTCTCATCTGCCGGATGTGAGGTTCGTTCCACCCTTTCTGTAAAGAATTTTCATCCACAAATTCCGACTTTTGTACGCCAACGGCAGTTTTAACAGAATTGACGGCAAAAACAAGACGGACAACAGAAAATATCAGCAAAACAGCAAATACGATAATTACAGTTAGAAAACCCTTTTTATATTTTGTATAGAAATCTTTCATCGTCCGGTTTTTAATAAATGAAAACTTTTGAACCTACCTGCATCGTTTTGTAAATAACCTCCAGATCTTCATCTCCCAAACGCACACATCCGTGAGTGACTGGCATTCCGATAAAGCGCTGGTAAAGAGTTCCATGAATAAGATACCCGTCGCCGAGGCTAAGCGCATAGTCGCCCAAAACACCTTTTTCGTAACGCGACGGGTGGTTTTGCGCTGGCACCGGGAGGCCCTCCTCAATAAATGCCCAGTCGGGTTTACGCCACACCGGATTTACAATTTTGTTTTGAACCGAAAGTACGCCTTTGGGGGTTTCGAACATAAAACTTTTGGTGCTGTCCACTTCGAGCTGAATAAAACTGCCGGT
>CAYWBV010000739.1:0-1502 GCA_964455785.1 uncultured Maribellus sp.
TCATTCCGTTAAGGTCGGCAACGATTTTTGCTTCGATCGACAGCTCAAATGCCTGCTCCGTAATTGCAAGTTCCCTTTCCATGATGTTGCGTTCAATAAGACTTGAAACAATAAAAGACAGCGATTGCATTACTTTAATATCTGCAGGAAGCCATTTCTTTTCTGACTTGCAATCATCAAACCCCATAAACCCATAGTAATGATCGTGGAGCATCAGCGGAACCATCAGTACTGAAGCAAGGTCATTCCGCAAAAACATCTGCTTCGAGTATTCGTCATTAACATCATCTATTTTTTCGAACTGCACTATATTGCCCTTTAACAATTCCCTGTATATCGGTGAGAATTCACACAACTGCTGCTCATGACTATCTGACCGATTCTTTATACCTTCGGCACACCATTCGAGAGATTTGCTTACAGTATTGTTTCGTTTGTTGTAATTGAAGATATAGGCACGACTGGAATTCGTTATGGAGCCGGCCTTTTCCAGAATTTGCCTTAATGTAGTATCGAGGTTCCGTTCACCGATTGCTTCAAAGGTAACATCGGAAAGCAGTTCTTCCATCGACAATCTTTTCTGAATATAGGTACGTGCATTCACCTGTTCGGTGATATTTCGCATGTCGCAGTAAAGGCTTACAGGCTGTCTCTCCTTATTACGCACAAACGACAGGTTCAACTCAACCCACACGGTACTTCCACCGGCATGATAAAGTTCAACTTCCAAAATTCTGGATCTGCTTTTATTCCAACTTCTGGATTTTTCGATTTCCAGTTCTTCCTTCAATACCTGTTTTAATTTATTCCGGTGCTGAGGAAGAAGAACATCCAGTATCTTCTTGTCGAGGTATGATTCGGTAGTTCCGCCAAGCATCTTAACTACCGACGGACTGATATAATTCACGATGAAATTAAAATCAGAAATCCATATAACATCTGAAGTGCTTTCAGCAATCACTCTGAACTTATCTTCATTCTCTCGCGCCAGTTCATTGGCCTTATGCAGCTGACTCATCTTTTGCCGCATTTTTTTGCGCAATCTGTTGGCATCAGCAATTGCGATGGCCGTGAGCCCCATTAATAAAACAATACCAAGTATTATAAGTATTTGACCTGACGGGAGAAAAGATAGTACTATTCCCGGCCGACAGAGGTCTGTTCGTCCTGATCCTGCTACTGATTGTTTCACAGCAGAAGATAGGATCAAACCATGAGCAGCGTCAGGTACATCTATGGGCAAATTTATTGCCGATCCGGCATTACTAAACGTAAAGAAGATCACAAATAAAATCAGATACCGTTTCAAAACAAATATTGTGCGGGGGAAATAAGGTTGTAAAGCAATATCCACAGTTAAAAAGTTTTATAGCCTAAATGAGAGGTACATTTAAACCTGATGGTTTGTAAAATTTGGTTTTTAATATTGAATGCAAAATTATAATATTAAGTGAGAAAGAAGTTCAAATGCTTAAGAAAAAAAGTGTTAGTGAGCGTAGAAT
>CAYWBV010000740.1:0-1500 GCA_964455785.1 uncultured Maribellus sp.
TCAACGGCTATCTCGGCAGCAACCTGGCAAAGTCGTTATCTAAAGATAATCATATCATTGGTCTTGAATACTCGTTACACAACTTAGACCGAATTGAAGGATACAATTTCAAGGTCTATTCAGTTGAAAACGGTTTGCCCAATGAATTATTTACTGAGAACCATATTAATACAATCATCCATACAGCTACTTTTTATGGGAGGCAAAACGAAGAAGTAAAAACCATTGCAAATGCCAATCTGTTCATCCCTTTTAATTTGTTGGACAAGGCTATTGAAAACGGTTGTTCCACATTTATAAATACCGATACGGTACTCGACCGGTTTGTAAGTACCTATGCACTTACCAAAAATCAGTTTAGAGAATGGCTTTATTTACGCCGTTACGAAATAAACCTTGTGAACATGCAGCTGGAACATTTTTATGGTCCGAATGCACCGGAAACGAACTTCATTATAGTCATGATGAAACGTTTGCAACAAAACGAACCGTTCATTGATTTAACCGCGGGAGAACAGTTACGTGACTTTATATACATTGATGATGTGATAACAGCCTACAAAAAGGTTCTTAGCAAACTTCCTCTCCCTGATGCGTATAGTCAATTTCAAGTGTCAACACAAGAGTTGATTAGCATTAAAGAACTAATGCAGACTCTCAAAGAGATAACCCAAAGCAAGAGTATATTGAATTTTGGTGCCATACCCTACAGAGAAAATGAACTGATGCGTTCTGATACAGATAATTCAGCATTAATTAGATTAGGATGGAAGCCTCAATATACTATTCTGAATGGATTAAAAAAAATACTCTATGAACAATTCATGTAATTTGCAATAATTTTTGACAATCATATCAATTTGTAAAATTCGCAAAAATGAAATATTTAATAACCGGTGGTTGCGGCTTTATTGGTTCCAATTTAGCAGCCGAAGTTTTAAAACGGGGTGAAGAACTAATCGTTTTCGACAATTTGTTTCGTTTCGGAAGCAGTCAAAATCTGGAGTGGTTAAAAAAACATGGCGAGTTTAATTACTATCCTTATGACATTCGCAACAACAACGATGTGGAAACAGTTGTAAAAGAAGTAAAACCTGACTATGTTTTCCACCTTGCCGGGCAAGTAGCCATGACCACATCAATTGCCAACCCGAGATTGGATTTTGAAGTGAATGCATTAGGCACATTCAACCTTTTAGATGCGATACGGAAATATTCACCCGAAACAGTTGTGCTTTATTCCTCCACTAACAAAGTTTATGGTGATTTCTCTGACTTAACGTTTGAAGAAACCGACACAAGATATATTTGCAAAGAATATCCAAACGGCTTTCCCGAATCCATTACTCTCGATTTCCACTCACCCTATGGTTGCTCAAAAGGTGCTGCCGACCAGTATTTGCGCGACTTTAACCGTATTTACGGACTTAAAACCATAGTTTTCCGTCACTCATCCATGTATGGAAGCAACCAACATGCAACATTCGATCAAGGGTGGGT